>NZ_JAXCHU010000003.1:0-416258 GCF_035984695.1 Glaciihabitans sp. GrIS 2.15
CGAGACACCTCTCCAGTCAAGACTGAGATCTGTAGCTCTCCGCGCTCTGTGACGGTTTTCTGTGATCGTTGCGTATCGTCGGATTTCCGGGCTCCCTGGCCCCACATGAGCGACGAAATCTTTGGCGAGGCGGGTACAGAAATGTCTCTTGTGACGATCGTGCTTGGCTCTCGGACGCTGGCTATTTTCCGCTTGTCCTGAGGTCTCGGCGGCGGAATCCGGCGACACTGAGAGCGAGCAATACGATCCCGGCTGTGCCGAGGGAGCCGGCTGTGCCGAGGGTGCCGAGGGTGCCGAGGGTGCCGAGGGTGCCGAGGTGGGATAGTTGAAGTGGCGAGCTGGGGTAGTGGCCAATCCACCAAAACGGGTCTAATGCGTTGATCACGTCGAGAAGGTTGAGCAGTCCGCCGAAGAAGCTTTGGACAACGGTTAGCCCGATCATCACCCATGGCAGCGCGGCGGCACCGGGAATCCAGGCGTCGAGCGCCGCGGTGAACACGACCAGCACGATGATGGCCACCGCGTAGGCGTCCGATTGCCGCCCTCGTGGCTCATCAGATTGATCCCCGCAAAGCCTGGGACCGCGTCGTTGTAGTCCGCCCAGGTGCGGATCGGGATCTGCGACTTCATCAAGGTCCCTGGCTTGAGAGGAGACCCGCCCAGGGACAGCAGCTTGCTCCGCTCTCCGGCCAGCCGGCGGTCGATCGTCGCCGCACTGATCCGCACCAACAGGGCCGCCTGCGCATCGGTCAGGTCGAGCAAGTCATCGTGGCGCCCGCAGCACCGCCCAACACTTCACCACCTTCAACGTCAACGCCGCCCGTAACGCCGCCCGGGCTATTCACGATGCCACCCGGTCAGCTCCACCAACCCGGTCAGCTCCACCATTTCATTCAGGATCCGGCTCTTACCGGCCCGAAAAGCGGCCCGATACGCGTGTGCTTTGTTCTTTGTCACAGCCTGCCACTGCGTCATTGTCAGCTTCATAGAAATGGGCGTGACCCTTATCCGACCCCTGAGTCGCACACCACACCGAAGCGGAGGATCTCATCTGAGGCAACGAATACGACTATGCGGAGGTTTCCTATGAGTCAACTCGATCGATTGATTAGATGTGGTCGGGAGCTTATTCTGGGCATTGGCACCGACCACCACTGCAACCCCGGGGAGCTATGCGGCCATTGAGTTCAGAAGAATTGCTGGCTTCTGAATTGAAAAGCCACAACCTCAGTCTTGTCTGTGCCCCTGACCTAGGAGGAAAACATGGACGCCGACATCAACTTCTACTTCGATCCGGTTTGCCCCTTCTCTTGGATGACGAGTAAGTGGGTGCGGCAGGTGCAGAAGCAGCGCGATTACACCGTGGACTGGCGGTTCATCTCTTTGCGCTTGATCAATGCCCAGGTCGGCTACGACGCGCACTTCCCTCCGGAGTATGAAGCTGGCCACACCACCGGACTCCGGCTCTTGCGGGTAGCTGCCCGGGCGCGAGCGGAGCACGGCCGCGAGGTGATCGCGCCGTTATACGCCGCCTTCGGGGCCCACATCTTCGACACTGCCCCGAACCCGGCCGACAAGCGGACCGAGGTTGAAATGCGTAAGTTTTGCGGGACGCGTGAGTTCGCGGAGCCGATCCTCGCCGAGGCGGGCCTACCACTCGGGCTGGCGGAGGCTCTCGACGACGCGTCATGGGATCTGGAAATTCAGCAGGAGACGGACGAGGCGCTCTCGCTGACGGGAAAAGACGTGGGCACGCCCATCATCCACTTCGAACCACCCGCCGGTTTCGCCTTCTTCGGGCCGGTGATCAGTCGGCTGCCACGCGATGACGCGGCGGCCGAGCTGTGGGACCATGTGGTCGGGTTGGCGCGCTTCGCGGGTTTCGCCGAGCTCAAACGCAGTCTGCGCGAGCCGCCACAGTTAGCCGCATTCGGTGTCGACGCCGACACGGACGGAAAGCAGGAGCACTAACACGGTAGCAGCGGCGGCAGAAGAAACGACCCCGCTCGTACGACACAGCCAGCCGGAGTGCTCCATGGCGGCGCGTCGGTCGCATTCGCAGAAACGCTCACATCGTTCGCGGGATTCCTTGCCGTAGACCGAGAGCACTTTCACGTCGTCGGAATGGAGATCAACGCGAACCATCTCAGGCCGGTAGCTGGTGGATGGGTGACAGGGACCGCTCGTCCCATCCATCGCGGCGGACGAGTTCACGTCTGGGAGGTGCGAATTTTCGACGACCAGGACCGGCTCGTCTGCATCTCGCGGTGCACCCTCGCAGTGATGGAGAAGCCCAGCGCATACACAACGCCGGGATCACGATCGTGAGTCTTGAGGTATCCTCATGACGTTCTGCGCGATGATCGTTCCCCAAAAGACCCGGCACGGTGTCGCTCTGGACGTTCCTAATTGACATGCGTCGGTGCTACGGACCGTTGAGTGGTTGTGGCCTGATCTCCGTGTCAACCAACCGGGAGCAGGGCCGATGATGCTCTCTTGGTTGGTGGTGTAACTCATGGTTTTGCGCTCTTTCAATCGACTAATTTTTCGCCCGTCTGGCAAGAGAATCGATTGAGAGCTGGAGGATTCGTAGTGCAGGGACCGTGGAATATTGCAAGCGCAGCGAGCATATGCCGCAAAGGCCCGGCTGGCAGAGCGTGGAAGCGAATTACCATCACCGGCCGGACAGAGAAAAAATAAAATGAGTACGCCAGCGAAGCGGTCTGCTGACGAATCAGAGCAAAAATGCAGGAGTCACGGGAGCACTCCGCGTGTCAGTCGATGATGGCGATCACGGCAATCGAGATCAGTAGTCCGGGGCGATCGACGCCGATCCGTGCCATTAAACGTGGTGGTTCCACATCGGGAAAAAACTCGCTGAACACCTCGTTTACGACCGGGGTGTCGTCGGAGCGAAAAAGTAACACGTGAACCATGACGGCGTCCGCGAGCTCCGCTTCCGCTGCCCGGAGGATCGACTGGCAATTCAGCAGAGACTGACGTGCCTGCTCCCGAATCGTCGGGCCGGCGAACTGACCCGTCTTCATATCCACGCCCATCGTCCCGCCGACGTAGACCGTATTGCCTGCCCTCACCGCCTGGCTGTAACGCGGGTCGTATTCGGGGGCTTCGGCAATAGAAATAACCTGCTTGATCATTTTGGAGCTCCTTCCGGGGATGCCGTGTGCACGGCACATCGTGCGCTATCGGTCGTCCCGAAGCTAGTCGACTTGTCCAAGGTGCGCGATAAAGTCTGCGCATGACGAAGCAGATCATCTCAACGCCGAACGCACCGAGCTCTTCGCTTTACAGCCAAGGAATCAGGGTCGGTTCGACAATTTACGTTTCCGGGATGATCGGCATCGACCAAACGACTACCGAGCTGGCGGGCCCGACAATCCAGGAACAAACCCGGCAAGCTGTACGCAACTGCGTAGCGGTCCTCGAAGCAGGCGGCGGCATCCGCGACGACATTGTCCAGATCACAGTCCTGCTCACCAACCCCGGCGACTTCACGGGGATGAACGAGGCATACGCTGGCGAATTCCCAACCAAGCAACCCACACGGGCGGTCGCCAAACTGGGCGTCGAACTGCCAGGCGTGCTCGTCTCGATCATGATGACCGCGCAGCTCGGCGACTAAGCCGCTCACAGCAATTACTGCGACGGACTGCTTCTCGTAAAAACGCACCCATGGAGACTTCGCGGCATCGCTGAGCGGCCAGCGACTGGTCGGGGGAAGCACGTCATCGTCGATGTAACGGCGTGCCTGCCTGTGATCTCCAAATCGATCTTCATCTCGTGGGTAACGGGGCCAGATCCGTTTTCCTGGTTTGCTGCTCTTGAAAATCGGTCGATTGGTGAAGTGCGCTCGTCGTGTGAATTGAACAGGGAGCGTGGTGGTGGACAGTCTGATTCGTTGGATTCCACCGCTCACTAACCTGACTCAAATCCCCCTGATTGCTTTGGCTTGGGCCGGTTCAGTCTGGCCCACGCCGGACCCGAGCACGTCTACACCGTGGATGTCATCGGTTCCAGCCCGGGGGCCGACCACGAGAACTTGCGGATCTTTGGTTAGCCGGTCCCTGAGCCACTCTCGATACTCAGGCACCCACGCAGCCGATGATTCGCCCACGAGGGCCGCGGCGAGAGGTGCCATCTCCGCCCCCCTGCGCCGTACCGCCTGTTGACGGCTCCCCGCGTGAAGCACCGCCGCGCCCAGTTATCGCCGCAGAGTGTTGGCGTCCGGAAGGTACCCGGTTTCCCAGAGCTGCATCACATTGCATCCCACTGGCATCGCCGGGCAATTCCTGAAAATCTTCGCAACGTAGCTCGATCATCCGCAAGTCGAATGCATGCGGGGCGATTGAGCGGGCGCCGCGCAGCGAGAGCCCAACGATGTGTGGCATTCTCGACGCCATGGCAATGACCCGACACCTGATCCCTCTGGCCGTTGGCCGCACCCTCGATGTCTTCATTTCCGGCGAGGATGGTGCGCCCTTGGTGATCGATCTTCCCGGTACGCCCGAGGGCCATCGCCTCAGTGGTGCCCTGGAGGAGGCGGCAGCAGCGACGGGGCTTCGAATCGCCTCGCTCGCGCGGCCCGGCTACGCCGGCTCCACCCGACTTCCCGGCCGAACGGTCGCCGACGTGGTGCCGGATGTTCTGGCGGTCGCCGACTCACTCGGCTACGAAAAATTTGCGGTCATGGGTAGCTCCGGTGGCGGGCCGCATGCGCTGGCCTGCGGAGCCCTCGCTGCAGACCGCTGCGTCGCCGTTTCGGTGGTGAGTGGTGTCGGTCCGTGGGCCGCGACAGGGCTCGACTTCCTCGACGGAATGGGAGAGGGCAACGAAATCGAATTCCGCGCTGCGCTCGAGGGAGAAGAACCATTGCGCGAGTTGCTCCTTCTCTGGCGGGAAGAGATCCTGGCGGCGGGAGTGCCGGGCATCTTCGCGTCCCTGCAGAGCGTTCTGAGCCCGCCAGACCAGAAGGTGATGACGAAAGACTTCGTCAGACAAATGCATGAGAGCTTCTCTCTTGCGTTGGAGAACGGCGTCGACGGCTGGGGTGACGACGACCTGGCCTTCACGCGTCCGTGGGGTTTCGATCTTGCTCGAGTGGCCGTGCCCGTCTTCCTCTGGCAGGGAGAACAGGACCTCATGGTGCCGCCGGCCCACGGTCGCTGGCTTGCCGACGCCATTCCGGGCTGCCGTGCGAGGCTGTTGCCCGATGACGGCCACCTCACCATGCTCCTGAATCGCCCGGCCGAAATCCTCGCGGATCTCGCCGCCGCGCTCCGCACCCGAGACTGAGACCATCGCGGAGACCGTTCCGCTTACGGGCGCCCTACTCAGCGGATATGCCAATGGCTGTTGGTTTCATCGATGGTACGGTAGGCCTGAGAGAGCCACGCTTCCCTGCTCCACTGAGACTTCAATCGAGGTCTTACATCGGGATGCTCCGAACAGTCCTGCTCTGCCAACGGGTTTATCCGCCCGCAGTACGGCGGAGGTCAGGCTGTAGGTAAGCCACTGCTCGTATCTGCGCCCGCTCCCGCGGCGCAGAGGGCGGTGCGTATTGCCGTCTTGAGCGCTGCCGCCTCCGCGCCGGACTGATCGGTATAGGGGTGGGGGCGACGCCAGGCGATGTGCCCGTCTGGCCGGACTAGGACGGCGCCGCCTGCTCGAACGCCGTAGCGTTCGGCCCAGCCGGGCGCGTCGACTCGGTGGAAGCGCAACGGTGTCGCGGGGTCGGCGCTGATTTTGCGCGCGGCCTCCGCCCAGCCGGCACCTGTGTCGGAGAGCAGAACGAGATCGGCGCCGAACAGGTCGAGGGTGGATTGGCGCCGCCGGGCGTCTAGCCACAAGTGCGGGGCGCGGCAGCCCGGGCGGGCGGTCGGGGTGTAGTCCGAGCCGGGGGCGTCGGGGTCGGGGGCAGTAGGGTCGTCGTCCGTGATGGCCGCCGAGACGTACCGGTAGCCCATGTCGATCTGGCGCATCGAGCGTTGGGGCTGCGCCGGCGGCCGGCCGGCGAAGGTTTCCCACATCGCCCGGGCCTCGGCGGCCGTGCGACGAGCGACCGGTAGCCGCTCGGCCTCGTAGGTCTCCAGCAGCGAGTCACCGGCCCGGCCATCGAGCGCGGCGGCGAGCTTCCAGGCCAGGTTGTGGGCGTCGTGCATCGCGGTGCTCATCCCGGTCGCCCCGGCGGGCGGTACCCGGTGGGCGGCGTCTCCCACGAGGAAGACCGGGCCGGACCGCAGCCGCCGCGCGGTCTGGGCGGCTGCCGTCCAGACGCGGTGGCCGAGCACCTCGACAGGAAGCCGTGAGTCGCCGATCGCCGTGCGGACCTTATCGGCGGCGTGCGCTCCGTCGGGGTCAGCGGGGTCGACGGGGCCGCTGAGCACCCACCGGTCGTCAGGGTGGGTCCACAGCAACACCGAACTTGAGCCGGTGAGGACGTAAAGGCCGTGCGGGTTCCGCCCCACATACGGGCTTAGGTCCGCGCGGAAGGCGATCCAGGTGCGGGTGCCCAGGTCGGGCTCGCCGTCCATCGGGATGCCGAGCCGGCTCCGGACGCCGCTGTGGACGCCGTCCGCCGCGACCAGGTAGCGGGCCTCGACGCGCTGCTCGCGCCCGCCGTCGGTCTCGACCACTGTCGCGACGACACGGTCGGGGTCGACCTCCAGCCCGGTGAGCTCCATACCCTGCCGTACGGTCGCGGTCGGCCGGTCGGCGGCGTGAGCGTGGAGCTGTTCCTCCAACACGTCCTGGGCGACCGCGAGCCCCTCACACGGGCTGACGTCGTCGTCGACCGCCGCGCTGAACCGCTCACTGCGCGCGGGGGGTGGGGCGCTCAGCACGGAGTGCCACCGCACGCCCGGCGTGATCGGCAGCTCGACCGCCCGCAGCGCGTCCTCCACCCCGCAGCTGCGCGCGATCTCCATTGCCCGAGCGTGGATCCCGCGGGCCCGCGGCAGCGTCGAAGGCCGCGTCCGCTTGTCCACCAGCAATGATGGGACCCCGTGTCGGGACAGCAGCAACGAGAGGGTCAGGCCCGCGGGGCCGCCGCCCACAATCAGGACCGGTGTCATCGTTGGCAGGGCACCCATGGTTGGGTCCGCCCCTTCTCGTCATAGTAAAGCTAGGACTACAAGAGTGCTACTTTGAAGAGGTGAATGTCAAGGTCGGCCCCACGCACCGGCAGCGCCAGGCGGCCGCGACCCGCTCTCTGATCGCTGCAGCCGCCCGGCAGTTGTTCGCCGAACGCGGCTACGTGGCCACAACCATCGCGGCGATCTCCGAGCGGGCCGACATCCCGGTCCAGACCGTCTACTCCGCGCTGGGCAGCAAGGCGAACATCCTGCAGGAGGTCACTCGCCTGGCGATCGAACCCCTCGCCGTGGCCAAGACGTGGGTGCAGGCCGCCGCCGGGACTCCCGAGGAGGGCTTGCGGATCAGCGCCGGCCTGCAGCGGCACCAGTACGAACAGATGTACGACGTCGTGACGACCCACCTCGAGGGCGCCCGCGTCGACGCGGACATCGCGAGGATCACCGCCGGCATCCTCACCAACCGCGAACGCGGGGTCGGGGCGTACCTGGAGTCGATCGCAGCGCACCTGCGGCCAAGAATGGACGCCGCGCGAGCGCTGGACGTCTACCTCACCCTCGTGCTGCCCGAGGTCTACCGGTCGCTGGTGCTAGAGCGCGGCTGGACCCCGACACAGTACGAGACCTGGCTGGGGAACCAGCTCGTGCACCAGCTGCTGCGGTAGGGCCCACGCCCGAGCGCCGGGCAACCGTGGCCGGCGTCAGTCGTCGTTCCAGCGACGCAGAGAAGATTCGCGGTATTCAAGGGTGCCCAGCCAGCCGGAGGCCCCGGCCCGCCGCCGCGCGTTCACCGCGAGGGACTGACTTTCGGCGCCAGACCCTACATGTCGATGCGTCAGTCAGCGTTCCCAAGTGACACAGCGTCGACACGCTTGCTCCATGCGTAAATTGGCCTTCGCCCAGTCGCGCTGAAGGTCCCGCCTGGTCACGATATGACACATCAATATCGGGTGTACGCCGGTCGAACGAATCAATCGAATCGAGTAGCCCCTATGGGCACACAGAAACTGCCTGAATTGCTTTTGCTAACCCTTGCCAGCCCGGTCGGCGCTCTGATTCGCGAGCACATTCTTCTTCGTCACAGCCCGCCGCTGTGTCATCATCCACTCCATAGAACCGGGCGTATCCCACATCCGTATACCCATTCCCGAACCACGCCAAAGCGGAGGTCACCAAATGAGGCAACGAATGCAGCAACGCGAAGGTTTTCTATGAGTCGATGCGGACCATTGCCAGATCGGCGGCGCGCGTCTACCCTGTGAACCATCACGATTCCGATGGAGGAAGTATCCCATGGCGACTCGGCTCGGGGAGATGATGCCCAGGTCATCCAGCGAACTCCGGATCGAGCCGACCACAAAGCGGATCCGAGCGTTTCTTGGTGGTAAGCCGTTGGTCGACAGCGAACGCGCGCTGCTCGTGTGGGAGCCTCGGCGCGTGGTCCCCGCCTACGCGGTTCCCCGCGCAGACATCCGCGGCGCCATCGACGAGCAGCCCGAGAGGCGAGCGCTGCCCCAAGCCGATTTTGATCGGATTCCCGAGTGGCATCCGGGCATCCCGTTCTCAGTGCGTGAGACCGGCGGGCACGAGGTGGCTGTGTCCCCGCCCAGCAGCGACCGCCGGGTGTCAGCTTTCGTTGCGGACGACCCCGACTTGGCCGACTACGTGATACTCGACTTCGCCGGCTTCGACGAGTGGCGGGAAGACGACGACCCAATCATCAGTCATCCTCACAGTCCATTCTGGAGAATCGACATTCGCAATACCCTGCGCATTATTCGTATTTCCCTCTTCGACGAGATTCTCGCGGAGACCGGTGCTGGTCGCCTGCTCTACGAAACGGGCCTACCCGTGCGTTTCTACCTACCCAAAGAGCATGTGCGGGTGGAGTTGCTACCGTCAGAGACAGTGACGCTGTGCGCCTACAAGGGCGCGGCGCAGTACTACTCGCCCATTGTCGCCGGCGTTCCGAAGAAGGATCTGGCATGGTCGTACGAGCGGCCGCTGATCGACGCCCAGAATGTCAAGGGCTATATCGCCTTTTTCGATGAGCGGGTGGATATCACGATCGACGGAGTCGCCCGCCCTCGTCCCGTTACGCACTGGTCCTAGGCCGGGAAAACTCCGGTCAACGCACCCGCGCGAGCCGCCTCACATCGCGCGCACCTCCAGCTCGACCGGCCCCGCACCATCCACTCCGAACACGATTCGACGGTTCGCGACCTTCTCGCTGAAGAATCGATCGTGGCTCACGACCACGATCGCGCCCGGGAAATCAGGAAACGCGGCGTTCTGTGCTCCGGTCGCGGCGTGGATTGACCTCGGGTGGAGTCCGAAGTTAATCTCGTCGATGTTGGTGTTCCACTTTGCTGATGATCAGACTCTGCGGGTGAGTCAGTCCCCTCGGGACTCTATGGTCCATATTCCTTGTTCCGGCGAATTGATGTCCCAGTTTTCAAAAGTGGCTCCACTGGCGTGGGTGGCGCCGTGCGCGTTAGCGCGATCGAACCGTATACCGCTGGGTGAGATCAGCGAGGTCACGACGTCGCTTCCTGGCCAGGCCACGCCGACATGGATCGACGTTCCAGACACGGCGAGCGTCCGAGTCAGGGTCTGGCCTTGATTGATGACGAATGTCGGCTGGATGGGCTTCCCCTATGACACATCGTCGGCACGGTCGGTGGTTGGGTCGTGTGGCCCCAGATCTGTCCCGCTGCACGTCCGGCTCGCGGGCGGCACCTGGTCGGCTGGCATACCCGAATGACGAACCAGACCCGTGTAGTCGACGTCCCGATCGGCGGAGAGTTCGTCTGCTTGGGGCGGTTCCTGAACTTCGCTGGACTGTTTGACTCCGGTGGGCACGTGAAAGACGTCATCGCCGACGGCTATGTGACGGTGAGCGGAGAGGTCGATCGCCGCCGAGGGCGGCAGTTACAGCTCGGCGACATTGTCAGTTTCGAGGGGCGCACGGTCCGCGTCTGCACGTGAGATATCGATGCGGATGCGGGCAGGGCACTAAAATCTTTCGACTGACACAGACGTTGCGGAGTCACGGATGGACCGGTAGACGTTCCCCAAAAGACCCGGCACGGTGTCGCTCTGGACGTTGCCCTTGCGGGAGTGAGCGGGGTCCGGCAGCAGGCGAGCGTGTGCGTCAAGCGGAACCATGAGCGGTGGTGCTCGTCTGGTTTGGCGCGGGTTAGCTGCGTGTGGCGCGATCGTGAACAGTGACTGCGTACCCGTCGGGATCTTGAAAAACGAAAGTCATTCCGAACGGGCCCTCGAAGGGTTCTTGGAGGATGGTCACACCGGATTCTGCGACAGTTTGGTGCAGCGCGACGGCCTCAGGATCATGTAGCCAGAGCGCGACGCCGAGCCCTAGCTGACCGGATTCGAGATCAACTCCCGGTGTGGGGTCGCGAACCGCGAAGGTCGGCTGGGTGTCGAAGACGACGGCGTGCGGAGGCGACAATGGTGCCCGGGTCAGACCGACGGTGTTCTTGTAGAAGGCTGCGGCTTTCTCGAGGTCGCGTAAGCTCTTCATGAAGGGCGCCATCCGGGAAAAGTCTGTCGACCTGTTTGCCCTGTTGAGGTTCCCGCCTGGCACAGCATCGGGAGCATCGGCCCAATGGATCGCTTACCGACCGATCCCACGTGGGCGAGCGTCTATTGTGGCGAATGAACTGTACTAAACCTGCATGTTCCGTTCACGAGACTCTTCCGAAGGGCACTGAAGAAGGGCAGTTGTTCTACATCTTGAAGCAGATCGCCAATCGTCTCTGTCCACCGTCATACTCCTGGTAGGCAGTCGTGAAATACATCCTTGTCCTGCAATGGCCCGGCATCTCCGAGTCTGACTATGACGCACTCATCGCCATGGAGGATCGGCTGGAGGCCGACCTCCCGTTCGCTCATGGATTCGTTGACGGTCACGACTTTGGCTCAGGTGAGATGAACATCTTCATTCACACGGACCAACCTCTTGACGCTTTCCGCGATGCGACGCTTGTTCTGAGCGGTGACCCACGATGGGCGGACGTCAGGGCGGCCTATAGGCCCACCGAGGGTAACTACTTTGTGCTGGTATGGCCCGAAACTCTTCTGGAGTTCTCGGTGTCATGAAACACATTGTCGAGAATCGCGGTGCGACCAGGGCAGTTGCGATAAAGGTTCCCCGTGCGGGAGTGAGCGGGGTCCGGCAGCAGGTGAGCGTGTGCGTCAAGCGGAACTATGAGCGGTGGTGCTCATCCGGTTTGGCGCGGGCTAGCTGCGTGTGGCGCGATCGTGAACAGTGACTGCGTACCCGTCGGGATCTTGAAAAACGAAAGTCATTCCGAACGGGCCCTCGAAGGGTTCCTGAAGGATGGTCACACCGGATTCTGCGACAGTCTGGTGCAGCGCGACGGCCTCAGGATCATGTAGCCAGAGCGCGACGCCGAGCCCCAGCTGACCGGATTCGAGATCAACTCCCGGTGCGGGGTCGCGAACCGCGAAGGTCGGCTGGGTGTCGAAGACGACGGCGTGCGGAGGCGAGAATGGTGCCCGGGTCAAACCGACAGTGTTCTCGTAGAAGGCTGCGGCTTTCTCGAGGTCGCGTACCTGTAGGGCAATGAAGTCGGGACCGGTGACAGCCATAGTGATTCTCTTTAGATATCAGAATTCTTTGATTGAATAGTATGTCAGGATTCTTACATGAGCAACCGGGAGCAGCAGGTCGGATACGTGTTGAAGGAGGCGCAGTCTTTGCTTCGACTTCGCATGGAGGAGGCGCTGCACCCGTTCGCCCTCACCGTTTCCCAGTACTCGTGTCTTCACCACTTACTTCGCGAGCCGGGTATCTCCGCTGCAGGGCTGGCCCGCGCCACATTCATGACGCGCCAGTCTATGAACTCGATGCTTCAGCAATTGCTCGAACGTGGATTGGTCGAACGTCCCGCCCGCCCCGCGAGCGGTCGCGCTCTGCCGACCGCACTTACGGCGGCGGGTGTTGATCTCCTCTCCGCCGCACAGGCTGAAGTGGACGGAGTCGAAGGGCGGATGCTTTCGGGACTTAGCCCGTCAGGCCGCACCTCGCTCACTCGCGGGCTCAACGCTTGCGTGAAAGCGCTGGGAGGCTGAGCTTGGGAAGGGCCACTTACGTCCGCGACGGCCCGTAAGACGTGCCGCTTGCGGACATGAACTGGCTGGGCAGACGACTTCGGAAATTTGTGCGGACGACTTCGGAAATTGACAGGGCTGACTGCAGCGGAACTCATCACCGTCGGAAGGAATCAATGCATAGAATCCGGGCCTGAGTTTCGCTGCAAAAGCCGATTCGAAGATTCGCGAGCAGCCGCGCTCTGACTTGGCGTGAGGGAGATCGTGGTCCCGTGTGCCGAATACGAACGATATCGACATACGGCTTCTGCTGCGCCGACCGTCAGAATCTGTCCGCCGGCGTGCGGCGATGCCCCGACAACCCGTACGCTCGGGGACGGGACGACACCGTTTAGTCGCTAAAGTAAAAGGGGAAGGCTGAACGTGGGGAGTTTCCTGTGATGACTATTGCTCTTTTCGGTGCGACGGGCAGGACGGGGCGGCGGGTGTTAGAGCGGTTGCTCGATGCCGGTCACGAGGTGCGTGTGTTGGTGCGTACCCCGTCGAAGCTGCAACGCTCCGATGCCCGACTCGCCGTCATTCAGGGGGATGTGACCGATCCCGGCGCGGTGGCGGAGACGATCGCTGGCACCGAGGCCGTGGTCAGTGTCTTCGGACAGGTGAAAGGGTCTTCGCGCACGGTGCAGGCGGAGGGCACGCGCACGATTGTCGAGGCTATGAAGAGGCTCGGCGTGCGTCGGTTGGTGACGTTATCCGGTGGGGGTCTGCGGGATTCGCACGACCGGCCGAAAGCGGCGGACAAGATCATCGTTGTCCTGCTCAAGCTTCTCTCGGGCCACGTGCTTGCCGATGCGCAGGGACACCTGGAGGTTCTGAAGGCGAGTGGCCTGGAGTGGACAGTTGTGCGGGGGCCACGCTTGACTGAGAAGCCGGGGACCGGAAACTACCGCGTCGGGTGGGTTGGGGTCGATGCCGGAACACAGGTGAGCCGGGACGACCTCGCCACCTTCATTGTCACTCAGATCGATGACCGCTCCTTCGTGCACGCGATGCCGTTCGTCAGCCAGTGACCGAACCTGTGCACCCGGAGGCCGCCCGTTCAGCCCGGGTCGCGGCTGTGATCGAAGCACTCGTGAGTATTTCTAAAGACATTGCCGCTGAGCGCCGTACCCCGTTCGCCGGTGAAGAGTTGCACCGTTCGCATTTGGCGATTCTGTTCACCCTCGCGCACAGTGCGACCCCGGTCACCTCGTCGAGGCTGGCCGCCGTCCTGCATGTCACCGCCGGGGCCGTGACACAACTGCTCGCGCCACTGCGCGCTGCCGGCCTCGTGGAAACGGTCGCACACCCAAAGGATGCCCGCTCGCGGATCCTCCACCTGACCTCCGAGGCGTGCGTGGGATTGGCAGAATACGAATCCACCATTGTCGCCGCAGCGCTGCCGCGGTTCGCCGAGCTGACGGACACCGAGCTGCACCAGCTCGCCACCCTGTTGAAGAAAGTAACCGACCCACCATGACCGATCCCGCCGTGTTCGTGACCGGCGCGAGTGGCACCGTCGGGGCGTCCGTCGTCGAAGAGTTACTTGCCCGTGGAAGCCGCGTGGTCGCGGCAGTGCGACCCGGTGGCGATCCTGGTCGGCTGCCGCAGGGCGCGGTACCGCGTCAGTTCGAGTTCGGAGCGACCCCGGCCGGGCATGCTGAGGCGCTGCAGGGTGTGGACCGGCTGTTCCTGATGCGGCCGCCGCCAATCGAGGACGTACGCACTTACCTGTTCCCGCTGATCGATGCGGCGGTAGCCGCGAACCTCACCCAGATCGTCTTCCTCTCATTGCAGGGGGTGCAGGGCAACCGGAAAACCCCGCATCACGCAGTGGAACAATACCTGCGTCAGGTGGGTGCCCCGTACACGTTCTTGCGGCCAAACTTCTTCATGCAAAACCTATCCACCACTTACCGCGTCGGTATCCGTGACCACGGTGAAATCTTCCTCCCCGCCGGCCGCTCGCGCACCGCGTTCATCGACGCCCGTGACATCGGCCGGGTCGCCGCGGTGGTCCTCACCGAGAGTGGGCACACCGGTAAGGCGTACACCCTCTCCGGCGAACAATCGATCAGCTACCGTAACGTCGCCGAAATCCTCTCCGGCGTGCTCCGCCGCCCCATCCGCTACAACCGGCCCTCCGAGAGCGAGTACCTCGCCCGACTCGCCGCGGACGGGCAACCACCGGACTACATCGATGTGCAGAAGATGATCTACCGAATCGTACGCTGGAACATCTCCGCCTTCCCCAACCGGCAAGTCCGAATGCTGACCGGCAGGCCTGCCACCACATTCCACCAGTTCGCCACGGACTACCGGGCGGTCTGGGAGTAAAGCGTCCCGGATTTTATGCCGCGTTCTTCCTGGTGGAAAGACAAGATTCAGGCCGAGAAAGTGCCCGGTCGAGGTTCCCCTGCGGGCACCCTCACTGCCCCTTCGACGCAGGATCTGCTTGCGGGTATGTGGTCCCTGCTGTACGGACAGCTTGGCGCGGTCCCGCGACGGACGTCACCAACCGCACACCTGGTATGAGCTTGGGCCGGTGCCGAACCGAATCCCCCGGCGCGATCGCTGCCCAGCGGATCGGTCGGTGGCTCATGAGGTCAGCTTGGCAGGAGACGCACGTCGACGAACATGCCGGCCGGCGGTGCTGTGTATGGCAGCGGGTCGCCGCCCTTGTTCTCGTCGCGGGAGTCCGAAAACGGCCCTTCGGGCGCCATGAGCATCCGCATGTGGTGGTCGGCGTGGTCACGCTACCACACGCTCATCCCGAACGTCGGCTCGAGGCGCAAAGCCTCCCAGGACCGCCAGAGAGCATCGAGGCGACTGAATGCCTCCGGAAAACGCCACCACTCGGCAGCCCACCGATTCGGCCCCTGCGGGCCTACTCGACGTGAGTACGTGTAGCGCAGGCGCTCACGCACGAACTCGTCGACGGAGCCGAAGAACAACAGCGTCGGCTCGGCCGCGGCATCCGCCGGCGCCGGGGCGTCATCGGCCGGGGCCTGTCCATCGGCGCTACCAGGTCGCTGAGGCAGACGCATCGTCGACTTCGCCGCAGGCGGAGCTGGTGGTTCCTCGTCCCATTCCTTGACATCGGACGTCACTTTCCGCCCTCCTGATCGCTCTCAGGGGCAATCGCGGCCACCGGAAGCGCCGTCGACGGTGCGGCGGCCGCCAGAACCGTCCCAGACGGATCGTGAGCGGCGATGGACGCGCGAACCGCGGCCGCGTGCTTGCCTTTCATCCAGGGCACTGTCTCGATCAACGCGGCCGGCGTTCCCGAGGGCAACATGACTGCGCGGCCGCGCGGTAAGGCTGATAGTTCGGCGGAGTCCAGGATGCGCTCACGGCGCAGCTGGTGGTTCGTCGATCGGATGCCGCGGTTGTAGCTCACGGACGCCGTCGACTTGTCGTAGTCGCCCACGAGCTCCGAGAGCTCGCGGAGGAAGTCGGCTTCCGCCACTCCCCCGAGGTACAGCTTCACGTTCGATGCCGACCAGAGCTTTCGCATGCCCTCTCGGCCGAACACGACCTGGCCCTGGGCCCAGGACTGGAACAGCGACATGATCGGGATGCCGCGTGAGCCGTAGTGCGAGTACAGGTCGGGCAGGTTCTTCCAGCGACACACGTTGGCGGCTTCGTCGAGCACGACGAGCATCGGCACCGCGAGACGCCCGCCGGCCTGCCCGGTGGCGTACTCCTCAGCTGCCTCGACAACTGCGGCGGTGAGCGCGGTCACCAGGGCGCCGGCGCTGCCCTGGCCCTCCTTGGACAACGAAAAGAGAGTGCCCGTGCCGCGCACGAAAGCATCCGGATCGAACTGCGGCCGGCGATCGCCAGCGAAGTTGTTGCCAAGCGGCGCTACCCAGCGCTCAATCGCACGGATCTTCAAGCAGGATGCCATTTGCCGTGCAGTCCCATGGACGCCGTCTCGCTGCTTCTCCGGCGACATTCCGCTTACGGGCGGGCGATCCGGGTGAAAAGTGGGCTCGGGCGTGGTCTCGCGATTGTCGGAAATGCCGCCCGGTGGTCGTCCCCATTTGACTGCTTCCGCATCTCGGTGAATCCCTCTCAGCGTCGCTAGAATTCCTTATGAAAACGGAGTCGTCAAATACCCTTCAAGACGAAGTTGATGGGCGAAGCCGCGGGCCGCACAACATAGAGCTATACGAATCGCATTCGACGTGGCCACCATCGAGGCATCCCATTCAAAAACAAAATTCGGCGTTGGTTGCGGCGGCGTAGTCGCGCGGCGGCAGGCGTCTCGCCGATCTGGTCCGGTTCAACATGTCGCCCCATTCCCGAAGCATAAAGGCGGCCTAGACCCTGGCGACGTCGGACTGAACTGAAAGTCATAATCGTCTTCTCGTAAATGTTCGCCTGTGGACTTCCTCGTTCCAAATTCAGGATCGTCGCAATAGGGGTTCCGAAGCGACACCGCATCGGCATTGCCACGGGTTACAGTCGAATGGTGAAACAAGCGAGTGGACTGGGCGCCAAAGGGATCGAGGGCGAGGGCGAGGGCGAGGTCTTGGCAGCAGGCAAGCTACGCTCGCTAGCGTGACACCCGTCCGCATCCTTCTCGGCGCTACAGTGATGACGGCCGTGCTGCTCGTCACCGCGGGATGTGGTTCGACGAGGGCGACTGCGAGGTCTTCGGATCCTTCGAGTCCGTCAAAGGCGGCACCGCAACTGCCGCCTACGACGGGCAACTTCGACTATCAACTCGGCGAGGCGTACGCACCCGCGAGGGGCGTGACCGTCGTAACTCGCGACAGCACGTCCAAGCCCGCGAAGGGCGTCTACTCGATCTGTTACGTCAACGGATTCCAGACGCAGCCAGGGTCACACTGGCCGACCAGTTTGATCCTGAAGACGAAGTCGGGCACGCCACTAGTCGACCCGGGCTGGCCTGACGAGCACATTATCGATATTTCCACGCCCGCGAAGCGGTGGACGGCGGCCGCCCGTATTGCGAAATCGACGGACCTCTGCGCGAGTAAGGGATTCGCAGCCGTGGAGTTCGACAATCTCGATTCGTATTCGCGGTCGGAGGGAGCCCTGACTCTCTCGCAGGCCGTCCTGTACGCCACCCAGTTGGTGAAACACGCACATTCGAAGGGGCTTGCGAGTAGCCAGAAAAACACCAGCGAGCTCGACACCCGGGGCAAGATGCAGATCGGCTTTGACTTTGCAACGACCGAGGAGTGCGACGCCTACAACGAGTGCGGGTTGTTCACCAAGGTTTACGGCGCGCATGTGCTCGATGTCGAGTACAGCGACAACCTGCTTGGCACATTCGCCCAGGTGTGTGTGCGGAAGGCGACGCCGCCGCAGACGATCCTTCGCGATCGCTTCCTCACGACTCCCTGGGGGGCGGCTTACGTTTACAAGACCTGCCGACCCGGAATCAGTTGAGGCGAGGCGACTCAATCTTCGAAACAGATTGAAAATATTGCCTACAAGCTGAACAATGCCGTGGCTTCGCCACACAGCGAAAGTCATGAACTCGGCCGCACGATACGGCGCCAGAGCTGAGTACGTTTGCCCGCAAGACGTTCTGCTTGCGACACATGCCAATGACCTGGTTTGACGACGTCGTATCCGCGGTTGTGAGGTAGTTCAAAATTTTGATCGGTCTACGAGACCTTTGAATCCTTTCGATCGCTCCATTCTGATCGGAGAATTCCCATCACCACGATGTCCTCGTAATGTCCCCGGACCCAAGCATGCTCGCGCTGATGCCCTTCAATAATGAAGCCTGCTTTCTCGTACGCCCGAATGGCGGCGGCATTCGATTCGATTGCCTGCAGGTGGATACGTCGTAGGTTGCGTCGCACAAATCCGAACTCCACAATTTGTGAAATAGCGGAAGTCCCTATGCCCCGGCCCCGCGAATCCGACACGAGAGCTATTCCCACCTCGGCGTGGCGAGACAAATTGTCAAAATCGAATAACGAAACGCTTCCGACAACGACACCATCAACATCAATCGCGAACTTTACTGCTCCTTCCGAGGATTCGAGATCGGAGGCTGACTGCTTTTCGTCGAACTTGGCTCGACTCATTGTGCCCGGCGATGCCGGACTTCGTTCTTCCCACGTCGCGAGGTCGGCTGCCAACGGAAACAGCACACTGAGATCTTCCCCGGTAATGGGCCGGAGCATCACAGGTTCGTCAGACATGATGTGCATGCTACAGCAGGCCAGTTTTTGGGACCGGTCGCGGAAACTATCTCGGAACTATCCTCACGGTTGCGTTCGCCGTTCCCGCTGCGTACGCGGAGGGGCAGTGCAGGCGACTTTGGATGTCCGTGCAGGTGACCTTGTGAAATGTCAGCTGGGCCAGGCGCACGGTGAAGAACTCCGTAACCTTCACCGGCGCCCTCCACGAATGTGATTTCGGATTGCGGTCCTTCACTGACGCCGGAGAGACCATTATTCCTGCCGGCCTGGTTCTCGCCAATAGCAGACCACCCGCCGACGTGGCCAAAAATCTCTGAGTCTCCCTGCCGACCGTCGTTCGATGGATCCACGCACACGCCCGCTAACGTAAGGTTTCATCCCTTTCTGCAGCGACCCTGTCAACGACTGGGTGTTGGAAACATCAGCGACTGGAGCAGCTGCGCAGCCGTCTCCGTACCCTGGGTGGCGCGGATCGCTTTCCCGAGGCGTTGAGCCTCGCGCCGACATGAGTCATCGGCCAATACCCGTTCGATGACAGTTCGGATCTCGGCCGGGGCCGAGGACGACGGCAACGTCGCCCCCGCCCTCTCTTCCTCGATCGCGCGTCCGATGAGAACCTGATCGAACATGAGGTTGATTGGCAGGATGACGAGGGGTAGATCGTGCGCCAAGGCCAGCATCGTGGTCGAGTGCCCGCCGTGCCCAACGACGAGGGAGACGGTGGGCATCACTTCGGCATGGGGGAGATAGCGGTGCAGCTCCGCGTTTGCGGGCGCTCGCAGTTCGTCGGGCTCGACTGCCGGACCGGTCGTGAGGAGCACTCGCACGGGAAGATCTCCGACGGCGTCGAGGACTTTTTGGAGCACTTGGGCTTGCCCGGCGACATAGGTTGTGCTGAAACTCACCAGGATCGTCGGGGTCGCTGAGGCAGCCGGTGACGTCCTATGCCGGGCGAGTTCCGGCAGCACTGGCCCAGTGTAGGAGAGCGGCACTGCCGATTTCGGATGAGCGGGTCGGTCCAGTTCCTCGAGGGTTGCGACGATGACCAGGTCGGCTTCGGCCCACAGCTTTCGCGGACGCAGGCCGGAGATCCGTGCGACAGCCCCCGGGGCGCCACTCGCCATCTTCCGATCGACGGCGGTGTAGAGGGAGTGCACGAGCACCGCTCGGCGAAGACCCGCCCGTGCTGCAGAGTTCAGCGCTCCGAAGAGCAGGCAGTCGATGACGACCAGATCGGTTGGCGTCTTCTTCACTTCCTCAACCAGGTCGCGGCCGAGTCCGCGACCGGTGAGGAGGCGAAGAAAGCCGATCGCGTTTGTGACGGCGCCCCGTTTTCCTGTTGCGGTCCACGGGCCTGGTTTGCGGTAGGAGGCGAAGGCGAACCCTGCTCGCTCAAGGGCCTCGCGCTGCTGCTCCTGGCCGAGGAAGCGCACCTCTTCACCTCGATGCAGCAGTTCCTGCGCTATTCCTACTGCCGGAGCGACGTTTCCGCCGCCATCCCAGGTGACAAAAAGGATTCGAGACATTTCCAGTTCCTTCATTCTCTCGGTGACGCGAGGATCGCATCGACCAGATGCCGCATTCTCTGCTCGGTCAGTTCGCGGCTGAGGCCGCGGTCGCGACGCAGGAGTTTCCAGGTGTAGACATCGGTCGCGACGACCAGCAAATCGGTGACGACCCGATCCTCGGGGCCGGCATGATCGGCAAGCTCGGGGCCGAACACGCTCTCAACCCAGTCGCGGTGAAGCTGCTTGCCCGGCATCGTGATGCCCCGGATGCGCTCGTCGGAGCCCTCCTGGCCGAGTAGAGCGATCACCCAATCTCCTCTGGTCTCGTAGTGATCGATGATCACCCGCACTGCTTCGGCAATGTCGCCCACCGGGGCGGCGCGTTCGGCCATAACCTCGGCACCACCGAACTCGACGGCGGCATCAAACAGGCCATCGCGACTCCCGAAATGGCGAAGGATCGTCTGCACGGTCACCCCTGACCGGTGAGCGACATCGGCGAGCACGATCTCGACGGTCAGTTTCTCGGTTGCGAGTTCCAGCACCGCTTGCAGAATGCGCCCCTGAGTCTCGGCGACGGTGATCGAACGTTTGGTCATGGAGTAGTTGCGCTCAGAATTCATGTTAATGATAACTAATAGCAAATTCGGTTGAAAGTCAACGGCGTTCCCCAGCCAGGTGCCACCCGTAGCCGCGACGCGAGGACGCTCATGCGCTCAGAGTCGCCCGTCGGCAGTCTTTGCCAGGGCGACCACACGATCCTGCGATCCGTCAGCAACGATCACGATCGAGACGCATGAATCGCCACGGTAGAACCCGATGCTCGCGACAGGTTCCTTAAACACGCCGAATGCGGCATCGCCGATCCCGCTGAGCTCAACCATCGCCGCACCATCAACCGATGCCGCGCACATTTGGTCGTACACACCCTTTCCCGCGAGCGAGAGGTGCACGCTGACAGTTTTTGGGGACGCCCCAAACGTGTACGCGCTCCCTCCGGTCTGAACGACATCGGTACCCGGTTCGGGATCGACGCCCAGAGCGGTGCTGACATCTTGTTCTGTCACCAAGGAGCACGCGGTGTTCGCAGTCTGAGAAGCGGTCAGCGCTGGGCCGCTGGATGAGGGAGAAGCCTTAGGTGCACGGGGGACGACGCGTCAGCGGCGTTGGTCAGGTTGGGAGGCCGCTGCTGCATCCGGCGAGCAGCAAGCTGCCTGACACGCACAGGACTAAAGTTGCGACAATGCGCTGGCGGGGATCCCTCATCATAATTGCTCCGTTAGCGTGCAGAACACGGACGAGATGTGCTGATCGGTTGGTCAACTAGTGAGCCCATTGGAAATTCGTATTAGTGCAAACTAATATTAATTTCAGAGCAAAGTCAACGTAGATCCATGGCGGGAACCGGAGGGCGATTCCCCAAAAGACGCGGCACCGTGTCGCCGTGGACGCTCCTCTGGTGACCGCGGAATCGCCGCCCGATAGACGTTCGGCTTACGGGCGGCCGTATCGGTCGAAAAGTATGCTTTGGGGTGCTTTCGCGAGGGCACGAAATCGCGTCTGTCGATCGTCCGGTTTGCGGGCTTCAACGGCCCAATTCCTCTCACACTCGATCGAGCGCGTGGTGTGGCTCTTGCGGGAGGTCGACAGTGATTTTGTCGCCCGGTCGGATAACTCCGGATTGCAGAACAATTCCCATAATTCCGGCTTTGCGAATTACTCGCCCTTCGTCATCGTGTCCCACCATCGTCTTCAAAAGTCCAGGTTCGAATGCATTGATCTGAGCACACGGATTTCGCAGTCCGGTGACTTCGACCAGAGCGTCATGGCCGATCTGAAGTCGGGCACCTCGGGGCAAGGCTAAAAGGTCAATGCCGGCGGTGGTCACGTTCTCGCCCATGTCCCCAGGTCGAAGAGTGAACCCGACAGCGGCGACCTCTGCAAATAGTTCAGAGTGAATGAGGTGAACTTGACGGAGGTTCGGTTGGGTGGGATCTGCGGCCACTCGCGACCGGTGTTGAACAGTCACCTCCAGGTGGGCGTCTCCCTCGACACCAAGCCCTTCCAGCAGCGTGATTGCCTCACACGATGGCTTCGTAAATCTATGTGCGGAGTCGCGGCTCACAGACAAAACGACGGCAGACAGCGTTTGCTCCATGAACGCAATCATTCCAGTTGCTTTCAAGTGGCCAATGAGGGTTCAGCTTCCGGGCGAGAGCGCGAGGCTGACAGACTCGTCGTATGCCCAAGTCCATCGCTGTTCTATCGGATATCCACGGGGTTCTTCCCGCCTTGAATGCTGTGCTGGCCCAACCAGACGTCCAGAACGCGGATCTCATCGTCGTCACCGGTGACCATGCCGCAGGCCCACAACCGTCAGAAGTCCTCGACCTCCTGACGGGACTCGGGGACCAGGTATTGCTCGTCCGAGGGAATGCCGACCGCGACATCGTCACTCTCGCCCAGGGCCACTGGCCTGCTGATGTTGAGCCGTTCCCAATCGATGCCTGGGCCGCAGCTCAACTCTCAGCGGCCCACATCGAATTACTCGCGGCCTTGCCGCACCCGGTCTCGGTAGATCTGGACGGGTTTGGATCGGTCCTGTTCTGTCATGGGACACCTAGGGACGACGAGGAAGTCGTGCTCGTAGACACCCGACTATCGCGGTGGTCGGAGGCATTCGAGGGCCTCGGCCCAGAGACTCGAGCTGTGGTCTGCGGTCATACACACATGCCGTTCATTCGACTTGTTGACCGTCGATGGGTTCTCAATTCGGGAAGCATCGGCATGCCCTACGGGACCCCTGCTGCGTCATGGGCGCTATTGTCTGAGTCGGGCCTCGCGCTGCGCCGAACAGCTCTCGATTCGCAGACCATTGCATCAGAAATTATCCAGTCGAGCACCTACCCGAACATCCGGGAGTGGGTCGATGAATACATACTTGCGATAGCCAGTGACGTTGAAGCGATCAATGCATTCGGTCCACGAGACGGTCGCGGCAGAACACCCGCTTGACGTTCCCGTGCAGGCACAGGTCTCGGCAGCGAGATCGTCGATGGTTCTGCTCAGTGTCGTGACGCTAATTGTCGGTCGATGGTCCGGTAGACCGTCGAGCGGGCGACGTTGAAGAGTTCGGCGATCTCGGCCGTTGAGTGTGTTCCCGCGTCATGGATCTCCATCAAGTGTCGTTGCTGTGCGGTGGAGAGCTTTGGTTGCTTTCCGCGCAGTCTCCCTTTGGCCTTGGCCACCTGCATGCCCTCCCGTGTTCGGGTCCGAATCAGATCAGACTCGAACTCGGCAACCATGGCCAGTACGTTGAAAAGAAGTCGTCCGACCGGGTCGTTCGGATCATGGACGGATCCGCCGATGCTGAGTTTCACATCCTTGGCGGTGAGTTCGTCGATGATGTCTTTCGCATCTCTAAGGGAGCGTGCCAGCCGGTCGAGTTTGGCGACGACCAACGTGTCACCCGCACGGCAGGCGGCGAGTGCCTCGCGCAAACCAGGTCGCGCACGGTTCGTACCGGTCAGACCGTGATCTGTGTAGATCAGCGCGGGTCGGACTCCGAGTCGTTCGAGGGCATTCTGTTGAGCCGTCAGGTCTTGTTCGTTCGTGGATACGCGGGCATACCCGATTAGTAATTCATTCAGGGGGGCACTGTGATCGTGCGGCCCGGATTGCTCAGGAATCGGATTGCGAGTCATCGGCCGCGCAGTTTCAGCGGGGCGAAAGAATGGTGCCGTCTACCGAGCATTATTTACTTTCGGGATATTATCGGTCCAAGGACCGAGTAGCTCGTCGCAACCGCCGTCGAGAATCGGGCACGCATCGCCCTGGAATACCATGACCGCTTCCTTCCCTCACGCCTATCTCGCAGACCCGCGGTCGAAAGTCCCGAACGGGCGGGCCTCATAGCTTTGTCGTGCGCCGCGAAGCGGGCGACGGACTGACTTAGTAGGAAGGTACGACGTGGTCCCCGAGGCCATACGCTGAAAGCTCGAACGTCGTGGCGGGAACCAGCACAGGTTCGCGGCCCCCACTGGCGAAGCGGTAGCGGGGTGCGGACGGTTTGGCGTTGCCGCCTTCGAGCCCCACGCGCGGGGTCAGCGTCCCATCGGGCCGAAGGACTTGGTCCTTGTAGCGGGCACCGACGGCGATAAGGATCGTGCCGTGCACTTCGCGTGGGAGGCGCGGAACGGAGAGTTCACCGCGGACGTCGAGCAGTGCATCGTCGGCGAGCTGGGGTTGAGCGAGGACGAGTCCGCTGGAGTAGAGGGCGCCGCCGGTGTCGATGTGGAGCCAGTCACGGATGATGCCGCTGGTGATGAGGGTTCCACCGGGCTCGATGTGGACGCCGTCGTAGGCGTGTCCAAGCAGTCGGACGCGCCCGCTGACGTGCAGAAGCCCGTCCGCGTCACCGTGGATGACGCGCTCATCCCCCATCTGTCCGACCCTTACCGTCGTGTCCTTCACGGTACGCCCAACCTCGGACACGGGAAGGGGTCACAGGCTGACGCCCCGCCTCCAGTCGATGTTCGGCCCGGTGCGGGTGACCGGGTGGTCGGGCTCGTGGTTGGTGAGGTACTTTGCGCGGGCGTAGGCGGCTCGCGCGGCCCGGTACTCATATGCCTGCTCGAGCCCGTCCACCTGGTCGGAGTTGCCAATCGGGGATGGTCCCGTGATGCCGTGCCGTTCCCGGTAGAAGCGGATCGTGGCTGCGGCACACAACAATTCGACCCGCGGTCTCGGGCTGCTGCCGGGTGTGCTCAGCCGTTTCGTCCAAGGCGCGCCGGCTTCCATGTCGGCGATGGTGAGCTGCTGGACGGCGCGCTCGATGAGCTGCTGACGCTCGATGAGCGCGGTGCGCATATCCTCGTCCATCGGGCCGACCGGGCGGGGCAGGAGACCGGCGACGCGGGCTGGCCCTGGCCGGTTCGTACCACGCCGGGGCTCGGCGGTGACCTTGTCGATCCACCGGGTCAGCAGCAGTCCGGAATCGGCCGGCTCCTTCTCCTCGGCAGGTTCGTAGCGGTGGAGGGCGCGCGCGGCGTCAGCGAGCACCAGGTCGGGTCCATAACCGTGGGATTCGGCCCTTCGCAGCGTGGCTTGCAGGGCCGGGTAGTAAGCGCTGGCGAATACGTCATCCCGCACCGCTTCGTCCAGTGGGGCATCTTCAATCAGTGCCGCCCATCGGGTGTCTTGCGCGGAGGTGGCGATCGTCTCGTACTCGCGAAGCAGCGTCGCCAAGGAGGTGTGCTCTTGGACCGCAAGCCGCATCGTCTCGCTAGCCGAGTGGTCTGCATCCGACCTGCCGAGCACCTTTACGAGTCGTTCGGTCGCGGTCGTGGGCTCGGCGAGGTCGTGGTGAGCTTCGGCATTCTCGTCCGGAGCGTCGATGACGTAGGCGTGGTTGCCGACGCGTCCTCGGGTGAGGGCGACGTAAAGCAGATTACGGCTGGCGACCTGAGGGTCGATGAGCGCGTGGGCGGTGTCCACTGTGGAGCCCTGCGCGCGGTGGGTGGTGGTGGCGTAGCCGAGCTCCACACTCTCGCCAACATACGAGGCCGGAAGCACGACTGCCCGCCCGCGCAGGGCATCGTTCTTGCCGAGGCGACGGACGGCGAGAGCGCCGTCCTCGAAGGTGCGGGTGACCTGCCACCTATCGCCGTTCTTCACCCACGATCCGCCGCTGGTGGTCAGCTGGCGGTCGTTGAGGCGGGTCACGACCATGTCCCCGGTCCCGGCGGTGGTGTCGTCGTGCAGGGCTAACCCTGATTCCTCAACGCGGTCGGCGGCGATGAGGTCTGCGCGGGCTCGCCGGTTCAGAGCGGTCACGGTCTCGGCGGTGGCGGCGATCATTACCGATCGCAGCCCCGCGTCCCGGTCGGTGGACCATGCCTGGTAGACGGCATCGAGCATCGCGTCCTGATCACCGCCATGCACCCGCCCATGCTCTTCGTACGCGGTCAGCACGGCCGGGTCGCCGTGGCGCAACCCCAGGCTCGCGGTCTTCTCCCAGTCGGCGGAGAAGCGGCGCACCTCGACCAGCTCGGCGACATCGTCACGGGTGCGGGCGAGCATCCCGAACGCTCCACCGGTCTCCACTGCGGAGAGTTGGGCGTGGTCGCCAATCAGAACGACTTTCGCCCCGACGGACGCAGCGTGGCTGGTGATCCGGTCCAGAGCGAGCGTTCCGGCGAGGGACGCCTCATCGATCAGTAGCAGCTGGTCCGGTTTCAGATTCCATCGGCCGTGCGTGTACTCGTGCAGATACTTCGCGATGTTTTCCGTCCGGATGCCGAGTTCCTGACCCAGAACGTCGGCCGCGGCAGCGGACGGGGCGAGGCCGATCACGGAGTCCTTGCCGTAGGTGGCAGTCCACGCGCGATGCAGGGCGCGCAGCGCCGTCGTCTTCCCCGTCCCCGCCGGTCCCACCAGCACATCCAGAACACGGCCGGAAGCAGCGAGTTGGAGCATCGCGGCGGCCTGGTCGTCGGCAAGCCTCACACCGCGGATCGGACGGGACGTGTGCCGGTGAACGAGCCGCACCGGCAGCCGCGGTCCCGCCTCCTGAGTAGCGTGCTCCAGCAGCCGGACCTCGGCATCGAGGATGTCCTGCGACGTGTACGCGATCGTGTCTCGAGGCTGAAAACCCGAATAGCCGTCCTTCACGAATGGTGCGGGCGAGGCGCGGTCGTACTCCGGCGTCAACCGGATCGAGTCCCGCTCGGCACGCGCGACTATCCCCGCCAGTACACGCTCGCGGTCGTCGGCGGAGGCGAACCGGAGCCCCATGGTCTGCCGTGCTGCCTCCGAGTACAGGTTCCAGTGCCCCCATGTCGCACGCCGGTTCCCGACCTCGATCAAAACCACGGCCGCAATATCGTGCATCAGATCCAACGGCAGATCGTCGGCCCGCAACACCGCCTCAGTCCGCGGGTGTGACAGCAGCTCCCGGGCCCACGTCGTCGCATCCTCCCCGAGCACCGACGATGCGCGCGCCCGCCACTCCGCGGTCAACTCCGCGAGCGAATGCAACTTTTTTTCCGGTCGCGTCTGCAAGGTGGCCTGCTGCCGCAACCGTGCCTCAGCCGCCTGCGACGGGGAGTGGCCGTGCGCAATTCGGTACTCGCCGATCAGCCGTTGCGCTGCATGTTCGATCCCCTCCGTACCCTCGACCCCGAGGGTGCGACGTGAAAACTCCGCCAACAATTCCGCAGGAACCCCGCTAATCTCCCAACCGGTGAACTGGCTGCTACGCCGCCGGACCGGCGACCACGACACCCCAACCAATCGCGTCGCACGATCGGTAAGGAACGCGTTATACGACGCCGACAACGCCACCGTCGCCTTATGCAAGGTCCAGGAATCCAGGGTGCGCCACTTCCCATCGACCCCCTGCACCTTGTTCGACACAACCACGTGGGTGTGCAGTTGCGGATCACTGGCCCTGGTGTCGTAGTGATCGAACCCCGCCGCGACCACCCCGCGCACCGGCATCGATGCGACACCACCGCGCCCGACCCTCGTTGCTGCGACCTTGCGCTCCAGCAAGCTGAGGGTGTCGCGCATTGCGGCATGGTGCGCCCGCGCGAGCAACGATTGCGTCCCGACGTCCGACACCCCCCATAGGGCGCTGAAGGACTTCGGCGGGGAGAATGTCAAATCAAACCCCACAACCGGAGTGCGCGATATCCGTGCGCGCTCCTCCTGCTCGATTTGCGCCACCTGTTGCGACCGAGTCGCATCATCGCTCAAGACACCCAGTTCTGCGACACGCGCTGCGATGCGGCGCGCTGGGGGTTGCAGCACCGGATATGCCGCTCCGAGCTTCGCCCCGGTCACCGGGTCCACCCCAGACCCGAGCAACCGTTCCAACTGCTCCTCGGTTACTGCATCGCCCTCGTGGAGTCGCCCCGCCTCGTCAGTGCCGATCCCAGCCAAACCCGACCCGAGCCAAGTCCCAGGCGGGGTCCCGTGGGCCGTGTAATAGCGGGTCAGTGGGGTACCCAGATCACGGTCCCCATCACCTGCGGCAACCGACTTCAGCAGGTACTCGAAACCGCGCCCCGCCGACATCACCCGAATCGACATCACCACGGCGCAGCCCTCCCGAGACGCCCACGGCAGGGGTCGTCTCAAGGAAAGGTGCGCAAGCGCACCCACCCGCACCGCTTGGTGCCAACGTGTGGGCAAATCTGAAGGGCGTCCGAGCTGGAGCGGATCGGAGTCTCTGTGCACGGATCGCGGAGGTCGCGGTCGCTGGCCGTGAGTGGGGTGAGGCTGCCGCTCGTCGGGCGTTCGGTGCCGGGCTCGTGCAGCTCCTGAGCGTGCGCGCAGCCCGGTCGCGATTGCGGCGGTGGGATGGGGCGCGCACCTTACGGGGAGGCCATCGCCCGACCGGGCGGGGCGCGACCGGAAGGGGTGCGAGGAATGCCGACATTTCAGAACCCGGTCGAGGATGCCGACGAGGCACGTGAGGCATTGCGGGGGCTGGCGTACGCGACCCGCCATTTCGACGCGGCGGAGGACACCTACCCGGTGCTGGGCTCAATCACCCGCTCGGTCGAGGGATTGCAGCAGGTACTCGAGCAGCTCGCCGCGTGGCACCGGACGAACCAACCCTCCGCGGCCAGCGACACCGGCGACCGGGCGGCAGGGTCCCTCGAAGCCGCCCGCGCCGCCGACGCACTGACGCGCGCCGCCGAAGCGTTGGACCGGGTGTGGGAGGCTGCGAACGCCGCCTGGTCCCACAACAGCGCGATCACCTGGCAACCCAACACCCCGACCACCCCACCCACCCGTGCGCCGCATCCTGAGCCGGGCCGGAGCGGGCCGGGATGGAAGGGGCGGAGGATCACTGGCACGCCCCCACCCCTCACCGAACATGGGATCGGGATGTGACGCCGTGACATGCGAGCACCGCATGAGACAGCGAACATTCGAACATGTGGGAGATTCGGGCCGGCTAGAGGTAATCGCCAGCGCCCTTCGTAGAATGAACGTATCTACGGCAAGCGCAGGAGGCGGTGAGCGTGATGGCGGACGGACGAGTGCTGTACCAGGACATCGTGCCCTACGACACGCCTTCGTTCTTGGATATCCTGCAGGGTCCCGCGTCGGGGTTGCTGGAGCTACCGATCACGGTGCATTGGGGCCCGCGGCATGTATTCGACTTGGACGATCTTGGTCAACGGCGCGCGGCATATCGAGCGATTGTGCGGGAGGGGACGCCGGACGTGCAAGCGGAGCTCCTGAACGTCGGCCTGCTGCAGGAACTTTGGCCCGACCTCGTGCTGCCCGATCGCTGCCGAGCACTCTGGGAGGAACGCTTCCCGAACCTGGCCGAATAGTCGGGGAGGCAGGGCGACGATGACCGGCGAGGCGGAAGCTCAACGGCGAATCGCGACGGTGCTGTTGGGTGCGGTCGGCGACTCGGGCTTTGCGCTTGCTGGATCGGGGGCTATCCGCGAGCACGGACTTACCGAACGCCCGACCGAAGATATCGACCTGTTTGGTGGTCCGACCACAACGGTCGACGAGTTCCGGGCCGCTCTCACCCGCGCCGAAGATGCATTACGTGAAGCAGGGTACGCGGTGACGTGGCTGCGGGCGGTCCCGTTGTTCGCCCGCTTGCGCGCGACCGACCCCGACGGCGCGCTGCTGGATGTGGATTTCGCGACCAACTGGCGCGCCGACCCGCCCGTGACGCTCAGCGTCGGGGCGGTGCTGTCCGAGCGCGATGCGGTGGCGGGCAAACTCTCCGCCGTCTACTCCCGCAGCGAGGTGCGGGACTTCCTCGACCTCGACGCGATCCGCGCCTCCGGTCGCTACACCGACGCCGACATCATCGCGCTCGGGCACGAGCACGACGACGGATTCGACGAGCGAATGTTCGCGGCACAGCTCTCCCGCGTTGTGAACTACCTGCCCTCGGAGGCATCCGAATATGGGGTGACACCCGAGGCGTTCCACGAAGTGCAGCAACGCATCCTCGCCTGGGCCGCCGCACTCCGCGACCATCAGGCAGGCAACACGTCGGATGGGGCTTTCCTGAGCCGCCCAGCGGTCCGTCGCGAGCAGCCGGAGCGTGACGTCAGCAGCCCCTTCCCGGTTCATCGGAACAAGCCTGACCGCAGACCGCCAGCCCCATCGCTGTGACCGCAAAGGGTGGCCAATTTCCGCGCCGCACGAGACGGATGAGCCGACTCCGCACCTCCCCCGGCTCCTATTCGATCGCGATACAGCACCGTGCTACAGATTCTGTAGGACCGTCTTCTGACCGAAACTCCCGGTCCCGCAGATTCTGCAGGACCGTCTCTTGACGGAAATTACCGGTCCCACAAAGGTTGCGGGACCGTAGTGAGCTCGGATAGGACCGCCGAATTAGCGATCGCCCGATGTGCGATGCGGTTTGCTCGACCTCATTGACTCATTCCATTGTCGCGTCGAGCACGTCACGTGACGCTGCTTTGGGGGCGAGTTGTTCGAGTATCTCGGCGGTGCGCGGGTTCACCGCGTCTGGCTTCTCGATGTAATACGCGCGGGTGATCTCCGGCGAGGCATGTCCGAGAAGCTCGGCGGCAAGGTCAGTCCCGGCAGCCCGGTCGATGACGGTGGCAACAGTACGGCGAAACGCGTGCGGGGTGACACCACCGATCCCGGCCTCGTCGAGGATCGCCCGCAAGCGCCGGCGGACGTTGTTAGTGGTCAACGGGGTGTTGTTGCGGCTATGAAACAGCAACTGCTCCGGGCCGTCGTCGGTCAGAGAAGCGAGACGTTCCCTGAGCACCTCGGCGGTGAAACTCGGAACAGACACGGTCCGGCGGGAGGCGGCAGTCTTGGGGTGATCCTGCCGGTAGGTCGGTTTGCCTTTCGGGGACACGACCGTGCCGCAGATGCGAACCGTGGCCGGGGTGCTTGTGACATCAATGTCGCACTTGCGGAGGGCGAGGACTTCGCCAATGCGGGCCGACGTGCCGAGCATGACCTCGATGATCTGCCCGATCTGCCCGTCCGGCTTCGGCCCGGCAAGACCCCGCCCAGTGCGCCACCGTCCGACGGCGGCGCGGACCGCATCAACCTTCTCAACCGTCAACGCGACAGTCTTCGAACTGGGTTTGCGCAGGCGCGAGGCGGACAGGACCGGATTGCGGGCGATGGCCTCGTAGCGCACCGCGAGTCCGAGGGCAAGGCTGAGGACAACCTTGGACTGCTTGGCCCGGTTATAACTGATCACGGCCTGAGCCTTCAAGAACCGATCTGTCCTGCTGACACTGACCTCCCGCAGGGCGAGGTGCTCGAAGGCGGGCATGACCAGTTGGCGCATGTTCCACTCATACAAGTCCCGGGTGCTGGGGGCGATCCGGCCCTCCAGGTCGAGGTCTTCCAACCACAGCTCCACGAGCTTGGCGAAGGAACTGTCCGCCGTGATGACACCCGGATCAGCGCTGCGGGCGGTGCGGTGTGCGATCGTCGTCTTCAAGTTCCGCTCCGCCGCTTTCGCGTTCGCCCCGGTGGCCTGGACCAGACGCAGGCGCCCGTCCTGGTCGCGGTACCGGGTGCGAGCGATCGCGCTGCCATTCGATGCAGCCTCTGTGCTGATCGCCCCGAAGGTGCCGATCGGGGTGCGCGGCCTAACCACGAGCCATCACCACCCGGCGGACGAGTCCGGCGGGGCCGGTTCACGACGCGCGTCCACCCACGCCTGCACGTCCGAGACCGCGAACTTCACGCTGCGACCGATATGAATGCCCCTTGGCCCTTTGTGGTCGACGCGCCAGTCGTAAATCGTCGCGATCGGAACGCCGAGATAACCCGCCAATTCGGCGATGCTCAGTAGCGGTTCCAAACCGCCAGGCACCACAGGCGGACGACTGATGAGTGCAGATGTAGGGTCCATGCCCTATAGATGCGTCGGCGTTCCCACGGATTCCGAGACATCCCGAAAGAGCCCATGGACGAAGGCCGTGACGCGGCGTAAAACGCCGACCCGCAGAGGGTTTGTGATGAGTAAATGATGACCGGATCAAATCAGTACAGCTTTCTGGCCGGGAATCCGTTGGGATTCCCGGCCAGATTTGTTGCGGGGACAGGATTTGAACCTGCGACCTCTGGGTTATGAGCCCGAGTCGAGGCCGTTGATACAGGTCGGTGTCATCCGATCTGGTGCGGGTTATCCCCGGAATCTCGGGCTTAATGAGACCGTTCCTATTATTCGCATTCTTCGCCACTTCCCGAGCAATGTAGTCAGATCGGTAGTCAAGCTGTGGAACGTTGCTCGGCGAGCATGGGCGGGCTATCTAGCTGGTGGGGGCACCCCGCCGTTGCACGCGTTGGGCCTTGAGACGTTGCGCGGATCGCTCCGAGGTGGGCGGACCTTGTGGAGCGGGCGCGTTCAGGCTGTTTAGTGCTGCTGCGACCTGATTGCTGAATTGACGATGGTTGGCCAAGATTCGTGCGGCTTCTGCGAGGGCTTGTTCGACTTGCTCGGGGCTCGCTGTTAGCTCGTAGGGGTTCGGCACCTGTTTGCGATATTCATTGACGCCGTCTTCGATCTTCCGGGCAGCCTCGCTGAGGGTCGCATCCCCCGAGCCGGACACGAAGTGTTTCAGGCTTCTTAACTGAGCATCAAGCTCGCGCTCGGGCGTGAGCACGAGCATGGTCAGAAGTCGGTCTTCTTGAGATCCCGGATAGCCATAGAAACTGCCAACTTCGACCTCAAGAGCAGCCGCGAGAGCCCAAAGCTCTTCGGCAGACACGTTGCGCCTTTTCGTCTCGATCTTGGCGATTGCGGTCGAATTGAGTCCAACACGGTTGCCCAGCTCTAGTTGGGTGAGCCCTTTCAGTTTTCGCAACTCTCGGATGTTCGTCGCGATGGCGTTCGTCAACTTCCCCAGTGGTATCGCTGATTCATTCATGATCGAAGTATAGTGCGATATTCGCAAGTATAAAACTATCTGACAGCGGATATTCTTGTGTTGCGCTGAATGGCAGCGCTTCGAAGGAATGGAGCTATTGATATGACAGGCATCCCCAGCCTCGACCGGCTGACCTACCCGGTGGCTGAGGTGATCCGATTGTCCGGCCTTTCGCGCGAGGAGATCTATCGTCGCGTGAAGTCGGGCGAGCTCGACTCTTTGCGCGTCGGCGCGAAGGGCGGCAAGATCGCCATCCCGGCTGCCGCCTTGATGAGGCTTCTCAACGGCACCTCCCCCGAAGGTGCTGATCCCTCGTGACCGAGGGCGCAACGGTCATCTCGCTGTCGTCCGTGCCAGCGGAACGCGTCGACTGGTTGTGGCCTGGACGGATACCTGCGGGAAAGCTCGTTCTTGTGGAGGGCGACCCTGGGATGGGCAAGAGCACCATGACTCTGGACCTTGCGGCAAGATTGTCATCCGGCACCGCGTGGCCCGACGGCGCGCCCTCTGTGCCCGATGAGGTATTGCTGATGTCGGCCGAAGACGGACTGGCTGACACGATCGTTCCTCGGCTGGAGGCCGCTAACGCCGACCTTTCGATGATCCACGCTTTGACCAGTGTGCCCCTCAGGGGTAAGGACGGAACTGTCCAACAACTGCTTCCGTCGATTCCGCGCGACATCAAATATATTGAGGAGGCAATAAAACGGTTCGACGCTCGGCTGGTGATCATCGATCCCTTGAATGCCTTTCTGGGCTCCGAAATCGACTCTTATAAGGACCAGGATGTCCGTCGCGCCCTGACGCCGTTGTCGAAGCTGGCCGAAGCAACTGGATGCACCTTTATGCTGGTCCGTCATCTCAACAAGACGGGTGGTACGAACGCCAGATATCGCGGGCAAGGTTCCATTGGAATTGGCGCGGCTTCGCGCGCGCAGTTCGTCGTGGCCGAGCATCCGGACGACAGCGACCTACGCGTTTTCGCGCCGGTCAAGTTCAATTTGGGGCCGATGCCGCCGCCGCTCGCCTTCCGGTTGGTCGATGACCCGCAGCATGCCAGCGCTCAGCTCGAGTGGGAATCTGCCCCCGTTCAGCTGACCGCCGAGGAGTTGCTTGCCCCCAGCAACCCCGGACCCATCAGCCGTCCGTCGAAAAACGGCGCTATTCCTTGGCTTAAGGAAATCTTGTCGGATGGACCGGTCCTATCAAAGGAAATTTATGCTGAAGCCGCCGACGTCGGTTACAGCGTGGGTCAGGTTAGGCGCGCGATGAAAACCGTCGGAGTTGATACCGACAAAGGCCAGCGGCGAAACGGACCGTGGATCATGAGCTTGCCCGAGTCGCCAACCAAGAGTTCGGCGGAGCGAGTCGCTCGCAATCGGCTGGAGGAGTCGGAGTGATCGAATCGCTCAACCCTGGCAAGTCAACTCCGTCCGCGAGGACTAGGCGTACCGATGCCTCGGCTCGTGCGGCCGAGGCCCTGGAGCTTCGGTTGTCCGGCCTCGGGTACGCCGAAATCGCTGAGAGACTTGGCTACAGCGACAAGTCCGGAGCGTGGCGCGCGGTCGAGGGCGAACTGAGGGAGATCCGCCGCGAGAAGGCCACCGAGGCCGTGGACATCGACATCACTAGGTTGGACAAGGTGTTGAACGCTGTTTGGCAGAAAGCCTTGGACGGTGACCCGGTGGCCATTGATCGGGTGCTCAAAGTGCTCGACAGGCGTGCAAAATACTTCGACCTCGATGGGCGAGCTGACTCGACTTCCGCTGAACTTCGAGCCGCACAGCAGTTAGCCTACGCCGAGGTCCTGGAACGACTGGCCGAGATTAAGCACAGGATGGACGGACGCCTAGCTATCGCAATCGGTGAAGAGATAGCCCGTCTTTCACAGGGTCTCCCCGTGCGGGATTCTCACTGGGAAGGCGCGATCGAGCGTCTCGACGCTTTCGATGACGACGGTGCATGACGTACCGAATACACCTGTCACCGCTGCCGCTCGAACTGGAGGGGGAGCGCTCCCCTAGTTCCCCAGAGGAGCGATCCCTTCGACTTCTTCAGTCCCTTCGACTTCTTCGCGTGTTCAGTTCTGGCAACTTATTTTAGGGTTTCGCCCATCCACGTTGCATTGCCTTCGGTTGACCGGGGCACCTTGTTGTCGATGCGCCATTTCTTGATGCGACGGATTTCCTTGATGATTTCGTCATCTTCAGCGCCGGTGGATTCCATCCACCAGTCGATGGCTTGTGCCGCGTAGGCCATTCTTGCGATTGGTCTGCGCTTGTGAATTAGGTCTAGGGCGTCGATAGTGTCCCATCCCTGGGTGATCAGGATAAGAAATCCCATGGATGGTCCCCTGTTTATTCCTGCCTGGCAGTGGACCAGCACAGTGCCGCCCTTACTGATTTCGTTCAGGGCGAATGTCACCCCATCGTCAAACCAGTCGTGGGGCATGACGTATCCGGCGTCTTCGACCCCGATTGACAAGTAGCTAAGCTGCGGCTTCGCTTCGGTGGCCCAATCCAAGTCGTCACATTCCATTCGGCAGTCGATGATGGTGTCGATGCCTGCAGCCATTAGTTCGTCTAGCTGCGCGACTGCCGCGGTGTGATCCTGGGGGTTAAGTTCACCGCCTATCCACAGCTGTTCTGTCAGTTGGGTTGCATTGGCCTTTTTCAGTGTTTTCATGTGGTTCCTTCCCTTAGGCCGCAAGGTGGCCCTATGGCTGAATACGGGCGGGAAGGTCCGCTGGGGACAGCAGATCCGGAATGTTTGTCAGGATGGGTTAAAATCCCCGGTATGGGCGGCTTCGACGAACGACAGCGGATGGGACGCAACGGCACCGACGTTCCGTCGTATCGTGCTGTCCAGGACGCTGTGGACCGTCTGGTGGTTAGGCAGTGGTCCGGGTGGACTACATCCGATCAGCAGGATCTTTCGCAGCTGGTGATGGTGAAGTATTTCGGGGCGTTTGGGCGGGACCGTCTTCCGGATAATCCTGACGGCAACCCCGCCGTTCCTGTGTCGTGGTTGATCAAGGTGATTCGTAACGCTGGGGTGGATTTTCATCGTCAGCGGGAAGCACGTCCAGCAGACCCGGTTGACTTTGAAGCAGCGGGACTTGATCGTCTGATAAATGAAATCGACCCGCAGCCAAGTCTGGCCAGCGGTGTCGCCCACAAGGTCGACCTACAGGCGACCTTGGGTCCGGCGTTGCAAGCGTTGGCGGACGCGTATCCGATGGACGCGAAACTGATTGTCTGGCGGTTCATCCAGGACCGGGATATTGCGGCTATCGCTGCGGTTCGGGGCACTACGGCGGAAGCGACCAAGAAGGCCATCCAGCGTGCGGTGAAGCGGCTTCGCGACCTGCACGAACCGGTGTTGTCCAACTAGGACCACAGCCTTGATGTTCTTCGAAGGGATCGAAGATGTCGAAGGGACCGGTCATCCGGGCGGATACCCCCTCTCATCTGTTTTGCTCGATAAGTTTCGGGCAATGAAGTCTTCGATTGTGGACACAGTGATTAATCGTCGGGACCCGATCGCGACGGTCTCCAGCTCACCCAGTTTCACGAGACGCCAGAGAGTGGTGCGGCTAATCGAGAGCATGTGGGCGGCCTCGTCCTGCGACAGCAGGTAGCGCGCAGTTTCGTTGTCGCCAGGGGCGGGCGTTGTGGGTGCGGTCATGGCAGCAGGACCAGACCTAGCGTCGGGCTGTGGGTCATCATGTCATTGTCCTGACTCCGGTTACAGGCCGAGTGCTTCGGCGACTGTCGCTGCGCCGGCTCGTGCTGCTTCGTCGGTGACGTGCCCGTAGGTGTCGGCGGTGATCTGAATGGACGCATGCCCCAGGTTTTGGCTGACGACCTTCAACCCCACCCCATTCATCAGGGCGGCGGTCGCGTAGGTGTGGCGTAGGGAATGGACGGTGACCTCGTAAAGGCCGGCACGGTGGGATGCTTCACGAACAGTGCGTAGGACGTTCTGGGGTTCCACGGGGGCACCGAAGGCGGTCGTGAAGACGAAGCCGTGGTCGTGCCACAGATTGGCGGCCTGCAGCCGTTCTGCGGCCTGCGCGGCCTTCAACCGTGTCAACAGGGCGACGATCGGCGGCGACAGTGCGATGCTGCGTCGACTGGATTTGGTCTTCATCCCGGACACAATCAGTTCACTTCCGCGTCGGGTCAACGATCCGCGCAGTTTCGCGGAGCCGTTCTCGAGATCGACATCAGTCCACCGGAGCGCGAGGGCTTCCCCGCGTCGAAGCCCGGTCCCCAGGATGAAACGCAGAACGACGTCGTACCGGTATGTGGCAGATGCCTCCAGCAGTCGCCGCACTTCGCTGGTGGTCAGGAACCGGGCTTCGTGGCGGGTCACGCCCGGTTGCCGGATGCGGTGGGCGGGGTTGGTGGCCAGCAGTCCGTTGGTGACGGCATCGTCCAGGGACTTACGTAGGGTCGTGTAGGCGTTTCGTCGGGTGGATTCGGCTTTGCCGTCGGCCTTCATGGCCAGCAGCATCCGGTTGATGTCGTTGACGTTCAGGTTGCCCAACTGCACGTGACCGATGGTGGGGATGATCCACGTGCGCGTGTACCCCTCGTGCATGATCTTGGTGGACTCGGCACGGTTGCTCAGTGGCAAGTAGGTTTGCGTCCACTCCCCCAGCCAGTCGGTCAGGGTCCGGTTGGCGTCCCGGACGGGGCCGCCTGCTTTCACCCGGGCGCGGGCTTCGTCTGCTTTGGCTTTCGCTTCGGCTTGGGTGGTGCCGTAGAAGAATCGTCGTTTGCCGTCCAGTGTGACGGTGACGGTGAAGCGGTTGTCTGCCCGCTTTTTCAGCCGTGCTGCCATGGTGCCCTCCCTGAGCATTTGTGTAGTCAGGGATGGATACGGCCCAGCAGTCAGTTCGGGGACACGATCGCCAGAAACATTGCAGTCAAAGGTGTAGTCAGCCGTGTGAACGGTGACTACGCAGACGAACCGTCACGGTGTCTAAACGCCTTGTGACCAGGTCACATTGCACGTGGAATACCCAAGGTCAGCGGTCGAGATTTGGGTTGCTTCACCAAATCTCGGCGGACTCAATGTCCGCAGTAGTTTTGATGTGATCGTGCCCGCGACGGTCGGGCTTAGCGGATGACGGATCGCCGTTGGCTCAGGGCACGATTCAGGAAGTAGGGTCGCATCGTGTCCCAGGTCAAGTCGTTCGTCGCGTTCGTCGTGTGGACGGTGCTGCCGATCTTGGGCGCTGCCCTTGTCACAGGGTTTGGTGTGTTGGGGCAACTCGCAAGCGCGGCCGACGCTCCCGGATGGCGCATCGCAGCGCTGGTGTCCGCTGTCGTGCTTGCACTGCTGTTGATCGCTAAGTCCATTCGCGATCGGACACGACTTCAGTCGCTCGAGGATGCACGGTACGCGGCTGTGCGTGAGTTTCACAACAGGCTGGCACCGGCATTGGACCTGATGACTGAGATGGCGTTCGTCGATGTCAGCGACAAGACAAGCCGTGAACTGATGCTGCGAAATGTCGCGTCAGCGTGCTGCAGTGCGCTTGTTGCGATGACTCCATCAAGCAAGGATGTGCGCGCGACAGTTTTCCAATTCGTCCCTCCGGATACGATCGGGCCGCTCGCTCGCTTCGGCCGTCAGGACCTCCCCCGCACTTTCTCTCTCAGCACCCCTGAGGGGCAAGAAGTGATGGACTACCTCGAGAGTGGCGCTGAGGGCCAGCTCGTCGTCGACACAGCAAAGGACGCTCCTCCTCGCTATCACGGTGACCCCTCGCGCTATCGGACCTTCGTTCGGGTTCCGATCAGGGGAAACGGAGTCGTGTTCGGGATGTTGGCGGTCGACGCACCAAAGAAGGGGTCACTGAAAGAGGGGGACGTCAGACTTGCCGAACTTGTCGCGGCTGAACTCGGTGCCGCGTTCGCTATCGCTGCGGCATAGGCCCAAATGTCGTCTCCAAGACTTACACTGCTGGTATGAGTCAGATCGAAGTTTCTCCGGGAGGCGTTGGGTTCATTAGGACCCCTGTACGGCGAGACGTGCCCGGAGTTCCTGCCGACGCTAGACGCAAGACCTGGGTCACTGGCTTCGTATCCTCGCGATCTCAAACCCCAGCTGGGCCCACTCAGGAGCCACGCCGTTCAGCCGGCACACGCTAAACGGACTACCCGCGCAGCACACCGGAGCAGGGGCAACGCCGCCTTGGTGAACTTGCCACGATCGAGTTGTGACCATGCCCGTGGACCTTAACATCGCGTGAAGCCGCTAGCCCAACGAGTCAACTGAACTCGGGCCAGTCCCACGGCAATTCTGTGTGCTGTTCGTTTCCTGTTGTCTCGAGTGCGCTTCGGCCCACGGTAGGGGTGTCTGATTAGTGGTGACGGACGCGGATGACAGCAGGGCTTATGAGCCTTGGTTACGTCGCCGCAGTGGGTGGGCAGATATGTCCTGCGCGTATCGCGCAGGCTATTCCACACCTTCCCCTTGATTTAACCGCTCATAAGTCGACCGATCCAGCAAGTCTTCGTCGCGCCGATAGTATCCCCACATCTCTTTCATTCGTTTTTGGCTCAAGCCGGGAGAGCACAGACTGCTGCGTCTCCGGTGTCCAATAGACAACCAAATTCTTTCGAGCACGAGTGATCGCCGTGTAGAGGATGCTGTGTGAAACGTCGTCTTGATTTGCATCCGTGATTACCACTTTTACGGACTCGTACTCAAGTCCCTGAGCTTTGTGAACTGACACCGCGTAAGCGACCTGGAACGGCACTGACGTTTCTACATTTTGATCGTCATCATCACTGTTGAGCAGTTCAACGACATAGAACGACACAGTGGAGTCGCGGACCCAACTCAACCTTGACGCCGCTGCTGAAAATTCCGTGACGTCACGCTCCAAACTGACCTCGAAGCGGATTAATCCGGGCCGCACCTCGATCGCGGCTATGGTTCCCTTTAGATTGTTGTAGATGAGTGGCTTGAAGCGGTCCGTATCGTTGAATAGGACTGGATCGCCGACCTTGTAGACCGCCGGCCCCCAGCGAAAGGCTTGATTAAGGTTGCTGCTCTGAAGGAAGCGATTAATATTGTTGATCCCGTAGAGCCCGTCGTAGTTGAGGCACAGGATGATTTCGTCATCGACCTGCGAATGGAATATTGATTCATCCAAATCGCGGGCATAACCGCTTCGCCCCATGGCTTCCGCAATATCGTCCTCGACGTTGCGAACTTTCTGCCAAAGCTCCAAAAGCTGCGGATTGTTGGTTCGGTACGGCCTGGTGAGCTCGAACACCCCACTGGCAGGTAGGAAATGGCGTGCAATGCCGAACCAATTCCCAAACTGAATCGACTCGATCTGGTAGACGTCTCCGACAAGGACCAGAACTTTGAACTTGGTACTCTCCAGCAGCCGAACGAGATCTTCGTTGCTTACCGTGCTGCACTCGTCGATAACGACGAGCTCGTATTCAGGATCAGCTCCGCCTCGCGCGATCTGCCCAGCAACGGTATTAAACTTCGGATATTGACTCTGGACCTTTCGCCGAAGATTGTCGACGGCTGGGTGGGTATTCGCGAGGAAAAGGTTTCGCCCCTCATTGAACAAACTCGCGATGTAATTGACCATTGTCGACTTCCCTGTGCCGGCGGAGCCGTAGACCAGCGCCACACGCGAGCTGCCAAAGAGATTCCTTAGCGCGTCCGACTTCATATCGTCGTCGACCAATCCAGGCCTCGCAGAGAGCCACTGGTCGACGGCTGTTCGCCAACCTCCAACCCCGACTGATGCGTGCGTACGAAGCCGTTCGAGAATCCTGACGATGTTGTCTTCATACTGACGGATGAACACGTCCTCGTCATCGATTTCGAGAGTTCGACCTGTGTGCGTTCGATAGAGGGCCTGGTTGTGAGATTGGATCAGGGCCCGGACGTTAGGGAACGACTCAAGCTCCTCGATCGGGGTGTACAAAAGTCCACGCCGCTCCACGTTGTTCTTAACTGTGCGAGCAAGTAGCTCGTGCTCCCTTGCTCCGGGGTCGATTGCGTCTGCAAGATCACTGAATCGCGGATTGTGTCGAGGGAGAGAAGTGCAATAGGGCATTTGGTCAAACGGAATGCACCCCCATCGCAGGTTCAGATTTGAAAGAAGTCCACATGGCTCGTGAGAATACTGTTGACGCAGGACGACATTCTTCGTCCTGAGCATCAAGTACCGAAGTACGTTGGAACCGGGTCCACTAGACCGAACAAGCTGTCTTGCGCGGTCCAGAACCGGGAAAATAATCGCAGAACGTGTTGTGCGAAGGATGCGGGCGCGAATTTCCGCGTAGCGCTCATCCGAAAAGTCTATGAGTTCGGTCAGGCTTGCGCCGGTGGTGGTCAAGAACCCCATCAAAGCCCCGTACTCATTGCTAGTCGTAGACACTCGTATCGAGGGTCCAACTATGCGCGCGAGATTCTGAAGCTCGCACGGACGGATAGAAACCTCCCAATCCACGATCAGAATAATCGGCATGCTCTGACCCAAGACGTCGATAGCGTCTGCTCGGAGAGTGAGGTTGGCGGCGTATCGATCGCTGACATCTAGGTGAGTGAATGCGATGACGCGATCAAACTTGCTCACCCGGTCGACAGAGTTAGTGAAGGTGACCTCGTAGTACACATGCCCATCGACGAAGAAGGGACGTGTCCTCTGGACGTAATAGCGGGCGGTCGGTTGCTCGTCGCCGGCTTGGGTAGCAGAAGCGGATATTCGCGCTGCTATCTTCCGGTGGTACTCGCGGAGGGACGAGTCAAGCTCCACGGGAAAGGAGTCGAGATTTTTGAGCACGTGAAGACGGAAGCGGTCTCGAAGCATGTCCCGCAGGCGACAGAGGTACTCGTAGTACTTCAGCATCAGGCGCTCCGGGGTGTCCCCCTCTATCGTGTGATGGATGCCGTCGGCGAGGACCAAGCGGTGGAACCTGTGGAGAAACGCGGAACCGCCGGGCGCTGACACATCCGCGAGAGCCTCACCAACGGAGACGGCGGTGTAGTCGGTGGTGAGACTCTGAGTGTGAACCAGGACTGCGGAACCTTCGATCAGATCCCGCAATTGCGCAAGCATTTTTCGAGACAACAGTTGCCTGTCTCCGGCGAGTTCCACGATTGCTCTTGAGACTTCAATGTCAATTAGTCGGATGTGCTCCTCGACGGTACTCACTGCAACTCACTTCCGGCTTCAAGATGGCACTTGAGACAATATCGTGAATTACATTAATGCGTCCGCGCGCATCACCCTATGGATCACCTTGGACCTTCGGTGGACGAAATCGGTCGACACCTACCTTTGGGGGTGCACCTCGCTTAGTCCCTGGGCCTCGGCGAGTCATTGCCGCTTCGAGGGAATAAGGATTGCGTGATCACCAGCACAAGACCAATCACCTCGACTACGACGGAGCTCAGAAAGGCAATGATGACGCTTGGATCAACATCGAAGTTCTTTGCCTCGCTGTAACGCATCATGTACATATCAGCGAACCAGACCTGGACGCCCATACCGACAAGAAGCACGAAGGCATAGATGTTGCGCCATCGGTTCTCCTGCCGTGCGCGACCGCGTCGAATTTGCACGTCGGGATCTTCCGAGATCCGACGACCCACTTCGCGCCCCGTCAGCACTCGTAACGCTCCGGCTATGCGATCGCCGATGGTCCAGCGGGTTGCGGGCGCTTGCTGATTCGCCGTCAGATCTGCGGGAAGATCGACACCTGTCTGGGTCTCACCCTCGTCAGCGAATCCCTCGGCCGCGCCGGCCGATTGGGAATCGGTCATGTCTGCGGAAGCCCGAGGTTTCGAAGGCGCAACTCCATAGCGCTTAAGGAGACATTAAACCGGCGCGCGAGTTCCTCGGCGTTGAGACCGTCAGCGACTAGGCGCTGAATGGCAATCTTTGGCATAAGGAGAGCTGCAGCAAACCGATTAGCGTAAATCTCATCGCTATCGGTCCCCCTCGAAGCTCGTTCGTCCCGATCGAACGCACGTGGAGGAAGCGATCGGTTCGTGGCGTCGACGAAGTGACCGAGCTCATGCGCGCACGTGAATCGGTTCCGGCTGGGCGAATGCGCTTCATTGACGTAGATGACTGGGCCGCCCATAGCCTCAATGTCGAGGTATCCGCTTCGCTGAGGTCCGAGAGTCGCGGTGTAGACGCGAACTCCCATTGACTCTGCGATTCGGTAGGGGTCCACCGGTACAGTGAGGTCGCCGCCCGTGTCAGCCCAGTACTTTTCGTGGGTTGTGTAGGCGTCCGCGACAGGAGTTCGCACGTTCATAATTGTCTCCCAGTGGCCCCGCAGTAGTTGCGCTGAGCATACTGTGGGTTTGGCCCAAGTCGTAACCACCGCACGGGACGATCGTAAGTTCTGGCTAAAGTTTAGCAAAGCCCTCTGACATTCGAACATAAATTCGTATCGAGTGTTCTGCCCAATCGCACCCGTGGTCGAAGATGCGCCGGGCAGGGACGAACCAACCGCCGTCGCCGTCGAACCGGATTGACAGTGAGTCGTTTGCGTGGTTAAAACCCTCGGGTAGCCAGAAAGCAGCGCGCAAAAACTGGCAATACTGGCGGGCTGAACAGCCCTTCGCGCCACAGACACAAGATGGTGCATTCCGATTGAGCCGTAGATTGACCAGCTCAGCGAGAGCGTGACGCCTCGTGTTTCCAACTGCCGGAATGGCTGCGTTTCCTGGCCGATTGCTGCCCGATCAGTTACCACGTGCTGCAGGGCGATCCGGTCAGTTCAGGCTGCCTTAGTGTCCAAGACAAAATGAATTGCCGTTGCCGGCTACCTGTCGATGCGCCACTTATTCTTGGTCGACGACCAGCTGTTCATGCCGAATTCCCTCGGTTCTGGGGAGCAAGAGCAGATTGTCAATCCTGTGGGCATCGCTAGTGATGATGGAATGCACTAGATGTCAGGTTCGTCCACGCACAAGCCGAGAGACACCAACAAGTGGGCGCGAAAAGAGAGACGAACGGCTTGGGTGTTGGACCCGACGCTGTACCTCGATATCGGCGGCAATCAAGAGAGTCAATCCGCCAATCGCGAATGGAGAGAAGCCGAACGGCCATCGATAGAGTGGCATCATGATTCGCAACGGCCTCGTGGACTGCCTATTCAAAATTCTCACGACTCTCTCAGAACCTCAAGGACCAACAGCGTTTGAGACAACTACGACAGTGGCCCAAATCGCGGTTGCTGCCGCTTCAGCGATCATCGCAGCTCTCGCTGTCATCGTCTCGAAAAGTATTGTCGGTCGGGACAACCGACTGGCTCAGCAGAGGGAACGAGACAAAATCCGCGAAAGGCTCCGAACTTGGTTCGGCGGCCTGAGCCGATCGGCAACCAATGAAATCAGAGAGGGCCATCGACGGCTGGACAGCCGAATAAAGGAGGATGTCAATCCGCTACGTAACCGGGATGTTTTCAAATTAATGCAGTGGGCGGAACTTATTCACACCACCACTCACAAAGCTGAGGACATCGACCCGACGCTCCATGACCGGATGCACGCAGAGCGCATGTACGCGAAGTGGATGTTTCGCGACGCGCTTGCGGAGTGGGTGCTGCGTCCGCGTAAAGGTCAGAAGATGATGGGAAACCTTAGCAACCGCGGCTATCTCGTAATTGAGGAACTTGATATCGACGATCCCAAGGATTTTGCACTGTCGATGAGGCCCTACGAACCCTCAATCTGAATTGTTAGGATTACGGGCAAAAAGCAACGTGAAGGCAGCGCGCGCTGGAGCCATGGGTAGCACAAACGCGGTCTGCTGTAGTCATCGAAGCGAGCCAGCGGCATCTGCAGGATGCGGTTTTCCGTGGCCGCCGTGAGGTTGGCGGAGAGCATGCGGCCCGAGCCGGGAGAGTCGCGCGCTTGCGTCGCAGGCCCGAGCAGGCCGCCCTCGCCCGCGTTCACCACACCAACCGGTTCAAGCTTCCCGACCCGATGGTGATCAAATTGCGAGATGGCAAGAGGGGTCGTGTCGTCCACGACAATCTTCCAGGCCGCCACAAGAGGTCGCCACAGTACCGCGCCCACGACCGACCGCGTAGAGCAGAGCAGCGCCAACCAGCAGGCCAGAGATCGAATCACCCGACATATCCCAATCACCGACCGTCAGCGCAAGCGGCACCAAGGATGCCAACGGCCACGCAACTAGCCCACGGGCAATTTCCAGCATCGTCATTCGCAGCAGACTTTGCTGTCCAGGCGAAATTCGTGTGACGATGCGCTTTGCAGGGACACGTCGACGGTCGAACCGATTCGATATGTAGTCAAATGCGTAGTCGCAGCCCGCTGGTAGCCAAAGACAGGAACGTGAAGAACTGCAATAACGTCATCTTGAACAGGGCTTTTCGTGGCAGACACTAAACGGTACACACCGGTTGATCTGTGGCTGGCATGACCAAAGCAATTCCACCGAGGAGCTTGCGACATGCCGGCGTTGCCCCAGTCGAGACCTGTGGATAACTTTTACCCGATGTTCGCCGACTGGAATATCTTGTCCGCATGCCAAGTGACCTGACCAATGGATAGAGTGAAATAGATGATGTCCCGGGGGCGAACCCGAACTGCGAATTGCGCTTGATTCCGATGAAATTGGCCGAAGGTTCCGTCAGTTGGCGGTGCGGCGACTGCGGCCTGGCCCGGACCTACTAGAGCTGCCGGAACAACGGTCGATCGGGTCGCATGCTTCAATCGACGCCGTGAAATAGGGCGACTGTATTGACGTTCAGGGCGCGAGCTACCTGGACGTATTTGCTGATGCCGGTGTCAGATTCGCCCCGTTCCATCCGCGCTACTTGCGCTACGGCCACGCCCGCAAGATGCGCAAGCGCCTCCTGAGTCAATTCTTTGCGGGCACGCTCGGCCTTTATGTTCCTGCCGATCTGCTTCAGGACGTCGGCTGAGTCGGTGGTAACCATTGCTACTTAGCCTGTTGTTCATGAATGCACCACTACAGAGCGAATATGATGTCAAATCAATCAAATACGTTGCTTAGCTCGCAGGGGCTGAAAGAAGGAATGCTTGATGAGGATGGCAGTGGATGAATTCGACCGTCAGGCCCCAGCGAACGCGTGGCTATTACTCGCCGATGAATCGTCATGGCCGACGCCGCAAACACCGGCCGGCATGCGTGAGAATACCGACAGCTTGGGACTGGACAATCTGTGGACCGCCCCGATCGACGGTGCCCCCGGGGATCTCGCACTTCTGTATTTCATAGCGCCGATCAAGGCGATATGTTTCGTCGCCCGCATCGCGGATCATCCATTCTGGAGTGACGAGATCAAGGTGAACGCACTCGCACCCGTGGGGTCGCAGCAATGGTGGGCATCGCTGACGCCACTGATCGAGATCGAGCCGATCCCCTTCGCGGACATCCAAGCCACGCAAGAAAAGACACTCGTCCTTCGGGGGCGAACCGGGAAACCCCTCTCGTCAGCATCCCTTGCCCGACTCGAATTCAAAGCAGTCAACCCCGACCAACAGGAGCAACTACAGCAGACTATTCGAGGTGGAGCGATAGTTCGCCACTTCGTCATTGCGCTCAATTCGGATGTTTACTCGGACGACAGTCCCGCCGTGGATCTGGTGCGCGTCACAGCCGAGGGATATGACCACCCGATCACGCACATCGAGCCAGCGGGGGACCCAAGAGCCTTTGACCTGATCAAGTCGTTCGTTGACGAGGATCGGAACTACACCGTCCGTCAAGCAGTCGGCATGTTCGGTGTGCGCGGGATGTACCGCGAGGTCAGCGGTCATCAGCATCTGTCCTAGTCGAATCGACCTTCGCATTCGGCCGGTCCACCTGGGATTGGCATGACACCCTCAATTCCCCTTCGCGCCAGGCTCTGCGCTAGTTTTTGTAGGGGATTCGTCTTTAGCGGAGCACGATCACGGCGGACGGGCGTGCCTTCTTTCGGCCGAAGCCAAACCAAACCTGAACATCTGACCATCTGACCATCTGACCATCTGACCATCTGACCAGTGAAACTCGCCTCGATCTCAACCAAGTTCAGATCGTCCAGAAATCGAAGCCCGCAAAGCCACCTAACGATCCTCGCATCCGTGTCAGCGTGGCTTCATCAGCGTCCAATCGCAACACTTAATTCAGGCAGCTTGCCCACTACGTCGAATGAGGGAAAGGGCGCACAGAAGATATTGGGGACCGTTCGCGCCGCTGCTGAGTTCTTCGATCAGATCTTCGTTCAGCAGCGAAGCGATCGCCGCACCATATCGCTCAGGCCCCAGCCCCGTTTTTTGAAGAAGTCGAAGCCTCTCGTCGATGAATCTTGGACAAGCTGCGAGATGAAAGAGGATCGACTTCTGATCGCAGTCCAATCGCTCGTTTGTTGCGATGGCTCGCAATACTGCCCTGAGGTGTTCGAGGTTCATGTGGTGGATGTTCTCCTGTCAAATAGTCCGGGACTTATCCGGGCCTTTCTGTAGCGAGAGGCACTGGCTTTGCAGTGGTCGCGCCTCGCAGCCGTTGCCCGCTGACCGACGAATCGACCCTCCTGCTATTGGATACGGCTAAATCGACTCGAGAGGGACAACCAGCATGTCGTCGACACCTTTCGGGATGTGTCAAAAAGCGCACACAAGAGAAAACACAAATCCAGCCGAAATCGCCCCGCATTGACGGAAACTGAAGTGATTACTAGTCCGGATGAACTGTGCGGCTGTTCCGTGCCTCGGACGTCGATAATCCAGTGAGGAGCATTGATCGGGGCCTAATTTCGAGAGGCGGATTCTGGATGAATACCGGCGAAACACACGATCAACCCGGCGACGTCAAGCCCACGCCGTCGCTGAAGGTCACGCCGAAACGGATAGCGACGCAAATGAGAAGATGTGACGCGCTCATCCTTCGAGGTCAGGGCCTTACGTACCATCGGATCGCCGACGATCTCAGCCACAGCAGCGCAAGCGAGGCGCGCACACAGATTCTCACTGCTTTTGCTGGCGTCGTTCAAGAACCGGTACAAGAACTGCTAACGCTTCAGCTCGAACCCTATGTGTTTAATGATCGTAGAGAAATGCCGAGCGGCACGTCGCAGAATCTGACAGTCCGGCGAGCAACGCTTTGAACTGCGGTGCGAGTGCAAGCGCGTTGTAGTCACTGTGGTAAGGGTCAACCGCCATCAGCACCGCGTGCAGTAATGGCTCGCAGTATGAATCAGATTCTGACCGGCACATCCGATGCGGTCTACATGCTTGGCTCGGGCGCGAGTTTTCGGGCAGCATGCCCGAGGGAGAGGGGACGCACTGAATGGTTCGGAACGTTCGTATTTCCTATCAATTAGCTGAATACATGAATGTTGTTGACACTAGCTGTTTCTGGCCGTTTCCTGCCGAACGCGGCGAGACGTAGGCGAATCTGTAACCAGCATCGAGTCTGCGCATGCGTAATTACAGTCCCCGTGAGCGCTGGGGGCGGGGGTTCAGCATTGAATCTGAACGTCCCCCCTCCCTTGCCGGTTGCCGTCTATGTCGGCTGCGGTCGCAGATGCGAACACGTCGCCACGCTGGGCCCAGGGCGGACATGACTTCTCATAACTCGCCCTCCACACTCCGTTAAAGGGTGTCCCCGAAATCCGAACTGCATACAGAACCTGCCCACCCGCACTGGACCGGACGTTGAAATACACGATGTCGGCACCACGGGTCGACCTCACTGTCACCAATAGCGATGTGCCGACCCGATGATACGAAGGTGGGTCGGTTTCCAGCCAGAAATCAATAGGTGCCGGTGCCGGGTCGGTGACAGGTGCCGGTGCAGGGTCGGTGACAGGGTCCGTGGCAGGCGCTGGCGCTGGGGCGATCGGCCGTGCCGTCGCGGGCGCAGAATTGGATTCAGGGTGTTGCGTAGGAGCTTCAGCGGCGGGTTGGCTAGTCGGTACCGTGGACCTCCCGGTCGATTCAGGGGGCGTCGATTGTGAAGGGTAGAGGTCGCATCCAGACTGATCTGCTTGATGCTGCCGAAGCTCACATGGAGGAAGCGGAGCCCGGGTCGAACAGGCAGTGATGCCTAAACTGAGCGCGGCCGCAAGACCGATAGATACCAGAACGCGTCCAACCATCGCCTGCCGCATTCTTGGTTGAGGGTTCATGTTGAGCAACTTTCGTCGGATGGCCATAGGGTAAGGCCGCCATACGGCAGGTCAGCGTCCAATGCATGAACGACAACTTTCTCGGGTGCACCACGACCCGAGAAGGCAGCGCCGGAACACGCCTGTCCACGCCTGTCCACGCCTACCAAGCAATCGCAGGAAGTCCGATCCGGGACTACCTGCCGATCCTCGTCGAACATGGCGCGAAAGCGAAGTTTCGCCGACCGATCGCCGGAGACCCCATGATGGCGCACCGCTTCGGCGTTCTGTCTCCTATCGACAGCACCTCTTCGAACTCTGTTCTGAGTGCTGTGGGCATTCCTACGGGACTGGCCATTCGAGGCAACTGAGATGAAGCCCGTGCGCGGCTGCGCCAAATTAGGGACGTTTTACGAGGCGCGGTCGTAGCTCCAAGTCACTTCGCCGTCTGACGTTGCTCGAGCTACCTCAGTACGGGCGCTTTCGGTGGTTTGGGTCTCACCAGACCGTCGGTTGGCGCGGGCAACGTTGAGCCATCGCGCGTCACCAGAGGGGGCATCTGCTGCCCGAGCGGACTAGCCCACGGTGCCGGGGCAACCGGAATGGGACGGGGTGCAGGCAGTGTCGGTTGGGTGATGGTCGATCCCGGTACTGGTGGCTCGGTGCGGGTGAGCGTCGTGCTCACATGGTGGGCGAGACTCGGTGCCGTATCCACGCGCGGAACCCCCATCGGAGGCAACCCCAGGAGGTCGATGATCGTCTTGGGAATCGACGCGTGGGAGTGCCATTCGGAATCAATCTGTTGGGTGACCCGCCCCCCGAACATGATCAGTGGGATGCGAGAGCCGCCGATCGCTGCCCAGCCCTGCGGGTGGAGGGCGTCTGGTACGGTTTCGATCGCCGGGGTGGGGACTGAATCGGCGTAGCCGCCCCAGTCGTCCCAGGTGAGGATGAAGGTGGTGTCGGCCCAGCCGCCCCCGTCGATGACCGCCTGCACTCGCTCCCAGACCAAGTCGTGCCCTTTGGTGATGTAGGTGGGGTCACTTACGTGCGGGGGGTGCTCGTCGTACCCGGAAGGCGACCAGACGTAACAGATCTCGGGAAGGGTCCCCGCTTTGGCCATCGGGATGAAGTCTTTCGGCGGGAATACGTTTGCCGATCCCGGTGTGGTGGTCAAGCTGGCGTAAAACTTCGTAGGGTACCCGCCCTGGTCGGGGAATGCGGCCCAGGAAACATGACCGGCATCTGCGGTGGTGAAGATGGAGGGAAGATCCCACACCGGGTGCGGTCCGATGAACGGTGGGTTCTTCAACGTCGGCATCTGTCCGCCGATGGCGAGCATGTGGCCGGGGGTGGAGTTCGACCCGGACCCGAAATGATGATCTGCGAAGACGAACTCCTTCGCCAGGTAACTGTAGAACGGGATGACGTGATCGTTATCGATCTGCACGGGCAGCGCCGGGTAGTCACCCATCGAATAATGCACCCACGAGTTGCGGTCGTGGGGTTGGTCAAAGTTTGGCGGAGTCGAGAGCCGTGGCCCGGTGTCTGCGACCACAGCACCCCACGCGGCGAGGGAGGGGAAATAGAAGTCAGTGGTTTTGTTCTCTTGCAAGAACACGATCACCCGATGTCCGGGGATTGCCGTCATTGTGTCCTCCGTTGCTCGACCTTATCGACTCGAATCCGCTCTGCCTTCGACCTGATTCCAGCCAAGCACTGTATCTTGGGCCCGGCAAGCCCCGGACGGTGAACTCTCTCCGTCGATCCCCGCGCGTGGAGAGAACGTCGAGGGGGATCAGCGGAAGGGCAAGGGGATCTGCTGGGGGTAGTCCCACTCCAATTCCAGTCGGTGGCCGAACGCTGTTTCGGGCACGGCGTTACCGACCTCGAGTGCGATCGCATCCCGGATGAAAACAAGGGTGCCTTGATCGGGTGCGACTGCATGAACGGTCAGGGCCTGCCCAGTGTCGGTAATGAGAATCGCTCCGACCTGCGGAATGATGACAATTGATTCCGTGGTGGAGACGGGTACTTTTTGGAAACGGTCGAATCTGTTGCGGACGACATTGACCCACAAAGGTGAATCGACGGATGCGATAGACAAGCGAACAGCAATCATGGTCTCAATCGTGATCCGCCAAGGTTTCATCTCCCTAAACGGCAGATGACAGCCGTCTGAATGCAGGTTCGCCGGGGTCCACGTGACAAAACGTAGCCCGCTGCGAGCACCGGACCTTGATAGTGGGACCTCGCGACGCAGCGAGAGGACCGCCGTCTAACCTTTCCTGGTCAAATATCGACCAGCGTTATTCTTGCGCAACTGCCCTTTTGCGTCGTGTTCGACGAGTACCGGGATGAAGTCGCGGATAGGGCTCCCAGCCAGGGCGTCGTGCGCACTGTGCACAGCCGTTTCAACTTCGTCTCGGTCCAATGCGGGGAACTTCTCGCACAGACGCTCGATCACGCGAGCAATGGCCTGGTCTTCAAACTCGGAATCCATTCACTTAGTCTCCAATGGGCTGCAGCGAACCGTCAATTCTCTCTCTCCCCCACGCCGGCGCACCGTTGTCAGACGATGATCGACTCGCTCCGTCTGCGTCGTTCGTGGCACCGCTGTTTTCTCAACCGATGTGTGCGCCGTAGCGGTGTCCCCGATCGCGCTTGGCCACAGCAGACGATCGTTGCGACGGGGCCCGGAGCGTGCCGTTCTCTTCAGCCTTCTTGACGAGGGCCGGCTTGTCGTCCAGCATTTCGCGGATCAGGTGTTGTTGGGTGATTCCGCAGCAACGAAGATATCCAGTATGTCGCGAACAAGACACTGTGGCGTGGGCAGACGCTGTCGACCATCGGGGACAGTGCCGAGTGAACCCACCGGTCAACGAAAAGGCCGTCAGCAACGATCCGCCCCAAGATGTGGCGGGGCCGCGGTGTAGTCAAATCTGCAGTCACAGCCGGCAACTGCCATCAGGGCGCGATACGACAAAAGGTGATGACTGGCACTTGATCAGCATTTCTAGCAGGAAGTCACTGCAGATGCGAGGCGGATGACCTGAAGGCGTTATACCCAGGCGGAATACCGCTGCCCTGACGAACTAGAGACCAGGAACTTCCGACCGGTCGTCTGCCGGGTGTTCTTCACGCGCCATCATCATGGCGTAGTGCTGGTTTTGCCTGGTCTCGGTGAATATGCGCTCGAACACGTTGAGATAGGTTTCGACGGCGTGCATTGACGGCGAATGATCGTTGTCGTCAAAGATGCTGTGCGAGCCGCCATTCGCCCACATAAACAGTGAGCGGCAGATGAGCCGGTCGTCACCGGTGAACTGGTCGAGGATGCTGTCCTGACCGACATCACCGAGAACATTGAAGTAGGTCTCCAGGATTCGCCTCATCGTGTTCTCTAGCCCGATAGGCGTCTCGTAGCCCCCGGCGCGTCCTGCGTTTCTCACTTCGTCCCAGAGCCGACCATACGAGGACTTGATCGGATTCGCCTCGAAGGGTTCGACCATATGAGCACGGTCTGCATACTTCCGGATTGTGAAGTACCGCCGCCGTTTGTCGGGCTTCCGGCTGCGCTGGTAGGTGATCTCCTTGTGGAAGTAGACGTTGTGAGTCAGCACGATCACCTGCGCGACCTGACCGCCACCCTTGATCGCCTCGTCAACAAGACCTCGGATCAGCGCGCTCACCACCACCATGACATCGCTATCCATCGAGGAGATCGGATCGTCGATCACCGCAAGAATTGGTGCCGTCGAACCGCCCGTGCGGGTGCTCCGAAGCAGGTGGTAGTAGTACAGGAACGACAGGAAGGTTCGCTCGCCTTCGCTGAGCGAGCCCGCGTCAAAGGCACCGTCGTTCCGTGTGATCGTGTACCCATCGTCAAGCTCGTCGGACGCAGCCAGCCGGAACGAGGTGAATCCAGTTTCGGAGAGCACTCGATTCATACGTTCGATCGTCGGCTTGCTCGAAACCAACTGGGCGCTGAGAGCCAACTCGCGACGCACGATGTCAGCGAGTTCGACCTCGGCTGCATTAAACGACTCTTCGATACCCGCGATCGCCGGTTCGAGCCGGTCTACGTCACGCTGATATGCGGCGAGGTCGGAGTTCGTGACGCGAGCGGCAAAGTAGTTCCAGCATCTGTCGACCAGAAGCGGCCGCGCCTGCGCGCGCGTCCGAACGCGCGCGTTGTACTCGTCAATCCCGGCATTCGCCGAAGTGAATACCTCGTTGATCCGCTCGATCTCGGGCGTGAGGTCGTCAAGAGAGACTTCCGTAGAGGGGGAAGCGAGCTTCTGCTGAACCGACACCCGCACCTTCTCAACGGCGAGTTCGAGGGCTGCCGCTGGCGCTTCGAGTGCCCCACTGTCGAGGTGCCAGTTGTGTCCCTCAAGAAGGCGACGAACCGTTCCGAGGATCGCCTCGGACTGCCTCGCGAACGCCTCGTCGAAGCGCTTGAGCTTCTCGACCTGGTCTTCGTAAGACCGGTCAAACAATGCCTCCAGCTGGTGCGCGAAATTAGCAGGCATTTCCTGCTGACAGAACGGGCAAGTGCCATCGGCGTGCTCGACGTACTTGCGACCGGCTGACACCCAGTCCGCGTTTCCAAGCCGCTGCACCAAGTCGCTCAGGGAGGCATTCGCGCTACCAACCACTCGCTGCGCGAAGAGTTCATATCCGGAAATTGCATCGACCATGACTGCGGTTAGTGGGGGGAACTTAGACGCCTCCGTCGCTTGGTCATCAAAGACGCTCTGCGCTTCGGCAATCAACATAGCCTCGTCGGCATCACTGGCCTCTGACACTGCCTCCGCAGCTTCGAGCAGTCTCGTGACGAAGCGTTCCTTTGATCCGTTGAATCCGTCAAAAGCGATCGTGAGCTCGGGGGCGAGATCACTCCTTTTGCTCCACGCATCATCGGTCAGACGACGCTTCGCAGATGTCAGTTCGTCGCGGTTCTTCGTGAGGTTCGATGCGGTTCGCTTCTTCTTCATCTCCGCCTTGGGCCTCTCGCCGTTCTCCCCAACTATCGCCTCAAGTGCAGTGCGTTTTTCTACGTTCTCCTCGCCGAGAAGGAAGACCCCCTCAAGCCGCGAATACTGCTCGATCACCTTCTCGACGAAGTCCTTGTTGTAGACCTTGACGTCCAGCGGTACGTTATCCGTCCAGTGATGCTTCGTTCCCGGGAATCGCGACGGGTCTGCCAGCGCACGGCTGATCGAGGTCTTCCCTGAGCCGTTGGGACCGAACACGAAGGTGGCAATCCCGAAAGGCTTCACCGCGAGCGGCGCAGTGCCGAAGCACGCCACCCCCGAGATGGTCGACGACTCAAGCACCAATGACCTCCAGCGCAGGGAGCCCATTCACGATCTTCACGGTCTGGACGCTCACTGTTGTGATCCGCTTGATGAGGTCGAGGATGTAGCGCGGGTCGTCGTGTTCTTCGCCCCAGGCGTTCGGGTCATTGACGATCTCGGATGCCTTGTCGGTCTTGACCTGATACCGCTCAATGATCCAGTCGAGCGCAGATCGCGAACCGAGCAGGTACTCCTGAGCTTCTTCGGGGATGCCGGTCAGCATGATGTCATCGTTGAACACGACCGTCGTCTTGTTGTCCTGGCGTCCTTCCTTCGCGTAGCGCATCTTCGTCACGCGCAACGAGGCGTTCGGCTTGGCGTTCTCGATCAACGGGTAAAGCCGCACACTCTCGTAGCCGAGATGCAGCGCAGAGAGATCGCGTCCCGCCTTCACGAACTCCTTGAACCCTTCAACCTTCGGGATGCGCGGCAGCATTTTCATGAGGTCGGCTTCAAACTCTGCTCGGTACTCGCGAGAGTGCAGCAGCCCGTAGACGTAGAAGAAGATTTCGTCTTTCGTCACCTTGCCGTAGGCCTGCTTGAAGTCGGTCAGAATCTCGTCGGTGATGTTGTCCGTGCGCTCGAAGGTCGGGTTGCTGCCATCACCAAACACATCGAGGGAGGCCGCATCCGCGACGATGCTTCGATAGCTGTAACGCGGGAAGAATTGTCCCCCGCTTCCAGCGCCAGTGACATGCAAGTCGGGCAAGCAGTCGAGCATCAAGACAGAAAACGGCACCACAGATCCAGCCCCGACATAGTAAATGCCCACGTTCTCGGCTTCCGGTGTCGGGAACACTTCGTTGAGCCTGTAGACCATGTCGTTGAGGTCACGATCGAAAGCAACATGCTGTTTCTGGAATGGGCGGTACATCGCGACCCGAGGAACGATCGACGCAGAGGGAAGCTTCTCGCCTCGCTCCAGCTTTACTGCATCGACCCGATTCCAACTCATCTTTGTGGCATCGGGATCGCGCTTGAAGGTTTGACCGGTACTAATCGCGACCTTCCTACGATCTACCTCACAGTTGAAGAAACTGACCATCGAGCACACGGTGTCGATGACTCGTTGCGCGGAGAAGTTGTAAACCCACGAGTCACGACTCGACTTGAGCCCGCCCGTGTAAGATCCGAACACCCTGGTCTCGCGGGTCTTCGCTTTGTCCTTCTCACCGATCGGCGCGAACTGAGCGAAGTCATCGTTGCGCTTGTTGATCCAGTCACCCTCCGGGGACGTTTCGATCTGCTTCCACGGGATACCCGCGACGGACGCGAAGTCCTCGATCTTGGCGAGCTTTTGATCTCGTGTCAGGTAGTCGCCGATGTCGAAGTAATAAAGGCTTCCGGGCGCTGTCTGTGTCGGATTCTTCACGAGGATTGAGATGGCGATCGTGGCGCGTGACCCCGATCCGAAAATTTGTCCGCCCTCCCGTCGCGCCTTCTCCCCTGAGTTCCTTGTGTTTCCGCGCAGATTGAAAATGTAGACAGTGGTGAACTCGTCCATCAGGCTGAGGCGGAGACCGTCCGCCGTGTTCCCGTCGATGAACCCCCCGTTCGAGACGTACCCCACAACACCCTGGTCACCGATACGATCTGACGCCCAGCGGATTGCCCGGATATAGGAGTCGTAGAGGTTGTTCTTGTTGGTCGCGGTCGAACGCCTAGCATAAGTCGCGCGGATATTCCCGTCGAGGGTCTTGTACTCGTTGTTGGCATTGTCGTCGTTGCCAGACGATTGCCCCTTCGAGTACGGCGGGTTGCCGATGACCACGCGAATATCGCGAGCCTTCTGAGCAATTACTCGCTCATTGTTCGCGGGGAAGAACGCTGCTCCCGCGAGCTCATCCTCATCGTCCTCCTCAAACATTTGGAACGTGTCGGTCAGGACGATGCCGTCGAACGGCACGTAATTTCCACCTTGGAGAGCGTGATACGTTTCCTCAATGTTGATCGCCGCGACGTAGTAAGCGAGCAAAACCAGTTCGTTGGCGTGAAGTTCGTATCGGTACTTGCGCGCCAGGTCATGCGACTTGATGAGCCCCGACTGGAGCAGCCGGACCATGAACGTGCCGGTGCCCGTGAATGGGTCGAGGACGTGGATGCCCTCGTCGGAGAGAGTCGCATCGAACTCATCGCGAAGCACGTCGTTGACGCTGTGAATGATGAAGTCCACAATCTCGTTCGGCGTGTAGACGATTCCGAGCTTCTCGCTGGTTTTCGAGAATGCAGTCGAGAAGAACTTCTCGTACAACTCCTTGACGATTGTTTGTTTTGCGCCCGCGTCGTCAATGTCTGAAGCGCGGTTCCGGACGCTTTCGTAGAACTTGTCGAGGGTCCTCGTCTCGTTCTCTAGGTTCTCGCCATCGAGTACCGCGACCATCGCGTTCATTACCTGCGATACCGGGTTGCTCTCGCTAAACGCGTATCCCTCAAAGAGTGCGTCGAATACCGGCTGCGTGATGAGGTGTTGAGAGAGCATTTGAACTGCATCGTCGGCACTGATGTCTGGGTTGAGGTTCATTCTCAGCCCTTCGGTGAACGCCGCGAATTCATCGCGGATGAGCTTGTTGTCACCGTTGACGAGTGCTTCGATTCTGGTCGTGTGAGCTGCAGCGATCGCCGCGACATCCTTAGCCCAGTTCTCCCAGTAACGGCGCTCACCTACCTTCTGAACGATCTTGGACAAGATTGCGTCCCGCCATGCCTCGATTTTGGAGAAATCGAGGGTTGTCTGGGCATGAATCTTGTCAGCGCCCTTCTTCGCTACGTCGGCTTCGTCGTCGTCATCGCCGCGCGCGCTCCCGGTGCCGATGACATCGACTATGAGTCGGTCGGTCTTCTTCGTGAGGTCGATTTTGTTGACTTCGGCGTCGAACCGTTCATCGTGCGCACGAAGAGCCTGGAGCACCTGCCAGACCACTTTGTACTTGTCGTTGTCGTTTAGCGCATCCTCGGGAGCGACACCGCTCGGAACACCTATCGGCAGGATGACGTAGCCGAACTTCTTGCCCTTCATCTTGCGCATGACGCGACCAACGGACTGCACCACGTCCACGACCGACTTGCGCGGGTTCATGAACAACACCGCGTCAAGCGCGGGAACGTCCACTCCCTCGGAAAGGCATTTCGCGTTCGAGAGGATGCGGACAGTGTTCTCCGGCGACTGCGCTTTCAGCCAGTCGAGTTCCTTGTTGCGCACGAGCATCGACTGCGTGCCGTCGACGTGATGTGACTCAGCGTGCAGCATCCCAGAAGTGTCTTCGCCAATATTCGCCAAGCGCTCGATCTCACCCTCGACTACTTGCTGGAACGTCGATGACAGCGCCTTAGAGGTCTTGATGTCCTTGGCAAACATCACCGCGCGGGTCATCGGCGACGGATCATCGCCGTACTCGCCGGGGATCACGGAGCGCTTCGCGAGCCCGTTCCACGTTCCGACAATCTTGGCGGTGTCTTCCATCGCTAATTCGTAGCCATCGCTCGACATGAGCGACTGAAACTCCCGAGCGACAAAACCTTCATCAACTGCGAGTACGAGCACCTTGTAATCAGTTAGGCGACCCATGTTGACCGCTTCGCCAAACCCGAGACGGTGAAACTCCGGACCATAGATGGTCACGTCGTCCATGTCTGCGAGCTTCGCCCCAAGTTCGTCTGCCTTCTTGCGGGTGCCATCCGCGAAGATGCGCGGCGTTGCCGTCATGTAGAGGCGACGCTTGCCTTCGACGAAGCCCTGGTCGTGCACCTTCATGAACGCGGACTCATCGTCCTCAGCCAGCGCAGCGCCGGTCGTTCTGTGCGCCTCGTCGCAGACAATCAAGTCGAACTCGGGCAGCCCGAGACGCTGCGCTTTAGAGATCACCGGAAGCGACTGGTAGGTCGAGAAGATGACTGTGATGCGGTCGGAGCCATCGCCCTGGGTGAACTGCTTCACCAGCCCCGTGGCGTTGGTCGTTGCGGGGAACGCAAGGTCAGTTACCGGGATGTCCTCGTCCGTGCGCCGTTTGCCGACCGACACATCCGAGCACACCGCGAACGAACGTAGTGGGGCTTCCGCCTCGATCGTCCATTCCTTGAGTGTCTGCGACAACAGCGCGATCGACGGAACAAGAAACAGGACCGTGCCACCGAGAGGGACAACCTCCTCGACCAGCTTGAGCGATGTGAAGGTCTTGCCCGTACCGCACGCCATGATCAGCTTGCCGCGATCATTTTCACCGAAGCCGGTGACCACATCGTCGATTGCAGACCGTTGGTAGTCGAACGGCGACTTGTGTTTCTTCTTCGCGAGCTTATCGGGCTTACTCCATACGAACTGTGCCCAGTCAATTGAGGATTCATCGAGGTCTTGGACACGAAGTCGCTCGACCGGGATCGACTGATCGAGGATCGCATCCTCGGCATTCTTACCCCAAGTGTCCGATGTCGAGATGATAAGCCGGGATGCGAACTCCGGGGTTCCCTCTGCAGTGTTCTTGCCTGAGGCGGAGAGGAACGAGTCGAGCATCGCCTTCGTGACGGTGGTCTTCGGTGAGAAGAACTTGCACTGGATCGCCGTAAGGTCCCCGGTGTCGCGGTTTCGCGCAACCAGGTCGATCCCGGTGTCGGTGCGAATGCCGCGCTCGGGGTACTCCGTCCAGCGCCATACCTCGTCGTAGAGCGCTTCGTACTGAGGCTCGGTCTGGAGAAACGCCTCCATCAGGCGCTCGAAGTGCGCGCCCTTGTCGTACTCATCGAACGCGACCTTGCGGTACTGCTCAAGCACATCCTGGATACTGCTGACTTGTACGTCGTCGTTCGACACAGATGCACTCAATTCGTCTGGGGAAGCCTCAAGCTCAATCTAGCGAGTGGGTCCGACGACCTCGGCGTGCCAGTCGGCTAGTCCGCGAACTTGTCCGACGACCTGTCCAGACTGAACGAACGGCAGCTTCACGCGCGCATCGAGCATGCCGTCCGCGATTGCCTCCGTCGGGGCATTGTTCGAACCCGCGCGTCGCGGTCGATGTCGCCGCGCTAATGAACGCTGGTCCCGACAGCGGCGATGGATTCGCACGCTTCGCCGCACACTCGACCGCAGCGTAGTCAAAGGTGTAGTCAGGAGGAATGGAAAAGGGCCCTGTCCATGACAGGGCCCTTTCAATTACTGGTTGCGGGGACAGGATTTGAACCTGCGACCTCTGGGTTATGAGCCCAGCGAGCTACCGAACTGCTCCACCCCGCGGCACATAAAGAGCCTACCACGGGGTTGGAGGTCGGTTTACTTGTTGAGAGCGAACACCTTATTCAGTGCCGTCACGAGCGAAGCATCCGCCGTGGCATAGGCTGCGAGGTCTCCACTCTTGAGGGCGGCAGCACGGGCGGTGAGAGCGGACTGCACGTCAGCGAGAGCAGCCTTGAGCTCCGCGCTCGGCACACCAGTGCCGGGAGCCGTGCCTGTTCCGGTGCCCGGAGACGGCGACGGCGACGGTGTTGGAGCCACTCCGCCATCACCCGCACTCGTGCCTGAGTTTCCCGCGAACAGAGTGTTGAGCGCGGCGTCCAGAGTGTCCTCGAATGCAACCTTGTCACCGAAAGACACCAGGACCTTGCGCAGGATCGGATAGCTCGTCTCCGCGTTTGACTTGACGTAGACCGGCTGCACGTAGAGCAGACCGCCCCCAACGGGCACGGTCAGCAGGTTGCCAAGGTCGACCTTGGTGTTACCCCGCTGAAGCAGAGCCAACTGATTAGCGACCGCGGTATCGGTATTGAAGTTGCTCTGCACCTGGCCCGGGCCGGGCACCGAGTTCTGCTTCGGGAGGGCGAGAAGGGTGAGCTTTCCGTAGCCGGACGCGACCTCGCCCTTTACCTTGCCGGCGTCCGCATTCGCCGCCAGGTAGCCGGTGAGGATATTGCTAGTGCCGGCACCCTTCGAGCTCGGGATGTAGGTGGAGTAGAGCGAGAACGCCGGCTTCGTGGCACCAGGAAGCTTCATCGTCAGGAAGTACGGCGGCTGAAGCTTCGCGATCTCGGCCTCCTTGGTCGGATCGTTCGGCGTGACCCACGCGTCGCTGGCGGAGTAGAAGGTGCTGGGGTCGGTCACGTGATATGTACCGAGGATCTCCCGCTGCACCTTGAACAGGTCGGCCGGATAGCGCACATGGCTCATGAGGTCCGACGAGATTTCGCTGATCGGCTTCACGGTTGACGGATAAATCTTCTGCCAGGTTTTGAGGATCGGATCTTTGACGTCCCAGGCGTAGAGCGTCACCTTGCCGCTATAGGCGTCGACAGTGGCCTTGACAGAGTTGCGAATGTAGTTGACATCATCCAGCGCAAGCTGCGGGGCTGGCGTGTAGGTATCTGCGATCGCATTGCTGAGTTGTTGCACAGCCGAGTACGGATAATTTGCGGTCGTGGTGTAGCCGTCCACAATCCATTTCACGCGACCGTCCACAACGGCCGGGTACGGGTCGCTGTCGAGGGTGAGGTACGGAGCAGCCTTCTGGATACGATCCGCCGGATTACGGGTGTACAAGATTTGCGACTTGTCATTGACGCCGTTGGAAAGGAAGATCTGCTCCGACTGGAACTTGACGGCATAGATGAGCTTCTTGAAAAGGTTGTCGAGCTTCGGCCCGCCATTTTCCGCGAAGGTCGTTGTGGCGTTCTGGTTGGCGTTCGAGTCCCCCGCGGGGTAGTCGAGCTCAACTTTGCTTCCCCCCTTTGAGCCACCGACGATCGAATACTGCGGAGACTCTTCCCCGAAGTAGATGCGCGGCTCGAACGTTCCGAGCGCGCCGGTCACCGGGATGCCCGACTCCAGGAAGACCGGGAGGCCTTCGGTCGAGCGCTGGTTGCCATAGGCCGCGACCACACCATAGCCATGGGTGTAGACGAGCGTGTTGTTGTACCAGCTCGGAGCCGCGTTGGTGTTGGACTGGTTGAGCTCACGAACGGCGATCACAGTGTCCTGCGACTTTCCGTTGATCGTGTAGCGGTCCACATCCAGGTACTTGTTGAACTGGTAGTACTGCTTGATGCGCTCGAGCTGGCCGAAGGCAGCGGATACCACCGCGGGGTCGATGATGCGGATGCTCGCGGTGGTCTCGGCGTCGTTGCGCAACGCACCCTGCTTGGCATCTGTCTTGGCCGAGTAGGCCTCTTCCTGCACGCCAGCGACGCCGTACGCATCCCTCGTGGCATCGATGTTCCGTTGGATATAAGGAGCTTCGAGCGTGCGCACGTTCGGCTCCACCTGAAACTTCTGTATCACCCAGGGGTAGACCGATCCAATGAGCAGGCCGCTCACCAGCAGCAACGCGGTGCCGATGAGGGGAAAGCGCCAGCGTCCGATGACCGCCGTGATGACGAATAGGATCGCCACGACGGCGGCGATGCCTGCGAGTATCTGGCGTCCGGGGATGACCGCGTTAGCGTCGGCAAATGACGCCCCCTCGAACAGCGTGCTCGAGGTCTTGGTGCTGAGCGTGGCGTACTGGTCAAGCCAGATGCTCGCCGCCTGGAGGAGGAGGTAGACCGCGCCGGTGACGGCGAGCTGAATACGCGCAGTGCGCGAGATGCGTACCTCGCGGCCGTTGAAGCGCAGTGCTCCGTAGAGGTAGCTGGTTGCGATCGCTGCGATGGCCGAAATGAGCACGACAGCCGAGGCAAACGCGGCGACGGCCTGGTAGAACGGCAGCGCGAAGAGATAGAAGGAAACATCGAGGTGAAACTGGGGGTCAAGCTTGCCTGAGGGCACGCCGTTGATCCACTCGAGAGCAAGTTGCCAGCGGGATGAGGTCGCGACTCCGGCGAAAAGGCCGAGAATTGCGGGGATGCCTCCCATCGCAAGGCGACGAAGAGGCTCGATCACCTGCTGGTAGCGATCGAGCTGCGCATTGAGCTTTGCGTAGACCGGCCGACCGCGGAATGCTATCTGAATGCTGGCGAATACCGGAGCGGCCATGGCCACGAATCCGATGAAGAACATCACCGTGCTCGCAACCCACTGGGTGGTCAGCACCTTGAGAAAACCGAGCTGCTCAAACCACAGCCAGTCGGTGTAGAGACTTGCGAAGATGAAGAAGAGGATGACGAGGACCGCAACAACGGCGAGCGTGATCAGGAGGGTTACCCTCGATCGCGATGCCGGTCGGCGTTCTTCAGTGGGGGTGGACGTCACGAGACTGCTCCTGGCTTGTGGCGGATGCTGTGCTTTTCTATCTTAAGGGGCATGGTCTGGGAGGCCGCCCCCGCTGCTAGCGGGTGGGACAGGCGAGAAGACCACTCGTGCTCGAGCCATTCTTGATCGCTTTCAACGCCGCAAGCGAGTCGTTGAGCGTCTTGACCGCGAGAACGCGGATTCCGCTCGGGATATGCCCGGTCACCTCATCGCAATTCGAATACGGTGCGAGGAACCAGGTGGCCCCGGCCTCGCGCGCGCCATAGAGCTTCTGGCGGATGCCTCCGATGGGCCCAACGACTCCCGCGCCGTCGATCGTGCCGGTGCCCGCAACCGTCGCCCCACCGTTGAGCTTTCCCGGGGTGAGCTTGTCGATGATACCGAGCGCGAACATCTGGCCGGCGCTTGGCCCGCCCACATTCTCGAGCTGGATCTTCACCTCAAATGGATAGGTATAGACGATGGCCGGGAAGATACCGATGACTGGCACGGCATCCGCTCCGGAACTGAGCTCCGGTGTCACCGTGACCGTCTGGGCTACTCCCCCGCGTTCGATGCCGATGCTCACCGGTGCGCCTGCGCCGCTCTTGGCGATGATCGCCCGCAGTCCGAGCACGCTGTCGGCAGTCTGCCCGTCCACGCTCACAATCGTGTCACCCTTCTGCAGGATGCCGCTCGAGGGCGAGTGGGGCGAAAGGCCCCCCACGGTGAGGGCGGCGGGGAGGGTGTAGCCGAGGGAGGTGAGTGCCGCTGCCACGGCATCCTTTTGCGAGTTCTGCATGTCGACGTTCGCCTGGGCGTTCGACTGCTCCAGCGAGGTGCCCGCCGGGTAGACGGCGTCCACCGGCAGCACCGCCTTGCTCGGGTCAAGGTAAGCCTGTGCCACCTCGAACCAGCTCGGCGGCTGCTCACGACTGCCGCCGATATTCACGGTGAGCATGTCAAGGGCGCCGCCGGTGGGGTACGTCTTCTGCCCGGGTATCTGGATGAGCGGCACCTGCTTGCTGCCGTTGAGCACCGTTCCAAGGGTGTTGAAGACGGGCCCCGGCTGCTCGATCACGTACGGTGCCGGTACGAGCGTGAAGGCGAGGGTGCTGAATACCGCGGCCGCCAGAAGCACCCACCCGACCCGAGTGAAACGACGTCCCGACGAGGAGGGTGACAGGAGGTCGCGGTCATCGATGAACAGTGCCACCGGGATCCTTTCTGCACACTGTTCGCCACGGGCGCAGAGCAGCCTGACGGGACGAACTGGATACACACACCGCACGCAGCGCGCAGCCGCTAGCGTAGTTGCCATGCCTGAAGATTCGGCCCAGAACCCGGAAGATGAATTCCGCGACATGCTGAGCCAGTTCCTCTCCGGAAACGGAGACATCGATCCCGCGCGCCTCGCCAGTGCCGCCGGGCTCCCCAACGACCCGGAGATGATCCGCAACCTCATCGCCCAGTTGCAGAGCGCGATGCGCTCGAGCGGCGACGGCATCAACTGGGATCTCGCACTCGAGCAGGCCAAAACGCTCGCGGCGCAGGATGTGGTGGCAACGACCCCGGCGGAACGTTCCTCGCTCGAGCAGGCCTTCCATATAGCGGCGCTCTGGCTCGATGAGGCTACCTACGTCTCAGAGCTGACCTCGACTCCCCGTCTCATGTCCCGCCCCGAGTGGATCATCGCCACCATGCCGATCTGGACTCAGCTCGCCGAGCCCGTGGCTCTCAGCATCGCCAATTCGCTCACTCAGGTGCTTCGCGACCAGGCACCCGAAGAAATGTCCGGAATGATCGAGGGTGCATCGAAGCTCATGCGCAACGTCGGCGGCACCCTGTTCGCGATGCAGCTCGGGCAGGTAGTCGGCCAACTCGCCAGCGAAGTGGTCTCGGGGGGCGACATTGGAATCCCGCTGCTCGGCTCCACGAAGGACGGGGACCAGCAGGCCGCGATCCTTCCGCAGAACGTCGCGTCCTTCGGCGCCGGTCTCGACATTGAACAGGACCAGGTACAGCTCTACCTCGCGGTTCGAGAGCTCGCCCACGCACGCCTGTTCCGCCACGCCAAGTGGTTGCGGCTGCAGCTGATGACGTCGATCACCGAATTCGCCAAGGGGATCCGAATCGACACCGATCGACTCGAGCAGCTCGCTGCGGACTTCGACCCATCCAATCCCGAAGAGTTGCGCCAGGCCATGGTGAGCGGGGCGCTCATTCCGCCGAAATCGGAATCCCAACTCGCAGCTCTCGGTCGGTTGGAGACGGTGCTCGCCCTGATTGAAGGCTGGGTCGATGTGGTTACGGCCCAGGCCACCGTCCGCCTTCCGAAGTCCGATGCCATCGCTGAGACCGTTCGACGTCGACGCGCTGCCGGCGGCCCAGCGGAGTCCGCATTCTCCACTCTCGTTGGCCTGGAAATACGACCACGGCGACTGCGTGAAGCGGCCTCGATGTGGCAGAAGATCACCGACGAGCTCGGCGATGAAAAGCGTGACTCCCTGTGGTCTCACCCCGACCTACTCCCCACCTCTGACGACATCGACGACCCGGCCGCTCTCATCGTGAGACTCGGTGAACCGTCTGCCGCGGCAGACGACATCGACCAGGCGATCGAAGATCTGCTCAACGACGACCGCGATGATCGCCCGCACGAAGCCGGCAACGACAGCGCCGGGGATCCTGGCAAGTAGGGCGGCCCCGCCTGCCCTGTGGACGGTGAGCGACGTTGATCGCGCCGGCAGTGCATCATTCCGTACATGGTGCTCCGACTTGACCCCCGGTTTCCGCTGCTGTGGCGCACGCCGCAGAGCCTTCAATTCGGCACTGATCGACCCCGCGTGGTGCTCGAGGCCGTTTCGCACGCCGACGAGTTGGTGATCGCCGCGCTCGTAACGGGAGTGAGCCGATCGGGAGCCGAGATGATCGGCCGCTCGGCCGGGCTACCCGACGGCGCCTGTGACGCTTTGATCCGCGCGCTCGATCCGGCACTGGAGCATCCGGCACCCCCGCGGGCACCGGCAACGGCGGTTGTCATCGGCACCGGCGAGACAGCGGAACTGGTGAAGCGGCTCCTCGTCGGATCGGGCATGGCTGTGCTGGCCGATGAGCCCGATGCGAGCCCGGAAATTGCCGTGATCGTGGCCCACTATGTGATCGAGCCGGAGGTTCATGGCCGCTGGTTGCGCCGCGACATCCCTCACCTCGCGGTGGTTTTCGGCGACGAAGTCGTGCGCGTCGGGCCGATCATCAGACCGGGAACCGGTCCGTGTCTCTACTGTCTCGAGCTCCATCGCACCGATTCCGACCCGTCCTGGCCAGCGATAGCCTCTCAACTCTGGCACCGACGCAGCGGCATCGAGACATCCCTCGTGGCGGCAGAGGTTGCGGCGACAGTCGCACGCCTGATCCTCGCGCGCCGGATCGTGAACCGGATCGAACCGCTGACGACGATCGAGATCGACGCGGGCAGTGGGGAGCGGATGCTGCGCGAGTGGGGCAGTCATCCGGAGTGCGGGTGCGCCTCGCTCACCGCCTGAGCCGTGCGGGCACCACCCGCGGCGCAACACACACGGCTGCGATCGCGATCAGCACGCCGATGCCAAAGCTGCCAGCAAAGGCCACAGAGCCCGCGGCGGAATTCATGTCGATCCGGGCGAGCGCGCTAAACACAACCCCGATGACGGCGAGGGCTAGGGCGGCGCCGAGCGAGTCGGAGATCGAGAGTGCGGAGCTGTTGAAACCCTGCTGAGCTGCCGTCGAAAGCCCAAGGGTCATGACACTGGTGCGCGGATAGGCGAGCCCCATTCCTCCGCCGCCCACCACCCAGCCGACGATGATGACCGCCGGATGCAGGTGTAGCGCCGCCGAGACGCACGCCACAATCACCGCTCCGAGCGCGAGCCACATACCGACGCTCATCGCGATCTCGGGGCGAAGGCGGTCGCCGAGATGACCCTGGAGCCAGGATGTCGCCGCCCAGGCGAGAGCGGACCCGGTGAGCGCGAGGCCGGCGAACGTGGGCGAGAAGGCGTACTGCTGCACGAGGAGGTAGGGCAGATACACCTCCGCTCCGAGAAAAGACGCCGAGGCGAGGCCGCGCAGGAGGATCACCGTCGGCAAGCCACGACGGGCGAGGAGCGTCCCGCGCGGGAGGAGCGGCCGCACCGCCACGACCGCGACCATTATCGCCACAAGCGGCGCGAGCACGGCGGCGACGCCGTCGAGATCGGCGGACAGATTAACCACGAGCACCGCCATGGCCGCCAGCAGTGCCCAGCCGATCCGACCAATGTTCCACGGGGTCTCGCTGTGCTGCCGGGGCTGGAGCCGCAACATCCGCGTCGCCGGAGTGAGTATCGCCGTCGCCGCGATCACGAGCCCGACCACCCCGAGGAACACCCAGTGCCAACCCCACAACTCGGCCACGAGACCGGCGATGAACGGACCGACGAGCGACGGCACGATCCATGCGGCGGCGAAGCTTGCGAAGATTCGCGGCATCTGCACGGCCGGATAGAGCCGGGCGACGACCACATAGAGCGCGACCGTCATTGCCCCGCTCCCGAGGCCCTGCACGAGGCGACCCACGACGAAGACTCCCATGTTCGGCGCGCTCCCCGCCACGAGAAGACCGAGGGCGAACAGCGCGGCGGAGAAATAGAGCGGCAGGATCGGCCCGGAGCGGTCGGACCAGTTTCCCGCGATCACCATGCCGATGACCCCCGCCGACAGCGGTCCGGCGAAAGCCAGGGCATACAGGGTGCCGCCGTCGAGATCCCGGCTGATCACCGGCATGATCGTGGTCACAGCCAGCGATTCGAAGGCGGCGAGAAAGACGAGGGCACTGCTTCCGATGGTCACCCACAGGTACCGGCCGCCGAAGATACCCTCCGTAACCGCGGGCGTGCTCACGAAAGTCCGGCGAGAAACCGCGACGCGCGGCGCTCGGGCCCGCGTCCTGAACCACCCGATGACCAGGACAGATGAAGGCGACGACGAGCACGGGTGATGCCAACATAGAGCAGGCGCCGCTCCTCCTCCACAGCCTGTTCTGACTTGGCATAGGTGATCGGTACGTAGCCGTCACTCAGGCCAACGAGAAATACCGTGTCCCACTCCAGGCCCTTCGCCGAATGCAGGGTGGCAAGAGTCACCGCGGCCATCGTCGGCTCGTGTTGGCTGGCCGATCGCTCGAACAACTCGTCGACGAACGACCTGAGAGAAGTTCCCGCGGTAGATCCCTCGGCCAGTCCCATCAGCGCGTTCAAAGATTCCCACCGATCGCGTACCGCCCCCCGCACCTCGGGAGCATCCTGGGTCCAGCCGAGGGAGCGCAACACATCACTCACGGTCTTGAACAGGGGCTCGAAGGTCGCCCCGACGACAGCGCCCTTGAGCATCATCAGCGCCTGCTTCACCTCCTGCTGCTCGAAGAACCGCGTACCACCGCGAAGCTGGAAGCTCACTCCGGCGTCGGTGAGAGCCGACTCGAGAGGTGCCGACTGCACGTTGATTCGGAAGAGGATCGCGACATCCTGCGGTCGGGTACCGGTCGCGATCGCTGCGGCCACCTGTGCCGCGATCGCGCGCGCCTCGGCGACCTCGCTCGGGTAGCTCGTCACCGTCGGCAGAGCCTTCCCTGCCGCCTCCGGCACGCCGACCAACGCGCGAAGAGCGAGCGCACCGGCACGGCCGCGCATCAGCTGGTTCGCCATGCCGACGATCGGAGCACTCGAGCGGTAGTTCTGTTCGAGACGCACCACCGCCGCCTCGCGGAAGCGGGTCGGGAAGCCGAGAAGGAAGTCAGCGGATGCCCCCGCGAAGGAGTAAATCGTCTGACTCGCATCGCCGACCACGCAAAGATCCTGCCGGTCTCCGAGCCACAGGTCGAGCAGCGCCTGCTGGAGGGGCGAGACGTCCTGGTATTCATCGACGACGAAGAAGCGGTACTGCTCGCGCACCTGCTGGGCGACCCGCGGTTCGGCCTCGATCATGCCGGCCGTCGCGAGAAGCACGTCTTCGAAGTCGAGCTGCCGGCGCTCATCCTTCACCGATTCGTAGGCGCGATGCAGCGCGACCATCTTGTCAGCGTCGAGGGATGACGGCACGGTGCGCTGGGGCAGCACGGCCGCGTACTGGTCGAGGGTGAGCCGCGACACCTTGCGCCACTCGATCTCGGCGGCGAGATCCCGCAACGTAGCAGTGTCGAGTTTGAGCCGGAGGGTCTCGGCGGCCTGGGCGATCACCCGTCCCTTACTGTCGAGCAGTCGGGGCATCTGCCCACCGATCACCTCCGGCCAGAAGTGACCGAGCTGCGAGAGCGCGGAGGCATGGAAGGTGCGCGCGGCAACGCCGGTGGCACCGAGTTGGCGCAGCCGCCCGCGAAGCTCCGCCGCGGCGCGGGAGGTGAAGGTGAGGGCCATCACCCGATCCGGGGCGTAGACACCGGTGGCGACGCCGTAGGCGATGCGGTGCGTGATGGCCCGAGTCTTGCCGGTGCCGGCACCGGCGAGCATGCAGAGGGGCCCGAGCAGGGTCTGCGCGGCGATGCGCTGCTCGTCGTCGAGGGCTTCGAGCAGGGAGTCGGCCGAGGTCACCACTCGCGACGGTCGGCGATCGGGCCGCCATACCAGTGCTCGATGATCGCCCGCGCGATCGAGGTGTGGCCGGGAAGGCCGATATCGTCGAGGGATGCTGTCAGCTCGTCGCGGCTGAACCAGCGCAGATCAAGGATTTCTGCACCATCCGGGGTGAGGGTTGACTCAACATCCGGGTCGACCTTCGCGATAAAACCGAGCATGAGGGATGCCGGGAACGGCCAGGGCTGCGACCCAACATAGACCGGGTCGACAATACGCACGCCCGACTCCTCGAACACCTCGCGCAGGACCGCGCTCTCGAGTGACTCCCCCGGCTCTACGAAACCAGCAAGGAGGGAGTAGCGGTTGGCCGGCCACATCGCGTTGTGGCCGAGCAGCAGGCGGTCCTCGGCATCCACAATTCCGACGATGATGGCCGGGTCGGTGCGGGGGAAGACCTCGCGACCGCTTTCGACGTCCGTTCGAACCCAACCGCCCTGGCCCGCGATAGTCGCCATGCCGGTACGCGGGGAAAACTGATGAGAGTCGTGCCAGTTGGCGAGCGCCAGCGCGGCGGTGAAGAGACCAGCATCGCTGTCACTGAACGAGCTGCCCAGCGCGCGCAGGTCACCCCAGCGGGACTGCCCCGGGTCCGACTCAAGCGGCGCGAGGGTGCTCGCGGCGTCGTCGTCCACGATCACGGCAATGATGGGATCTCCCTGGTGGTCCGGCTCGAGGGATAGTCCGAGGTACAGCCTGAGGGTGGCATCCAGTTCAGTGTCGTGCGGCAACAGGTCGAGCTCGCCCCCGGCGCCGAGCAGCGCCCTATTTTTCCACAGCACGAGCTGACGCATCCGCGGATTGAGACGAAGAGACTCAAAGAGGTCAGGGGCGCTGCGAGCGAGGTAGTCGCGATCCAGGCCGTGACGGGAGAGCGGTAATGCCGAGGCGGGAAGCGGCATGAGATACGTCGGCGGCACGGCACAGTCTGGCTCGGAGTTGTGCGACTCAGCGTCGGCAGGCATCGAGGCACCAATCATCGAAGGGAGCGGGAATGGCGTGGCGTTCGACACCGGCCGCTGGAGGACGACCTACCCTAAGAGGTATGGCCAGATCCCACCTCACTCTAGCCGCGCTCGCGACCGCAGCCGTTGCCGGTCTCGACGTCACGTCGGCCAGTGGTTTCGGGTCGGGCGCCCGCGGTGACTTCGAGTCCGCCCTGCTCAACACGCGCGACGGCAGGCACTGGATCGTCCGTGTCCCGACCTCGGAACGCGCCGAGGCCGAGCAGTCCGCAGACCTCGTCGCACTGCGCGCGCTGAGCACCGGAGTGCGCGCGCGACTCCCCTTCGCGGTGTCCAATTTCGCCGGCCAGACCCCGATCGGCGGAACCCGCGCCGTTGTCTACGACTTCGTCTTCGGATCACCGCTCGAGTTGGCTGGCATTGCCGAAGGGAGTCCCTTGGCGCCCGCCCTCGGTCGAGCGATCGCCGCGATCCACACCCTCCCGACGAGCTTCGTAGCGGATGCCGGCCTTCCCGTGCACAGCCCGGTCGAGATCTTGCAGTCCACAATCACGATTATGGATCGCGCGAGCGCGACGAACCTCGTGCCAGCCGCTCTTCTCGGACGCTGGGAGAAGGCCACCGAAGACGGACCTCTCTGGCAGTTCGCGCCGACCGTGATCAACGGAGGCCTCTCGGCCGACTCGTTCCTCACCTCCGACGACGAGGTGACCGGCCTGCTCGGCTGGCAGTCTCTCAGCGTGGGTGACCCGGCGCGCGACCTCTACTGGTTATTGAGCGCACGCGGCGAGTACGTGGCCGAGACTGCGTTCGATGCCTACAACGAAGCCAGGGGCTCGAGCGACCGGCAGGTGAAACATCGCGCAATGCTCTATGCCGAACTCGAGATCGCCAAGTGGCTTCTGCACGGCACCCAGGAGCGCAGCACCGAGATCGTGGACGACGCGGTGCAGATGCTGCACGGTCTCGTAGACACCGTTCAGAACGACCTCGACCAAACCCTCAGCCACAACACCATGCCGGTGATGGCCGTTGAAGAGGTCGAGGCGATGCTCGACCGCGACCGCCGCGCGTAGGGTGTCACTCCCGCGGGTTTCACGCAAGTCTGCGGCGAGATGAGCCCCCAACGTTGTCCGATTGACTAACGTTCGGCTCCGATTCAGCTGATCCCCGTATCTGCGTGCTGATCGTTCTAGCCTCGAACTGAGGCCGCAAACCGGCCGAGCGATGAGATTCACGATGTGCGGATTGGACGAGTTATGAAAACCACTCGAATTGCCTTGGTGGCCAGTGCGATCGGAGCGTTGCTGCTCACTGTCATCCCCGTATCTGCGGCACAGGCCGCAGATACTCCCACCACCGAAGAACTACTTGCGCTGTGTGCGACAGCGGACTACTGCAAGTTCACGCCGACGAGCAACGAGCCATTCCTGAGTGATCAGGAGGTGGTATCTACACCCGTCGCCAACTGCGACCGTCGCCCGGTCGATGCGTGGATCAATTGGTCGCAGACGAAGACCAACAGCGACAGCGTCGGGGGGTCGATCACGGGCTCTGCCGACATATTGGAGATCTACAAAGTCGCCATCGAAGTCAACTACAACCACACCTGGACAACGAGCCAAACGTCCGGAAGCGCCGTTACGGTCCATATACCCCAGGGCAACATTGGCTATGTCACGAAGGCCACTGCAATGAGCCGGGTCACCGGTACCTGGGAGCTCCACTTCGCCAACCGCTTTTACGGTCATTACTACTGGTACACCGCGCCCGTGACTATCGAAGGGCCCGATACCACCCAGCCAAATTCGGGGATCGTACTGCCCCACAACGGGCCGATGACGGATTCTCAGCGCACGCTGTACTGCGCCAAGTAGCGCACCGTGGCTAGCGAACGCGGCCTCGCACGATGGCGACGAGCGGATGCATCCGCTTCAGTCGGATCCTGAGGGCGAGCTTGCCGCTTCGGGCGAGGACGATCGCAATCACGATAGCGGCGAGCGCCGGTACCACACCAGCAACCGTCATCGCCGCCTCCACCCCGAACCGGTGGGCGATTGCACCGCTGATCGGACCGCCGATGGCCTGACCGCCGAGCATCACCATCGAGTAGAGCGACATGACCCGACCGCGGATCGAACGGTTGGTAGAAAGCTGCACGATCGACTCTGCCGCGGTCGCGAAGAGCAGCCGGGAAACGCCGATGCTGACGAGGAATATCAGGAAGAGCGGCTCCCACGGGGCGTTTCCGGCGAGGATGAGCGCCAGTCCGAACAGGCCAGCCGCGAACATGATCGTGCGCAGTCGCACGTTCATCCGCCGCGTCGACAGCACGGCACCGGTGAGGGCCCCAACAGCGGCCGCTGAACTGTAGAGCCCGTAGCCGGCCGCGCCGGTCTGGTACACGTTGTCGGCGAAAGCGACGAGCAGCACCGGCAGAGTCATCCCGAAAGTCGACACGAAGGCGAGCATCACCATCGGCCAGAAGATGGTCGGCTTGCCGATCACGTACCTCACTCCCTCACGGATCTGTCCCTTGGAGCGGATGGCACGGGGCGAGGCCAGCAGCTCCCTGCCTCGCATGCAGCCAAGGGTGACCACCACCACTACCGCCGCGACCGCGTTGACACTGATCGACCAACCCGATCCCACGAGCACGATGAGAACTCCACTGATGGCTGGCCCGACCAGGCCGCCCAGGTGGAAGATCGAGGCATTGAGACTGATCGCGTTGCGCAGTCGACGATGTCCGACCATTTCGTTCACGAAGGCCGAGCGTGCCGGCCCCTCGACCACGGCGACCATTCCGAGCAGGAAGGCGACACCCCATACCTGCCAAACGACCACGACCCCGGTGATTGTGAGCGCCCCCAGTACAGCGCAGAGCAGCGCCGTCGTGAACTGGGTGACCATCATCAGCCGTCGCTTGTCCACACGGTCGGCGAGGACACCGCCCCAGACCCCGAAGAGCAGCACTGGCGCGAACTGGAGGAAGACGGTGACTCCCACAAGCGCAACATTGTGTGTCAATTCATTGACAAGCCAGTCGGTCGCAATCTTCTGCATCCACCCGGAAGTATTGGAGAGCACCTGGGAGATCACGTAGAGGCGGTAGTTGAACACCCGAAGTGAATCAAAGGTGTCGCGCCAGCGCGGTCGTTCGAGCAACACGGGGATCGGTTCGGTGGGCGGGATGGCGGTAGATGTCTCGGTGGTCACGCGGATCAAAGTCCTGCACTGCTCGACTGGTTTCGTATGGTCGTTTCCACGTTACGGGGATGACAAGTCATTCAGGAATAGAATCAGGGCTATAAGTCACATTCGATTTATCAATGACTGGGGGACGGATGTTCGACCCCGTGCTGCTTCGCACCTTCGTCACGGTCGCGGAGACGCTCAACTTCACGGCCACCGGACAGTTGCTTGGCCTCAGCCAGCCGACCGTGAGCCAGCAGATCCGCAAACTCGAGGGTGCAGCCGGCCGCACTCTCGTACTCCGCGACACCCGTGAGGTGCGTCTCACCGACAACGGGGATGCGATGCTCGGCTTCGCGCGCTCTATCCTCGCCGCGCACGACCAGGCCTCCAGCTACTTCACGGGTTCCGCGATGCGCGGGCGTCTCCGCTTCGGATCGGCCGACGACCTCGCCCTCACCCAGCTGCCGCAGATCCTGCGCGACTTCCGCCAGCTCTATCCCCACATCAACCTCGAACTCACGGTCAACCAGAGCGGATTCCTCACCCGCCGACTGCTCGCCGGCCAACTCGACCTCGTCTTCGTGAAACAGGAGCCGGACATCCCTGGTGGCCGACTCGTGCGGCGTGATCGCCTCGTCTGGGTTGGGCACCGAAACCTCAGCGTCGAAGCAGGGCAGCCCGTGCCTCTCATCACCTATCAGGCGCCGAGCCTCAGTCGCACGGCGGCGATCACCGCGCTCGAGTCGGTGGGGCGCACATGGCGCATCACCTGCAATGTGCGCGAAATCAACGGGGTGCTCGCGGCCACTCGTGCAGGAATCGGTATCGCCGCATTCCCGCAAAGCCTCATCCCGCCCGATCTCATGCAGCTTCCGGCGTCTGTCGAATTGCCGGAGCTTGGCGACATCGACTTTCGCCTGCTTGACAATCCGACATCCGCCCGCGAACCGATCGACGCGCTTGCCGGTGCGATCGTCGCCCGGCAGAGCCAGGTCGCTCCCACGGTGTAGGCGGCTCTCGGGGAGCCGCGCCAGTCGCGCGGCAGTCATCCGGTCGCCAGGTGTCACGGTGAGGCACCCGCGAGCAAAACAACCGTCTCCGCGCCCTCGAGTGACACGTGCGCCCACACCTTCGGGCGCGAGTGTCACTCGAGGACGCGGAGGTGGGCGCCGACGGCCAGATCAGCGAAGTACTCAGCGAGCGATCGTGCGCCAGAGTGCCACGAGTTCGCCGCGGTCGTAGATACGCTCGGGGCGGATGACGCGGTCATCGGTCACATAGTAGAAGACCGCGTCGATCAGGCTCGGGTCGATACCCTTCCACTCGGCGAAGGCCTGCCGATACAGCGCGAGCTGCAGCTGCTTGGACTCGAGGTCCGCGGCATCCCGGGGAGCTTTTCCGGTCTTCCAGTCCACCACCCGGTAGCGCCCGTCGACGAGGTAAACCGCATCGAGCTTGCACACGATCACCTCGCCGTCCAGGATCAGGTGGATCTCGATCTCCACCTCTTCGGGAGTGAGGGTGGCGAATTCGGAGCGTTCGAAGGTGGCTCTCAGCGCCGCAAGTCCGTCGGGGTCGACGGCGCCCGGAGCCTCGGATTCGCTGCCGTCGATCTCCCCCGACACGGCATCCAGCTCCTCGGCCGTGCCGTGCACGCCGTAGCGCTGCTCGACCCACTCGTGGAAGAGCGTGCCGAGCCGGGTGGCGCGATACGGCCGTTCCGGCATCGGGCGGCGAAGGGACGCCGCCACCGCGGCCGGATCACTCACGAAATCCTTGAATCGCGAGGCCGATACCCGGGTCGGCAGCTCCACGAGGCCGGTGGCGTCGATTCGCCGTTGCCGCTCTTCCAGCAGCAGCGTTAGCTCTGTTTGCCACACCGCTTCCGCTCCCGGCACGGCCTCCCTCACCAGTCGTGCGGCGGCCTCGACCACCGTACGACGCCCACCAAGGGGATCCAGCGGCCAGCGAAACAGATTCGCTTCGGCGCCGAGCGGGTTCTCGGCATGCTCGCTTTGGAGCGGCAACTCGCCGATCACGCCCCCGCTCTCGAGTTCGCGGAGGAATGGACTCGGATGCCGCGGGCTCGTCTGGGTCGCCCAGAACGAAGCGGTGAGGAGCAGCGAATGCCTGGCGCGCGTCACCGCGACGTAGGCCAGACGCCGCTCCTCGTGGTCGTGCCGCTCGCGAACCTCGGCGGTGAACAGCTTCCGGCTGTCGAGCAGCTCCTTGCGAGTGCTCGGAGTCGTCCAGTGGAAGACCGGTAGTTCTGCCGCATCACCGCGAAAATCATAGGGCAGCGCCCCGAATGCCAGCCAACCATTTGACCCCTCGCGCGGCGACGCAGGTAGCTCGCTCTCGACCAGGCGCGGCACCACCACGAGGTCCCACTCCAGGCCCTTCGACCCATGGATCGTGAGCAATTGCACCGTACCGGGCTCTGGATCCTCGGGCCGCGGCGTCAAGTTGTCTCGCCACTCCGCCTCCCGCAGCCAGGACAGGAATCCCCCGAGGCTGGCCGAATCGTCCACAGTCAGGTATCCGCCGAGCGCGTCGAAGAAAGCCTCCATATTCGCCGCCCCGAGCGATCGCGTCTCGTTGGCCGCGACCTCGATGTCGAGCAGCAGGTCCTGTTCGACGAAGGTGACGAAGTCGAGCAGGTCGAGTCCCGCCCGCGAGCGCAGCCGGGCGAAGGTGCGGCCGGCATCCCGCAGCCGCTCGAGCCCCACCTCACTGAACCGTTCGAGCTGGGAATGGCCCGGTCGCGCCGTCGCGATGAAATCGAGAGCATCGACGATCGATCCCCCCTCGGCCTCGGCGACGGATGCCCGCAACGCCTCCTTCACGTCGTCGTCAAGGGCGCGCTGGGCGTAGTCCCGGTCACGCAGCCAGGAAGCGACCCGGCCGAGAGCGTGCAGGTCTTTCGCGCCGATGCGCCAGCGCGAACCGGCGAGCAGCCGCACCAGCTCCGATCCGGCGGTCGGATCGTTCACCACCGCGAGCGCGGACACCAGGTCGGCGATCTCCGGCTCCGCCATGAGCCCGCCGAGACCGAGTACATGGAACTTCACGCCGTTGCGGCGGAGCGCCTCGATGAACGCGCCCTGCGTCTTGCGCGCACGGAACAGCATCGCGGCGGTCGGCGGGGCGACGCCGGTTGGCACGGACAAACGCGTCTTCAGCCACCGGGCCGCGGCCTCCGCCTCCTCTGGCAGTGTCTCTTCCACGATGATCTGCACCGGAATAGCGGATGCCGCTGGCCCGGCCTCAAGGCGATCGACGGTGGTTCGCGCCGCAGGGTCGCTCGTCGCTGCGCGGTCGTTGCGGAAGGGCTCAACGATCGCGTTGGCGACCGCGAGAATATCGTGCCCGTTGCGCCACGACGTCGTGAGCGCAAAGTGGCCATCAGCGCTCGCGCCGAACTGCCGGGCGAAGCCGTCGAGATTCGCGGCACTCGCGCCGCGCCATCCGTAGATCGACTGGTTGGGGTCGCCGACCGCCATCACCGGCAGCCCGGCGAAGAGCTCGGAGAGCAGCCAGGTCTGCACCACGCTCGTGTCCTGGTATTCGTCGAGCAGCACCACCCGGTATTGCTCGCGCAATTCGTCCGCGACGCGGGGAACGTCTCGAACGATCTGCAGCGCAAGGGCAACCTGGTCGGAGTATTCGACAAAACCCCGCCGCGCTTTGGTATCAGCGAACTGCTCCGCGAGCTCAAGGAGAACGGGCAGGGCTCCCACGGTCTTGGCAAGGCCGACGACTTCTTCGTAGGCACCCCGACCGCTCGGTGGCAGGTCGACGAGCGCGGCGAATTTGGTCGCAAAAGTCGAGACCGCCACCGGGTCCACCAGGTTCTCGCTCACCGCGTGAGCGAGGGTGAGCACTGCCTTTGTCACCGAATCGACGCTCTTATCGAGACCGGGCAGGCGGTCGTCGGTCGATTCGATCACGAGCGAGCGAGCGAGCTGCCAGGCAGATGCCTCACCGAGCACCGGCCCTTCACTTTCCCGCCCGAGCAGAATCGCGTTGTCGCGGTAGATGCGGTTGGAGAACGAGTTGTAGGTTGCCACGGTCGGCGGATCGAATTCGTCGTAGTCCTCGGCGAGCAGACCGGCGTCGTGCAGTTCGGCGATGCGCTGGCGGATACGCACTGAGAGCTCCCCCGCAGCCTTTCGCGTGAAGGTGAGGCCAAGGACCTCGCCCGCTCTCACCTTTCCGTTCGCGAGCAGCCAGAGCACGCGGTTGGCCATTGTCTCGGTCTTGCCGCTTCCCGCACCCGCGACAACGAGCCCAGGGGCGAGGGCTGATTCGATCACCCGCCGCTGCTGGGCGGTCGGGCGTGGGCGGTCGAGGGCATCCGCGATGTCGTCGGCAGAAATGTAGCGTGAATCCGTGTCGAAGTCCGGCTCAGTCACTGGCCACTGACCTCACGCGATGCAGCTTCTTCGCACCGATATCGAAGGATCCCCAGGCATCGAGATCGAGTGCGCCGTCGAAGGCCGCCGCCGCCATGCCGATCGCCGCCTGGCGAATGCGCAGGCGAAATCCCTCGAGCTGTTCCCCGTCGAGCGCCGCCTGCGTGCCCTCGCGGTAGAGCTTGCCGCGCGTTCCCTTTTTTACGAAGAGCAGCTTCGCGCCACCGGACCTGTGTTCCCCGAGCTCGTCGAGAAACTCGTCAAGCACGCCCTGAACGTAGGCAAGTTGATATATGCCGAGCTGCGGATGCGCGTCGATCTTCGGCTGCGTCACAATCGGAGTGCCTGTCTTGAGGTCTACGATCACGACCGAGCCGTCGGGCGAGCGCTCCACCCGATCGATCGAGCCGTTGACGGTGGCGCGGTCGAGGTCGATCGAGAAACGACTCTCGGCACCGATGAGAGTCTTGCCCTCCCTGGCGAAGTCTCTGAGATACTCGGCCACGCCCGCCGCAAGCAGCCTGGCCGCCCGTTTCTGCTGCTCGGCGAGCCAGGGAGACTCGAACGCGAGCTCGTTCCACCGCGCCTCGATCGCTCCCCACACTGCCTCAACGGTCGAATCGGTTGCCGTCTCCATCGCCCAGTGCACAATGGTGCCAAGCCCCATCGCGGTGCTCGACTGGGTGCCGGAGACAGAGTCGATGAACCAGTCAACCGGGGAGTCCTCGAAGGCCTCAAGTCGCGACGGTGAAACCGGTACCTGCTCGTCATCCGCGAACACGGGATCGGTCGTCGACACCTCCACGAGCCCATGCCAGTCCTCGGGATCGGCGCCGGGAATCCGTTCGAGAGCAAGGCGAGCGAGGGCGGATGCCGCGGCCGCCCGCTCCGCTCCAGTGCGCCTCTCCTGCACGAGTTCCCGCCGCAGTCGACCGGTCAGTGCGCGAAGCGACAGCGGTCGGAGGGCTGCGGTGTCGACCACCGGCGCATCGGCCGGGGCGAGCGAGAACAGAACGCTCGGGGATTCGTCCTCGTTGTCGACGGCGGCGAGGATGACCTGCTGGCGCGCGCGGGAGACCGCGAGCGCGAACATCCGCAGCTCGTCGTCGCGTACCTGTCGCCGTTCGTCGAGAGCGACGTCGCCCAACCCGGTCATCACCCGAACCAGCTCCTGCGGGTAGAGCAGCGACCCGCGCAGGCGGAGGTTCGGCCAGACCCCATCCTGCAGGGCGGCGACGACCACGATCTCAAACTCCAGCCCGACCGTGCCGGAGGCAGTGGTGACGAGCACCGCGTCTGACAGGGATTGCGGCGAGAGCGTGTCTTCCGGCACCTCGGCGTCGAGTACTCCGTCGAGGAAAATCCCCGCCGTACTGCCGGGCTGGCGCTCGACGAAGCGCTTCGCCGCCGTGAAGAGCGCGACAACACCGTCGAGATCGCGATTCGCCTCGTCGGCCGCAATACCGGCGCTAGTGGCACGGGCAAACCAGTCCGGGGCGAGACCGCTGCGGTCCCAGGCCAACCAGAGCAGTTCCTCGATGGTCGCACCCTCTGATGCCGCGACCCCGATGGCATCGAGGGTACGGGCAAGGCGATCGGCGTTGCGCCCGACCCGATGGTCGATAGTGGCAAACCTCCCCGGCGCCTCGAGCGCCTCGACGAGCAGCTCGTCACTGGATCGATTGCCTCCCCCGGCCAGTTCCTCGGCGCGGAGGGCGAGACGCACCCGGCGCACAGCGAGTTTGTCGAGGCCACCGAAGGGTCCGAGGAGAAGGCCAGCGGCGATCACCGGGTCGAGTGCGGTGCGCCCGACTCCCACATCGACGACCGTGAGGAGCGCGCGAGCGGAATGGTCGTCTCGCAGCGCCCGTCCCCCGACCGCAGTTCGGGTCGGCACCTCCGCGAGCGCGAGTGCCCGCGCAATCTGGGGCACCTGCGATCCGCTTCGCACGATGACGGCCATCCGATTCCAGGCGATACCACCGAGCAGGTGACGCTCGCGCAGTTGGCGGGCGATGCCCGCCCACTGGCGCGCTGGGCTCTCGGCGAGGATGCTGAGTACGGGGGCGAAATCCGACAAGCCAGCAAGAACGGCAGCAGGAGTGGTGTCGGCAGCGGGCGCCGCCTGCGCCTCCCGCTGCCCGAACACGCCAGCAGTGCCGATGCGTTCCGTGATCCTCCGGGTGAAACCGCGCAGTATCTCGCCCTGGCGGTGCACGGTGGAAAGAGTGAGGGTGGAGAGACTCGGGAGAGCGAGCAGAACGCCGAGCCGGGCGAGGGCGTCGGGCTCTCCGCCGCGGAAGGCGTTGGCCGCAACATCCGGGTCGCCGAATACGATCACGGAGACACCCCGGTCGGCGAGGGCTGCGAGCAACCCGATGGTCGATCGAGTGGCCTCCTGCAGGTCGTCCACGATAACGAGACGCAGCCGGTCGACGGATGCTCCGCCCTCGCCCCGCCCTAGCGCCGCGATCGCGAACTGTACGAGCTCGGTCGAGTCGAGCTGGTTGGAGCGGGAGCTGCTGACGACCGAGAAGTAGTCGGTGAAGAAGTCGGCCGCCGCGACCCATTCCGGCCGGTCACGGTCAGCACCGAGAGCGCGAAGGCGTTCGGGAGTGACACCGTATTCCGTGGAGCGTCCGAGCAGTTCACGAAGCTCGGTGCGGAATCCGCGCAGTCGGCGCACCTCCGGGGTGAGCTGTTCTGGCCAGGCCGGACCCGATCCGTCTTCGAGGTGTCCGTCGATGAGCTGGGCAATGTCGCTGTCCTGGTCGCCGCCGGTCGCGAGGCGGGGAGCTTCGACACCGGCGCTGCGGGCGGCATTTCCGACAATTTCGAAGGCCAGCGAGTTGACCGTGCGGGCGATGGGCCCGTTGGTGGGTACCGTGAGTCGCAGGGCGAGGATGTCCCGCAGCCGGGTCGCCGTCGTGCGGCTCGACGTGAGCACGAGAAGTTCCTCCGGCGCAAAGCCCCGCTGCTCCACGCGGTGGGCCACCAGCTCGATGAGGGTCGCGGTTTTCCCCGACCCTGGCGCCCCGATGATCGCGGCAGAGCATTCGTCGGGGAGGTCGAGCACCGCCCGCTGTGACGCATCGAGCTCACGAGGACGTGGGCGCGAGGGCGACGACATCTCCCGCCGGAACCCCGTGATCGCCATGGCCCCAACGTAGCGCGAGCCGGCGACACCGCCCTGCCGTAGGGTGTTTGGTTGCGCCCAAAGAGAACGGGGAGATTAGCGGTGCGACAACTGTCGTAATCTGAGCGAGTGGACATAAGAATCGGCATCACCAACAGCCCCCGTGAGATCAACCTCGAGTCATCGCAGTCGTCGGCGGAAGTCGAGGGCATCGTCATCGCGGCCCTCGCCGCAGACTCCAAATTCTTCAGGCTCGTCGACCAGAAGGGCAACGTGTACGTCGTTCCCGTCGCGACATTCGGCTATCTCGAGATCGGGTCGGAAGAGTCCCGCCGAGTCGGCTTCGTGGCCTGAGAAATGGAGCTGCTTTTCGTGGCGCTCGGCGGTGTCGTCCTCGGCCTCGCGGCGCGATACGCGCTGCCCCGGCGCGACACGCATGGCGCACTGCTCGTTCCCGCGATTGGTGCGATCGCAGCATCCGTCGTCTGGGCCGCGCTCACCTGGGTTGGGTTGAAGTTTGACGGCGGGTGGATATGGGTGGCCAGCCTGGCGGTGGCGGGCATTGTCGCCGCTCTCGCCAGTGCGTTCCTCGGTCGTCAGCGCAGGGCCAGCGACGCAGAACTGCTGACGAAGCTCAGCCGCGCCTGAAGTCACTCGCCGACGGAACCGTCAATCGACTGCCGCAACGTCACGGATAAGAAATTCCCCGGCGATCCGACCCGCTCGTACCGCACGCGGGAGCAAGTGGAGATCGAGGCTGAGCTCGAGCGTCGGGTGGGACTCTCCCCCGATCGGCTTCAGGCCATACGAGACTGCCTCGCCGACCTGCAAGGCCGGCGCCTCGCGGTCAGTTACGACTAGCAGCGCACTGCTCGCCGACTGACGGCGCTCACTACGATCAGCCACATGACAGTTCAGCGGATGGACAACGTCGCCATCGTCGTCGATGACCTCGATGCAGCAATCGCCTTCTTCGCCGAGCTTGGCTTGGAGCTGGAGGGCCGGGCGGAGATCGAGGGACCGTGGGCGGACCTCACGGTCGGGCTCGGCGGCATCCGCAGCGAGATCGCGATGATGCGCACCCCCTACGGTCATAGCGCGGTGGAGTTGACCAGGTACCACTCCCCCGTCTCTGTGGCCACCGAGCCGGAGAACCCGCCGCCCAACACACTCGGCCTGCATCGCATCATGTTCGCGGTCGACGACATCGACGGCACAGTCGACCGTCTCCGCGGCCACGGCGCCGAACTCCTCGGAGAGGTGGCGAACTACGAGAGCAGCTTCCGGCTCTGTTACCTCCGCGGGCCTGCTGGCATCATCGTCGCCCTGGCCGAACAGATCGGGTGACGCAGTCGGCCGACGTGCCCGCACTGCTCAGGCGGTCAGGCCGAGCGCATCCATCCGGCGCGTGTGAGCGGCGATGAGTTCGGTGAAGACCGGCTCGAGGCGGGCTTCATCGCGACGGGAGTGACCGACATTCGCGAGGGATGACCGCGCAATGAGAAGGGTGTCCCCCACCAGACGACGCCCCCACATGGCCAGCCGGGAGGCGAGCCTCGGGTTCGCGTCAATGGCCGATCGCAGCTCGTCGATAAGCAGGGCATGGCCGTCGTCGCTTGACAGCAGCGGGATGATGCGCGCCCTCGCGTCCGCCGGGAGGCCGGACGCGAGCTGACGCTGGAAGTCACCGAGAAGCCCGGAAGTGAGATACGCGGTCACGAGCATCTCGTACCAGTCCGCCCCGAGGGTGATTCGGGCGTACTCATCGATTCGAGCGGCAAAGGGTGCCATCGTCGGTCCCGGTTCATGTCCGAGCCTTTTGATCTCGGCGGCGAGGCCGTGGTGCTTCGCCAGCGAAAGTGCCGCGACCCGGCTGACCGCGACTTTTGAGGCCGCTGTGGGCGCGACGCTCACGGCATGGCCGAGGGTCTCGAAGAGCGCCAATTGCACATAGGCGGCCTGTCCTAGATAGGGAAGCAGCTCCGGGGTCAGTTCAGCGAGATCGACGCGATCAACCTGCGCAACGGACTCGCGCCGCGGCTTCAACCGGGGAACATTAGTGCGCCGAGGGCGTCGGGGAATCAAGAAGGCCACCGGCACAGCCTATCCGCGACAGGCCGTTGGCCGCCCCGAAAACCGCTCCGAAGTGGCGGGCGGCTAAACTATGATCAATGCCTCCCATTTCTGGTGGAGGCTCAGCACGCCCCAGGTCAAAGCGGGCGTAGCCGCTTGTAGACAGGGCATTAATCATTACAACTTTTTCAGATCTCAATATCGACCAGGATATGGTCGACGCACTCGCCACCAAGGGCATTATCGAACCCTTCCCGATCCAGGTGCAGACGATCCCCATGGGACTCGGTGGCCAGGACATCATCGGCCAGGCCAAGACCGGCACGGGCAAGACGCTCGGCTTCGGTCTCCCCCTTCTGCAATCCCTCGGCCTGAACCCCGAGCCCGGTGTCAAGGCGCTCGTTGTGGTGCCGACCCGTGAGCTGTGCGTTCAGGTTGCCGAAGACCTCACCCTTGCAGCGTCCAATCGCGGCACGCAGGTGGCCGCGATTTACGGTGGCAAGGCCTACGAGGGTCAGGTCGAGCAGCTCAAGGCGGGCGCGCAGGTTGTCGTTGGAACCCCCGGCCGCCTTCTCGACCTCGCGAGCCAGCGGATGCTCTCGCTCAAGGACGTCACGGTGATGGTGCTCGACGAGGCCGACAAGATGCTCGACCTCGGATTCCTCTCCGACATCGAGAAGCTCTTCGCCCAGACCTCCCCCACCCGTCACACCATGCTGTTCTCCGCAACGATGCCCGGCCCGATTGTCGCGCTCGCCCGTCGCTTCATGAACCGACCCATCCACATCCGCGCGACGGATCCGGATGAGGGACGCACGCAGGCCAATATCAAGCACGTCGTCTACCGCGCCCACTCGATGGACAAGGACGAGGTCATCGCCCGCATCCTGCAGGCCGAGGGCCGCGGCAAGACCGTCGTCTTCACCCGGACCAAGCGCGCCGCTGCCAAACTCGTCGAAGAGCTCAACGACCGTGGCTTCAATGCCGCCGCCGTGCACGGCGACCTCAACCAAGAGCAGCGCGAGCGGGCGATGGCCGCGTTCAAGGCCGGCAAGAAGGACATCCTGATCGCCACGGATGTCGCGGCTCGCGGCATCGACGTCAACGATGTGACCCACGTGATTAACCACACCATTCCGGATGACGACGACACGTACCTTCACCGCGCCGGGCGCACGGGGCGCGCGGGCAAGACCGGCATCGCCGTGACCTTCGTCGACTGGGACGACATGCACAAGTGGGCCGCCATCAACAGGGCTCTCGACATGGGCCAGCCGGAACCGGTCGAAACCTACTCCTCGTCGCCACATCTCTTCACCGACCTCAACATCCCGGAGGGCACCAAGGGGCGTCTCGCCTCTGCCGGTCCAGTTCGGGCGCGCGAACCCCGTCCCGCCGACAGCGACCGTGGCGGTCGCTCGGGCGGCAGCCGCGATGGTGGCTCGCGTGATGGCGCCGGAGACCGCAGCCGTACCGGGGACCGCGGTGGTCGCTCCGGCGACCACGGCGGAACCGGCCGCACCGGCGGCGCACGCCCGCCGCGCGAACGCGCCGAGGGATCGACCAATGTCGTGCGCGAAAGCGCCGAGGGCGGCGGAACACACGACGGCACCTCGCCGACGCGTCGCCGTCGCACCCGTTCGCGTCGTGGCGGTACCGGCAACACCCCTCCTGCCGCGTAGGGACTCGGCGGAATCTTCGCCGATCCAAGCAGAGCCACCCTTTAGTGCGACTCCCCCGCGAAGATCCCCCGCGAAGATCCCCTGCGAGAAATCCATGCAGAACTCGACGACTCCCCGAGCACGGGTAGTCCTCTCCATCGACCGGTCCGGCGCCCGCCCGTATTCTTCTGATGCACGCTGATCGGAAAGGACCAAGTGCCGGATCTCAGCCTCAACCCCGCAGATGTGCGCGACCTCGGCAGTCACCTCTCGTCGATCGCGACGGAATTCCGGGACGCCAACACGCGAAGTGATCGGATCGCCGGAGCCGTCGGTCATTCCGAACTCGAAGACGCCGTGAAGGATTTCGCCCACGAGTGGGACGACACGCGCGAGTCCATGGTCGACGACATCGACACCCTCTCCAAGACATCGATTGCGATCGCTGACGCCTTCGAACAGACCGACCAGCAGCTCGGAAAGGCGCTGACGGATACCCCGGCAACGCCGGCAACCCCGGCGGGCGCTCGATGAGGCCGTCGTGCTCCGTGATGGCATGGATGCCGCGGGAGCCAACGCTCACCTCGCGAACGCGCAGGGCCGTGTGCACGACGCCATGTCGGCGCGGGACCGGGCGGCGCAGTCGGCCATCGACGACATCCATGCCATCACGGAGTACGACGGCCTCAAGGGCAGCTGGTGGGACAAGTGGGGAAAGGACCTGCTGTCGGTGATCACGGATGTCGCGCGAATCAACGCGAAAGCCGGAGTGGAGATCGCAGCAGGACAGGCCGAAAAGCTCACTGTCCGCCAGGTGATCCGGCTCAAGCCGTCGGAGCTCGCCGACTCGGAGCGGCTGCTTGCCAAGCCGGTGGCCGACCTGAAACCGGGCCAGACCGTCTACCGCGTCCACGGCGGCGCGCCGGAGTACATCATCCCCGGGCCGTTCGGGCCGTCAAAGGGCATCACCGTGCTGTCGGACACACCGATTCGGTTGCGATGAAGAATCCGGTCAGCGCTCTTGCCTTCCCCTTATCGATCGCGGTCTACGGGCGCGGTCCTGGCACCGGGGTCGCCGAACTCAATATCAGCGCCCCCGTCGACGACCACCTCGCACTCCTCTGGGCCCGCGTGGAGGTTGCGGGCGCGGGCCTCGAGCCGGGTTATTACTGCGTGCGAATCCGCGCGCAATCGGTGCTGAAGACCGGGTGGTGGGCGAGCATCGAACTCTATGCTGTCGACGGATCCCTCGACAGCAGCGCGAGCGCGAAAGGCACCTCGAGCCGTCATTTCACCGACCTCGGAGAGTTTGAGGGAGCCGCCGACTTGGAGGCAGCCGGCCGGATGCAGGCTATCTTCGAATCACCAGGGGCCGGCCGAGGGGAAACTCCATGACTGATTCCGGAGACGATCGGCGCCGAGCTGACGGCGACGCTGGTGGCGAGATTCTCATCGACCGCACGACCGAGGTCGGATCGGCCGCGCTCGCCGCGGCTCTTGCGGCCAAGGATGTCGCGGCGATCGGTCAGGCGCTCCGTCACGATTACGTCGTCGTGCCGCAGATCCGAACGCCCGAAGGCGAGCTGCAGGTGCGCGTCTTCGAGTCGGAATAACCCGACGGACCCACCCCCTACGAGCTCTGCCTGTTCTCGTCGACCGAAACCCTTGCCGCCTACCTCGCCGACAACCCCGACCGGGAGTTCGCACTCCAGCGCGGGCAGTCTCTCACCCCCTTCCTCGAGCAGTACCGCACCGTGATCGAACGAGTGGTCTTCGATCCGGCCGGCCCGCATCCGATGATGGCGATCGTCGATGACGTGCTGCAGTCCCTCCAGCCCCAGCCGGGAGACGACGATGTCGCCTGGGTGGCGTCGGCCCCCGGTGGCAGCCTCGAAGAGGCCACACTGCCGCTCGACCCGCGGTAATCGACTGTTGTCGGGCTCGACATTGCACTTTCGCGCGAATGGTTTGTGATCGAGCTTGAGGATGCCGCGGTGCGTGACGAGCAGGTGTCACAGCTGGTGCGCCAGCAGCTGGCCGCCCTCGGGCCCGCCCCCGTGCTGCGCGCCGAACTCGAGCGCTGGTTGCGGCAGAGCTGTGAGCGGGCCATCTCGGCCGGCGGTCGCTTTCTCGCCTACCTGCTGCAGCGCAACGAGACTGCGGCGCTCGCGCTCAACGTTGCGATGTACTGGCATGCCCTCGGTCCGGCTATCGGCGATGTGAGCCATCTCGACCGCATGACCGAACGACTGCGGTCCACCCTCGAAGCGGAGGCGGAACTCGTGGGGGCCAAGACGCTCGCTGGGCCGTTCATCCGACACTCGCGTGTCGGTGCCGGCGCGGCCGAGCTCGGGGCATCCGAGACCCCACTGCTTCTGGTCGACTACTGGCTCGAGTTTTCCGACCTGCGCGGTCTCTGCCTGCTGAGCTTCTCCAGCCCGCACGTGTCCATCGAGCCGCAACTGTTGCTTCTGATGGACAACATCGTGCTGACCGGCGCGTGGGTGCTCGGCACGGATCGGGACGGCACGGATCGGCACGGCACGCACTAGCCGCGGTGGGGTGCCGATCCCGTACCGGCCGCCACAATGCGCGCTAGGGCCTCTGGCTCCGTCGTGTTCTCGGCCAGCCGGTTGTGCTTGCCTACGCCGTGATAGTCGCTTGAGCCAGTGACCACAAGGTCGTACTTAGCGGCGAGCTCGTACAGGCGCACCTTGCCGTCTTCAGTGTTGTCACGGTGGTGGATTTCGAGACCGAAGAGGCCGGCAGCCACCAGTTCTGCGATCGCGCGCTCCTCAATTACCCGGTAGCGACCCTGCGTGGCCGGATGCGCCAGGACCGGCACTCCGCCGGCAGCGACGATCATCCGCACGCCGTCGAGGGGTGAGGGTGCGTAATACTTCTCGTAATAGCCGCTCCGCCAGTGCAGGATGCTCTCGAACGCCGCGCTGCGGTCGCTCACCAGCCCCTTTGCAACGAGCGCATCTGCGATGTGTGGCCGCCCAAGAGTGCCACCCTCCACCGACTGGGCCAGAACCTCTTCCCAGGTGATGTCGTAGTCGACTGCGATGCGTTCAACGATGCGCTCGGCGCGATGCATCCGCCCGTCACGGATCCTCGCTGTCTCAGCGATGATCGTCGCATCCGCTTGATCAAACAGGTAGGCGAGCATATGGACGCTCGCGGGACCGTAGTTTGTGCTGAGCTCCATTCCCGGAATCACGGTCAGGCCGGTCCCGGATGCTGCGGCGAAGGCTTCCTGCCAACCCGCCGTCGAGTCGTGGTCGGTGATCGCCACCGTGCCGAGACCCGCGGCGACTGCCGCTTTCACCAGCTCGGTCGGGGTCTCGGTACCGTCGGAGACGCTGCTGTGGGTGTGCAGGTCGATCGGTCCGGGCATCCTGCAACTCTATTGCGGTTAGTCTGGGGCACGATGTTTCGCCGCCTGCTCGCCGCTCTCCTATTGATCGTTCTCGCGGCGACCGTGCTCGTGCTGAGTTGGCCGCAGCTCTTCTGGCTCCAGCGCGTCGCCGGCATCGCCCAGCTCGCGTCATTCCGAGGGGCCGCGGCGCTTGGTGCCGCCGCGCTCCTCGTCGTGCTCTTGGTGCTAGCGACGGCGAGCCGACGCTTCCGGCGCCTCGGCCTGAGCATTTCGGCACTCGCGCTGGTCTTCATCCTTCTCAACGCTGCCGTGCTCACCAGCCGTGGCTTTGGCGGCAACGCGCTGCCCGCTCGAGCGGCGACGGACGTCACGGTCGTCGCCTGGAACACCCTCGGCGGCGCACCGGGACCCGACGTGATCGCGACGCTCGCCATCGACTCCGACGCGGACATCGTTGCCCTCCCCGAGACAACCGAGGCGACAGCGAAGGCCGTGGCCGAGCGGATGTCGGCGGCGGGGCTTCCCATGGTCTCGCACACCGTTGCGCATGGGCATGTCTCCCCGGCGCGCTCCACCTCGGTACTCATCAGCACCACTCTCGGTACTTATCACCTCGATGAGGCAGCCGGATCGACCTCGACCCTTCCGAGTCTCGTGATGGTGCCCGACAGCGGAACCGGTCCGAGGATCGTCGCCGCGCATCCGGTGGCCCCGCTGCCGAGTGAACTGAAGAACTGGAATGGGGACCTGCACTGGCTCGCGGGTGCCTGCCCCTCGGGAAATGTGATCCTGGCCGGCGATTTCAACGCCACTCTCGACCACCTGGCCGGTCTGGGTACGGCACCCGGTATGACCGTAGGGGCGTGCGCAGATTCCGCCCTCCGCGCGAACTCCGCAGCAGTGGGAACCTGGCCCACCGGCATTCCCGCGCTCCTCGGTGCGCCGATCGACCATGTGATGACGACGAAAAACTGGAGAGTTCTCGGGATGCGGGTGGTGCAGAACCTCGATAGCGCGGGCAGCGACCATCGGCCAATCGTCGTGCGGCTGCGTCCGGCGTTTTAGCCCTTCTCGCACCCTGCGGCTCGATTCGCCGCAATCAGCAGCTCACCGAGGGCGCGTGCGCGACGGGCAGCGAGGCGATCTCCCTCGGCCGCCTGCACGATGCATCCCTTCATCAGGATGTGCCAGGACCGCGCGAATTGCTCGGGCTCGGTCAGCCCGGCTTCCGCAGCAAGTCCACTCACCACTGTGCGGATGTTTGCGAGATAGACAGTGCTCGCACGACCGAGCGGGTGATCGGCGCCCATCTCCAGCAGCACGTGGATGAAGGAGCATGCCTCGAAGTCATCGCGCTGGAACCAGTCGTTGAAGACGTCGAAGATGGCGAGCAGCCGCCCCTCGGGGTCTGATGAGCGAGAGCGGGCGCCGTGTTCGACCAGGCCAAAAGTCCAGTCCACTTCTCTCCGAGCGAGGAAGGCGAGCACGAGCTCGTCTTTGGTCGCAAAGTGTCGGTAGAGCGTGGCTTTGGCGACGCCGGATGCGACGACGATTTCGTCCATCGCGACATCCCGCACCGCCCGGCGGCTGAACAAGCGACAGCTGGCTTCGATGATGCGTTCGTGGGTGTCAGCGAAAGCCGGGGCACGGACGGGCGACGCAGCAGCCGGGACCGCCGAGTTCGAGACAACGCTTGACATGACTTTCATCCCCGATCAGGTTTGCGGGGTCTGTTTCGACCTGCCAGTGCGCACTCGTGTCTTAGTACTCTCTTCATCGTCGTTCGTCAAGGAGCACGGCGAGTCATAGACAAGACCGTGCAGTCTCTGTTGAACTGTTCACATTTATATCAGAGGTGACGAGCACACGGGCAGGGGTACAGCAATGAAGAGTTTCGAGGACATCCTCAGCAGTTCCCCCATTGCCGATGAGGTGCGGTTCATCAATGGTGTGGCGCGCATTCAGGGCAAGACGCTCGACACCGGAATGATCACTCTCGACGATTCGGAGCTTCCTGCGCCGGTCTCATCGTTCGATCACGTTGCCCGCTCGACGGCGAGTCGTGAGCCGCTCGTACCGCCAAAGCCGCTGTGGCCGTTCGGACTCCGCGCGCATCCGCACCGCAAGGCAAGCTGACCTCACTCGCTGAATGCGAGCGCTTCGCCACGGTGATTGCCGCCGCGGTGGAGAATGGATGCATGGCCGACAAGAATGCATCCGCGCCCCGCGCGACCGATAATCGCTCTACAGTTCCCGTCTCCGACATCTTCAGGCAATACATCTCGTCCGACTGGGCCGAACGCACCGAGGGTGACCCCCGGCCGCGCGAACAGTCCGAGTGGGCGGCCGCCCGACGGGCACGGATCTCAATGCTCTATCCGGGTAAGCGTCTGCTCATCCCGGCAGGTGCGGCCAAAGTCCGCTCAAATGACACCGACTACGCCTATCGTGCCCACTCGGCGTTCTCCCACCTCACCGGCTGGGCAAGCGACTCCGTACCCGGAAGTGTGCTCGTGCTCGAACCGACGGTGGCGGGCCATGACGCCACTCTGTACTTCCGCAAGGCGGCTGGCCGCGACTCTGACGAGTTCTATGCGAACCCGGAGATCGGCGAATTCTGGACGGGTCCCCGTCCCTCGCTAGCCCAGGTGTCGCACGACCTCGGCCTGCTCACCGTTGACCTGGCGGACTTCGAGCGAGTGCTCGACACCGTCGACGCCGATACGATAATCCTGCGCGAGGGCGATCGTGATCTCACCGACCAGGTCGACGGACGTCGACTGCTCTCGGCGGATGCTGAGAGCCTCGAGATCGACGCCGACACCGCACTCGCCCGTGACCTCTCTGAACTCCGCCTGGTCAAAGACGCCTACGAAATCGAGCAACTGCGCCGCGCTGTCACCGCCACCAAGAAGGGCTTCGATGACGTGATCGCAGATCGTGAGGCCATCGTGGCCCATGAGCGTGGTGAGCGCCTCGTGGAGGGAACCTTTAATCGTCGCGCACGCGCGGAGGGTAACGCGGTCGGATACGACACGATCGCCGCCTCGGGAGCGCACGCCTGCATCCTGCACTGGACTCGTAACGACGGCGCGGTCGTGCCGGGTGACCTGATCCTGATGGATGCCGGCATCGAACTCGACAGCCTTTACACCGCGGACATCACCCGCACTCTTCCCGTGAGCGGAGTGTTCAGCGAGACCCAGCGGCTCGTGTATGAAACCGTGCGCGAGGCAGCCGATGCCGCGTTTGCGATCGTACGACCCGGCATCCGCTTCCGTGAAATCCATGCGACCGCCATGGGAGTCATTGCCAAGAAGACCGCAGAGTGGGGCTTTCTGCCGGTGAGTGCGGAGGAGTCGATGAAGCCGGAGAACCAGTTTCACCGGCGGTACATGGTTCACGGTACCTCGCATCATCTCGGCCTCGACGTGCACGACTGCGCAGCGGCCCGGCGCGACCTCTATCTCGACGGCGTGCTCGAGGCCGGGATGGTGTTCACCATCGAGCCAGGGCTCTATTTCCAGCCCGACGACCTCACTGTGCCCGAGGAGTTCCGTGGCATCGGGGTACGTATCGAAGACAACATCCTGGTCACCGAGGCGGGCGCAGAGAACCTGTCGATCGGAATCCCTCGCACCGCGGATGACGTGGAGGCCTGGCTGCGCTGACCGAGCGGCCGCGTTGCCTTCGGGGTCGGTACGCTCCCGCTAGCTTGCAGCGGGCCGCGACAATACGTCCTGTGCCTTTGAGAGCAGATTGGGGTCCACGACAATTTCGTAGCGGCTGGCGAGCACCTGGTGGGTAGATGTGAAGTCGCGCGTGCGGCGGGTGACGGCTGTTGCCGCGACACCGAAGAGAGCGCCGAAGCCGGCACCGATGATGATCGCCGCGATCACGTACTGCACCACCGTGCTGGTGCCGCCGAAGGTGAAGAGCACGCCGATGAAGAGTCCGAACCACGCGCCGCTTGCCGCTCCCGCACCCGCTGCACGCCCATACGTGAGCTTGCCGGTGACCCGTTCGACGGTCTTGAGATCGCTTCCTACGATTGAGACCTGCTTGACCGGGAAGTCCGCTTTGGCAAGACGGTCGACCACCGCCTGGGCGTCGAAGTATGAGTCATACGTGCCGAGCACATCGCCCTTCGGGAGGGTCGGGATGAGACGGCCACGGCGTGCGAGAGGGCTTTGGTTGGTCATGACTCCATTATCCTCTCCGTGCGTCCGCACGGTCTAAGTTAGATCTGTGAGCGCCGCAAGAGTCTTTGTCGCCCGACTGGCCGGGTGCTCCGTCTTCGACCCCGCCGGTGACAAGGTCGGGCGGGTGCGCGACGTGCTGGTGGTGTACCGGCAGAAGGAACCGCCCCGCGTCGTCGGCCTGATCGTGGAGGTGCCGGGCAAGCGTCGTGTCTTCCTGTCGATCGGCCGGGTGACGAGCTTCGGTTCCGGCCAGGTCATCACCACCGGACTTATCAACATGCGTCGATTCGAACAGCGCGGCGGCGAAGTTCGGGTGATTGCCGAGATGCTCGGCCGCGAGGTCACCCTCGTCGACAAGTCGGGCAGTGCCACAATCGAGGATGTGGCGATCGAGGCGAGCGGTCCCGGCGAGTGGGCCGTCACCGAGCTCTTCCTCCGTCGGCCCAAGACCAGCGCCTCACCGTTTGCCAAGGGGCAGACGGTGTTCTCCTCCTGGGCCGGCGTGCGCGAGCGCTCCACAAGCGCCCCGCAATCTGCCACCCAGCTTCTCGCCACCTACGAAGATCTGCTGCCGGCCGACCTCGCCAATGCGATGCTGGACCTGCCAGAGCAGCGGATGCTCGAGGTCGCGGAGGAAATGAGCGACGAACGCCTCGCCGATGTGCTCGAAGAGATGCCGGAAAGCGAGCAGGTCGACATCCTCAACCAGCTCGACGACGCCCGTGCCGCCGATGTGCTCGATCAGATGCAGCCGGATGATGCGGCCGACCTCATCGCGCAACTCAGCGACGAGCGGGGCGAAGTGTTGCTCGACCTCATGCAGCCCGAAGAGGCCGAAGACGTACGAATGCTTCTCGCCTATGCGCCGGACACCGCCGGGGGTCTCATGACGCCGGAGCCGATCATCGTCTCTGCCGACGCCACCGTGGCCGAGGGCCTCGCCCTGATTCGCCGCCACGAACTCGCGCCAGCCCTCGGCGCAGCCGTCTGCGTGACGCTCCCGCCCTACGAACCGCCGACCGGCCAGTTCCTCGGAATGGTTCATTTTCAGCGGATGCTGCGCTACCCGCCCATGGAACGTCTCGGTACCCTGCTCGACCAGAAGCTCGAACCGGTCAAGGCGAGCGCGTCCGCCGCAGAAGTCGCCCGCACCCTTGCGAGCTACAACCTGGTCTCCCTCCCGGTTGTCGACGACAACCACCGACTGGTCGGGGTGGTGACCATTGACGATGTCCTTGACTACCTCCTGCCCGATGACTGGCGAAGTCACGACGACGATCCTGCGCCGGCGACTGCCGACACCAGCACGATCCCCGTAGTCCCATCTGCCGCAAGGAGGTCACTCAATGGCTCGTCGATCTGACTCTCTCGACACCCCAAAGGGGCTGCGTAATCGCTTCGTTCCCCGCATGGGCGGCCAGGATCGCGTTGGTCGATTTTCCGAAGGCTTCGCCCGCGCGATGGGTACCTCCTATTTCCTTCTCGGAATGACCGCATTCGTCGCGATCTGGCTAGCTTTCAACAGCTATGCGCCCTCGGGCACGCAGTTCGACCCGCGCATCACGAACTTCACGCTGCTCACGCTCATTCTTTCGCTGCAGGCTTCTTACGCCGCGCCGCTCATTCTCTTGGCGCAGAATCGCCAGGACGACCGTGACCGGGTTCAGTTCGAGCAGGATCGCCAGCGCGCAGAACGCAACATCGCCGACACGGAATACCTCGCTCGCGAGGTCGTCTCGCTGAGGCTCGCGGTGCGCGAACTCGCATCTAAGGACTTCATTCGTGCTGAGCTTCGGGCCATTCTCGAGGAGTTGGACAGGGATCGGAAGCAGGGCGGTACCGCAGGGTGAGCGCGCCCACCGACCTCGACCAAGAGGTGCGGAACGCCCTCTCCCGGGTGATCGACCCCGAACTCCGCAAGCCGGTCACCGAATTGGACATGATCGGGAGCATCACCGCTTCAGCGGTTGGAGCCGTGGTGGTCGGCCTCACGCTGACGATCGTGGGATGCCCCGCAGCTCAGACCATCGAGCGCGACGTGCGTCAGGCCGCAGCATCCGTGCCCGGCGTGACGTCAGTGACGGTTGATGTCAGCATAATGACACGAGAGCAACGCACGGCCCTCACCGAGAAGCTGCGGGGTGGACGATCGCGTGACCTGCAATTCGGGCCGGATTCGCTCACCCGAATCATCGCCATAACGAGCGGCAAGGGGGGTGTCGGCAAGTCGACGATCACGGCAAATCTCGCCGTCGCGCTCGCGGCGCGCGGACTGGCTGTTGGCCTCGTCGACGCTGACGTCTTCGGGTTCTCGATTCCGGGAATCCTCGGGCTCTCCGGAGCGAAGCCCACGAAGGTGGGCGAGATGATCCTTCCGCCCATCAACTACGGCGTGAAGGTGATCTCGATCGGAATGTTCGTGGAGCACAGCGCCGCCGTGTCCTGGCGTGGGCCGATGCTGCACCGCACGATCCAGCAGTTTCTCACGGACGTGTACTTCGGTGACCTGGATATTCTGCTGCTTGACCTGCCTCCGGGCACCGGCGACGTGGCAATCTCACTCGGACAGTTGCTGCCGCACGCCGAAGTCATTGTCGTCACCACCCCGCAGGGGGCTGCGGCCGAGGTAGCCGAACGAAGCGCGACCGTTGCGCGCCAGACGGGCCAGAGGGTGATCGGCGTCATCGAGAACATGTCCGGGCTGGTTCAACCCGACGGCTCAATACTTGAGCTCTTCGGCTCGGGCGGCGGGGCGGATGTCGCGGCGCGACTCTCGGTCGGCCAGGAACAGCCAGTGCCCGTACTCGCCGCCATACCGCTGAGCGTCGCACTGCGCGAAGGGGGCGACGCGGGGAGACCGATCGTGCTGACAGACCCGCGGGATGCGGCATCCGTGGCCATTCTCGCGGTGGCGGACCAGCTCGCCGGCCGCGGACGGGGCCTTGCTGGCCGAAAGCTCGGGTTCAGCGTCAGCTGACCAACTGGCCGACCGGCATCCGGCACCAGCTCCCGACTCCCGACCGCACGCTTTGCGTCGCTCGGTGACACGTGCGCCCGCAAGTTTCGGCGCGGGTGTCACTCGTGGCCGCGCTGATGGGTGCGAACGCTGTCCCGCCGTTCAGGCACCGCGCTGCGCCAAGGCCGACACGGGTGGTAGCTGCACCACTCAGAACGCGCCGCTTGGCAGGTCCTTCTCGTCGTCAACGATTCCACGGACGATCCGTTGCGCCACAGCCGAGGGATCGAGGCCTGGCGGGAATGCCGGGGCAGTCCCGGCGATTGCCCGTGTCGCGAGGCCGGTCTCGGTGTGCCCGGGACGGGCGTCCAATACCCGGATGCCCGAGCGACGCAGCTCGCGGGATCCGGCCTGCACGAAGGCCGCCAACGCCGCCTTCGCGGCAGAGTAGGCCGCGAGTCCCGCCGTCGGAGTCTCGGACACGATTCCACTCATTGTCACGATGAAGGGTTTACCACCGGCGGTGGCGGATGCTGCGAGATGCGGTGACACCTCTCGGATCAATCGAATCGGCGCGAGGGCATTGACTTCGAAGAGCCGACGGAGCGTCTCATCCGTGACCTCACTGGCAGGACCGAATGCCACAACGCCCGCGGCGATGACGACTCCGTCGAGCCGATCGTGGGCGCTCACAGCCGCGGCGACGAGGGTCGCGGCTGCGGTTTCGTCGGTGAGGTCGCCAAGCAAGGTGTCCGGACCGGCCAAGTGATCTGGATTGCGTCCGGCGCGCACCACCGTCGCGCCCTTTGTTTCGAGAAGTCGTGCGATCTCCGCGCCCAACACCCCAGACGCCCCGACGACGAGTACGACAGATCCTTCTAATTCAGTCATAGCAGGACTCTAGGGGCCAAATCTGGGACCGCGCCGGATGTCGATGGGCTGGTCAGGTCGCCTCGGTGTCGAAGGGAGCAATTGCCGGAAGGGCACCGCCGCTCTCCGCCATCAGTCGCTTGCGCTTCGCGTAGGCAGATTCGCCGCTCGGCTGGACGATGGTCAGCGGCACGTCTACCCGATCGTTGGGGTCCTCGAGAAGCGCCTCCCGGATTATACGGCGCGGATCGTACTGGCGGGGATCGAGTTTCTTCCAGTCCACGTCATCGAAGTCCGGACCCATCTCCTCGCGCAACCGCTCCTTGGCGCCATCCGCCATGTCGCGGATGCTTCGCACCAGGCGACCGAGCTGAGCGGCGTAGTGCGGGATGCGCTCCGGGCCAAGCAGAAAGACCGCGATCACGAGGATCACGAGGAACTTGTCGATAGTCAGGCCGCCGAACACCCGTTCAGACTAACGCTCCCAGCCGCAAACCCTCGCCTACGCTGGGCTGTGAACGAGGAGCAAAATTGGCAGACAAAGAGTTGAGCTGGAAGTTCGCAGAGGATTTCATCCTCGAACGCGCCGAAATAGCGCAAGCGAGACTGCATTCGATCGAACTCGGAATCGATGCGGTAAGCCCGGCGATGGGTGCCCAGCTCGCAGTGATCGCCGCCGCGACAGCCGCAACGAACATCATCGAGATCGGCACCGGCGTCGGCGTGAGCGGACTCTGGCTACTCTCGGGTGCCCCCGACGCTACCCTCACCTCTATCGACTTCGAACTGGACCACCAGCAGTCCGCGAAAAAAGCGTTCCTCGAAGCGGGTATCCCGGCGAACCGGGTTCGGCTCATCGCGGGACGTGCCATCGACGTGCTGCCCCGGATGAACGAGCAGTCCTACGACGTGGTCCTGGTGGATGCCGACCCGCAGTCCGTGATCCAGTATGTGGAGCACGGTCTACGGCTCGTACGCACGGGAGGTACTGTGCTTGTCGCTCACGCCCTCTGGCGCGGCCGCGTGGCCGACCCGGCGCAGCGAGACGACACGGTGACCAGGTTTCGATCGCTTCTCGCGGAGATCGCCGAATCTCCCGCCGTGATTAGCGCGCTGTCACCGGTGGGTGACGGCCTTCTCCAGCTCACCAAGTTGTAGACGGCTTGGCCGGGCAGCGCAGCGGACCTAGTTTGCCGCGACGACTACCCCGGCAAGCGCGTCGTGCAGCTCTTTTGCCTCGGCATCGTTGACCGAAACGACGAGGCGGCCCCCACCTTCGAGCGGCACGCGCACGATAATGAGGCGACCCTCCTTAACAGCCTCCATTGGTCCGTCTCCGGTCCTCGGCTTCATGGCTGCCATGATGGATCCCCTTTCGTGGAATGACTTTCTATTATCCCGCAACTGGGCGCTAACCTGAAAACGGGGGCTCCCCCCACACGTTTACGGGGGTGTCCAGTCGTACCCGTCGACCCACCGTCCGCGGAAGCTTCGCCGGAAATCCGCTCACCGCGACGATGTAGTGCCAGAGGCTGTTTCAGTACTGGGCGAAGGCGAGAGACGACGGATGCGCGCCAGACCAGGGGCTCGCCGTTTGGATTCCTGGAACGTACAGCAGCAGGCTGGTGGTGATCACTCCCGAAGCATTCGCGCTGTCAGAATCGGCGCTGTCAGAATCGGCGCTGCTCGAGCCACGCCCGCAGTGACTGTTCACACTCCGTGATCTGGGCGACGGGCACGCGCTCGTCGTCCGCGTGGGCGAGGAGTGGGTCGCCAGGCCCGTAATTGATCGCCGGGATGCCGAGGGCAGAGAAGCGAGCGACATCCGTCCACCCGTACTTTGGCCTGGCCTCCCCGCCGACCGCTGCCAGGAACTGCTGCGCGAGCGGGGCGTCGAGGCCGGGACGGGCGCCGTCCGCGCTGTCGGTGACCACGAGGTCGATGCCGATGAATACCTGACGGAGATAGGCCTCCGCCTCTCTGCCGATCTTGTCCGGCGCGAACCGGTAGTTCACCGTCACGACGCACTCGTCGGGGATCACATTGCCGGCCACTCCGCCGACGATGGCGACGGCGTTGAGGCCCTCGCGATAGACGAGGCCATCGACCTCGATCGACCGGGGCTCGTACGCGGCGAGGATGTCGAGGATCGGTGCCGCAGTATGGATCGCGTTGACGCCGACCCAGGCTCGGGCCGAGTGGGCGCGCGCGCCGGAGGTGCGAAGCTCGACACGCATCGTACCGTTGCAGCCCCCCTCGATGAGAGCGTTCGTCGGCTCTCCGAGAATCGCGAAATCGCCGGCGAGCAGCCCGGGATGGTGTGCGGCGAGTCGACCAAGACCGTTGAGGTCGGAGGCCACCTCCTCGTTGTCGTACCAGATCCAGGTGAGGTCGACGGCGGTATCCACGAGTTCAGCAGCGAGCTTGAGCTGCACTGCCACCCCCGCCTTCATGTCGACCGTGCCGCGTCCCCAGAGGTAGTCGACGCCGGCCTCGGATTCGAACCGGGTCGGCAGGTTGTGGTTGAGCGGAACGGTATCCGTATGCCCAGCGATCACCACGCGGTGGCTGCGACCGTGGGATGTGCGGGCGACAATCGCATCGCCATCCCGGATGATCTCGAGGTGGTCGAACGGGGCGAGAGCGGCCGCGATCGCGTCAGTGATGCGTCGTTCGTCGCCCGAGACCGATTCGATGTCACAGAGCTGACCGGTGATGTCGATCGAGGATGCCGTCAAGTCGATCACGGGAACGGAGGTGTCGGCGGCGGGCATGCGGTCAGTTTATAAGTCACCCGCTCGCTAATCTTGAGCCATGACTGATCGAGCAGCCTGGGGCTACGGACTCGCGACCATCGCCGGCGACGGTACGGTGCTCGACACCTGGTTCCGCGCTCCCGCGCTTGGCTCGTTCCCCGCTGGGCGCGATCCGCACATCGCTCCGGCGGATTTCGCCTCCGTCGTGGGCCGCGATGCGCGGCGCAACGTCACGATCGACTTCGCGATGGTCCAGATCGAGCTTGATGCCGCGCCGGCGTCCACCCCCGACGCCTACCTCCGCCTCCATCTGCTCAGCCACCTCGTCGTGCAGCCGAACACGATCAACCTCGACGGGCTCTTCGCCCATCTGCCGATCGTGGCCTGGACGAACGCCGGCCCGGTGCATCCGCTCGACTACGCCGACCAACGTCTCACCCTGCAGCGACTCGGGATCGCAGCGCACTCGATCGACAAGTTTCCGCGTCTCACCGACTACGTTTCGCCCGACCGGGTGCGCATCGCGGATGCCTCGCGCGTGCGCCTCGGCGCCCACCTCTCTCCCGGCACCACCGTGATGCACGAGGGTTTCGTCAACTTCAACGCGGGCACGCTCGGATCGTCGATGATCGAGGGGCGGGTCTCGCAGGGCGTCGTCATCGGCGACGGATCGGATGTCGGCGGTGGCGCATCCATCATGGGTACGCTTTCGGGCGGCGGCACCGAGCGCGTCACGGTGGGCAAGCGGGCGCTACTCGGTGCGAACTCTGGCATCGGCATTTCGATCGGCGACGATTCGGTCGTCGAGGCTGGGCTCTACCTCACGGCTGGCACGAAGCTGACCGTGCTCGGGGAGGCTCCTCGCACGGTGAAGGCCGTTGAGCTTTCCGGCGTGCCCGGCCTGTTGTTTCGGCGCAACTCCCTCACGGGCGCCGTCGAGGTGCTCGCGCGTAGTGGCCGCGGCATCCAGCTGAACGCCGCCTTGCACGCCTGAGCCTGACGTCGCCGTGCGCGTGCCGCCCGCCTGCATGCCTGCATGCCTGCACGCCTGCACGCCTGCACGCCTGAATGCCTGCACTTGCTCGCCCTGCACGAAATGCAGGACTCGCCGTGACGGATGATACGGCTGAGCCTCAAGTGCCACACCTGTCACGGGGAGTCCTGCATTTCGCACGAAATTGAACCAACGACGGCTCCTCCCCCAATCTTGGTGAAAGCAGGCTCTCCACAGATATCCCGCGCCGAATGAAGAAGCGCACGCAAGCACCCCACTCTCGTCTTCATGGAACTCCTCGCCTGCATTCGTTCACTCGGCGGAGTGGCACCCACCTTCCGACTCCTCCGAATGGGATGGACCGGCCGCGCCCTGGCAGCAGCTGTTCACCGGGGCACGATCGTGCGCGTGCGGCAAGGGTGGTATGCCTCGTCATTCGAGCCCACGGACAACCTCGCGGCGTGGCGTGTGGGTGGGCGACTCACCTGCGTGAGCGGTGCGGCCTTTTTCGGCCTCTCGATGCGCTCAACCGGGGTAATTCACATTGCCGTTTCCCCCACTGCATCCCGTCTTCGTGACCCTTCCGACATGGGTCGCCGACTCACGCCCAAAGCTGGCGCCGTCATCCACTGGCGACCTCCCCGCGCGGGAAGCGCATTCGTGGAGTCACCGTTGACCTGCCTCCTTGACATGTGCCATTGCGAATCACCCGAATACGTCGTGGCAGCGGTCGATAGTGCGCTTCATGCGGGCCTGATCAGTCGTGGAGCGTGGTTGCGTGAATTGGCGAACCTACCTCTGAGACTTCGGTTACAACTGGCGGATGTCGACGGGCGATCCGAATCGATTATCGAGTCCCTCAGTCGGTTTCGATGCCGTGCAGTGGGATTGCGCGTGCGAATTCAAGTGACACTTGCACCGGGGCTGCGCGTGGACCTGGTGATCGGCGAGAGACTCGTCGTGGAAGTCGACGGTCGAGAGCACCACTCAGACCCGTCGGCATTCGAACGGGATCGGATCCGGGACGCGCGGCTCACTGCACTCGGCTACCGGGTGCTGCACTTCAGCTACAGCCAGGTAATGCACAACTGGCCCTCGGTCGAGGCGGCGATCCTTGCCGCGGTCGGCCACGGGGATCACCGCCTGCACGCCTAGAAAACGGTCAGACATGCGCCGGTTCGAAGGCCGGCCGTCACGTGTGCAGTGTGAAATGCAGGATGCCGTGTGACTGGTGGGGCGGATGAGGCTCACCAGCCGCAACTGTCTCGTGCGATCCTGCATTTGCAACGGGGCGAGCGCAACGACGCCGAGCGCAACGACGCCGAGCGCACGGCGCGAGCGCAACAGCGCGAGCGCACGGCGCCGAGCGCGACGGCGACAGTTGCGACGGAATACAGCGCAACGGCGCGCACCAGGCTCACAGCGTGCGGGGCATCCGGGGCCGCGGGAGAGCATGAAGCGACAGACGCACAGACTCCTAGCGCGCTGGCCAGTCCCGGCGCGGCTCTCCCACGTAGAGCTGCTGCGGGCGACCAATCTTGGTGGACGGGTCATTGTTCATCTCACGCCAGTGTGCGATCCAGCCGGGCAGGCGCCCGATCGCGAAGAGCACGGTAAACATCCGCGGCGGGAATCCCATGGCCTTGTAGATCACGCCGGTGTAGAAGTCGACGTTGGGGTAAAGCTTGCGCTCGATGAAGTAGTCGTCGGCAAGGGCGACGGCCTCGAGTTCCTTGGCAATGTCGAGCAGGTCATCCTTCACACCAAGGGCAGCAAGCACCTCGTCTGCGCTTTCCTTGACGAGCCTGGCGCGAGGGTCGAAGTTCTTGTACACCCGGTGGCCGAAGCCCATTAGACGGATGCCCTCTTCCTTGTTTTTGACGCGCTCGACGAACTTCTCCACCGACTCGCCCGACTCCTTAATCTCACCGAGCATTTTGAGCACGGCCTCGTTGGCCCCACCATGTAGCGGGCCATAGAGGGCGTTGATACCGGCCGAGATGGACGCAAACATATTGGCCTCGGTCGAGCCGACCAGTCGCACCGTGGAGGTGGACGCGTTCTGTTCGTGGTCCTCGTGCAGGATGAGCAGTCGCTCGAGCGCCTTCGCGACCACCGGGTTTACCTCATACGGTTCTGCCATCGTGCCGAAGTTGAGTTTGAGGAAGTTGTCGGTGAAGTTCAGCGAGTTGTCCGGGTAGAGAAACGCCTGACCGAGGCTCTTCTTGTGGGCGTAGGCCGCAATGACCGGCAGTTTGGCCAACAGACGGATGGTGGACAGCTCGACCTGCTCCGGGTCGTGCACGCTCAGCGAGTCTTCATAAAACGTGGAAAGGGCCGAGACAGCGCTCGACAGCACGGACATCGGGTGGGCATTGAGCGGGAGGGCGTCGAAGAAGCGGCGCAGGTCTTCGTGCAGGAGGGTGTGGCGACGCACGCGGTCCTCGAACTCCTCGAGCTCCGAGACAGAAGGCAGCTGGCCGTAGATGAGCAGCCAGGCCACTTCGAGATAGGTGGAGTTGGCGGCGACATCTTCGATCGCGTAACCGCGATACCGCAGGATGCCCTTGTCGCCATCGATGTAGGTGATCGCGCTCTTTGTTGCCGAAGTATTGACGAAGCCCTGGTCGAGAGTCGTGTACCCCGTTTGGCGCGTAAACGTAGAGATGTCGATCGCCGATGCGCCATCCACACTCATCACAACCGGGAACTCGGCGGTACCGCCCGGAAAGTGGAGGGTGGCCTTGTCGGCGGCAGGGTCATTGGCGGCAGCGTTCACGACTACAGCCTAATTGGCTCCCGCCACAGGGTTGACACCGGAGTCGACAGCCGCATCAACCAAGGAATTAGTCCGTTAATTAGAGGGAGTCGCTAAAACTGGGCGGAGGCCAGCCGATCCACGGCCGAATCGATCGCTGAGTCGGAAGCGGTGAGGGCCACCCGCACGTGCTGCGACGTCCCTGCCCCATAAAACGTGCCAGGCACGACGAGGATACCGAGATCGGCCAGGTGACCCACCGTGGCCCACGCGTCTTGCCCCGATGTGGCCCAGAGATAGAGGCCACCTTCACTGTGCTCGATGCGCAATCCGGCGCGTTCGAGCGCGGGCCGGAGACGGTCCCGCCGTGAGCGATACAGGGCTTTCTGGGCACGCACGTGGGTGTCGTCACCCAAGGCGGTGATCATCGCCGCCTGGATGGGCGCTGGCGGAACGATGCCGAGATGCTTGCGCACCGCGAGCAACCTCCCGATGAGGGCGCTGGAGCCCGCCACGAAGCCGGCACGGTAACCCGCGAGGTTTGACTGCTTGCTGAGCGAGCAGACGCACAGCACTGAGGCGTGATCCCCCGCGGTGACCCGAGGATCGAGGATGCTCGGAGTCGCAGTCGCGTCGAACTCGTCGTCCCAGCCGAGCTCGGCGTAACACTCGTCACTGGCGATGACAGCACCGATTTCGCGCGCACGGGCGACTGCCGCGGCCAGCTGCTCCACCGAGAGGATGCGTCCGTCCGGATTACCGGGGCTGTTGATCCAGATGAGCCGCGTGCTTTCCGGCCACTCGACCGGATCATCGCTCGAAAAAACGGTTGCGCCCACGAGCGCAGCGCCAACCGCGTAGGTGGGATAGGCAAGGGAGGGCTGGACCACAATGTCCCCCGGGCCGAGCCCAAGCCAGAGTGCGAGCCCGGCGATAAACTCCTTCGAGCCGATCGTCGGCATCACGTTTGCGACGCTGAGGTCTCCGACCCCTCGACGACGACCGAACCAGTCGACGATCGCTTCGGCGAGTGCCGGAGTTCCGGCGGTCAGCGGATAGGAGTGGGCATCCGTCGCCGCCGAGAGCGACTCCCGGATGATCGCTGGAGTCGGATCGACAGGGGATCCGACGGACAGGTCGATTACACCCTGTGGATGCGCCCTGGCCCGAGCCGCATAAGGTGCGAGGGCATCCCAGGGCCAGTCGGGCAGGCTGAAGGCCACCGCTACGCCGCGGGAACCTGGGGTGGAAGTGCGGTGATAATGGGGTGATCCTTGTGGATCACGCCGATCTTCGCCGCTCCGCCCGGGGAGCCGACGTCGTCAAAAAACTCCACGTTCGCCTTGTAGTACTCGGCCCACTGCTCCGGTACGTCGTCTTCGTAATAGATGGCCTCGACCGGGCAGACCGGCTCACACGCGCCGCAGTCGACGCATTCATCGGGGTGGATGTAGAGCATGCGGTCACCCTCGTAAATGCAATCGACGGGACATTCGTCAATGCACGCTCGATCTTTGACATCCACACACGGGAGGGCGATGACATATGTCACGTTCGGGTCGATCCTTTCGATTCAGTCCTGAATCCCAGCCTATCCCGCGAAAAGGTACCGAACTTCGGCCACGCGAGTACGAGACCCGCGATCACGAGAGAACCGTAAGTAAGGACGTACCCGGCCGCGTTGGCTGGCACGAGCACCGACCCCCCGGTCGATCGCACCGAGAGCAGGCCGATGGCGACAAGGAGCCCCACAGCGGCGCATCCGGTCTCTGCACGCCCGGAGAAGACGATGCGGAGACCGACCAGCAGCGCGGCGATGATGAGCAAGGAGATGATGACGCCGACCGGTGGCGTGCCACCGAGAATCTGCGGCGCGAACTGGTGGTTGACCACCGCGACCCCGCCGAGCGACGCCCCCACGATGGCGGAGAGAACCCACGCGGCACCCCTGATCGCCACGCCCTGGTCTTTCCATGGCACCGCGCCCGGCGCTGCGGCGTGGAGACGCGTGAAGCCCTCCGTGCGATCGATCGGGCGGCTGGGCCCGCTCGACAGCGAGAACCGGTCCCCCGCGACCACGATCTGGGTGCGATGAGCGGCGAGTGCGGCGGTCTTGCGGTCGAGCACGGCGGAGATGTCGACGCGCAGGGACGAGCTTTCGACATCGGTGTCGACAGTCCAGAACGGAACTCCCATGACATCGGCAGCGCGCCGGGCGGCGGCGTGCGCCCTGACGTGATCCGGATGCCCATAGCCACCATGAGAGTCGTAGCTGATCACAGCCCCCGGCTTCACGGCGTCGATCACTGCCGCCAGATCGGCGGCAACCTCCCCGAAATCTGCGGCGCAAAAGGCATCTGCCGCGAGAGACTCAGCGGGCTCGGCACCGTTGTCTCCCCAGCGCATGCCGGAGTCCGTGTAGCGTCGCGGCTCGCGTTCGATCCAGCGGGCATCGGGGTCGCCGAGGAAGCGATGATCGACGACGCCGAGCGCCGCTAGCGCTGTTGCCAACTCCTCCGTGCGAACGGTGGCGAGGGCGGCCCCGTCTCCTTCGAGCCCGGCCAGATCGGCAGGGATTACCTCCCCCCGTTCGCCGCGAGTGCAGGTGACAAGGGTGACCTGCGACCCTCGCTCGACCAACAGCGCCATCGTGCCACCGGTCGTGATGCTCTCGTCGTCGGGGTGTGCGTGAACGAAGAGCACGCGCTCGACCGGGAAGGGGTCACCGGTATTGCGATCTGATTCCACCTGCCGAATTTACCCCAGAGAGGATGCCGGGCTGACATCGGGCGCCGGGCGACTTCGCGATACCCACGAATCGGGTGGAGAAGCGAACGGGGCGCAGTGCCGCTGGAATGATCGGCTCTACTTGCCGTCGCCCCTCGTGACGGTGTAGTTGAGCACGAAGCCCTTATCGTCCTTGATCTCGACGACGGCAACGTTGAGCTTGCCCTTGTCTCCGACGAGTGCACCACCATCCGCCGTGGTCGCGGTCAGCGTCTTGCAGGTGAAGCCCGCGGAGGTGAGTGTCGTGAGCACCTCATCGATAGCCGTGTTGCCCTTGGCGCGCACACTCACGTTCCAGATCTTCGATTTCGCGTCTCCCACCCCGGCGCCGGAAAGCACCTCGCCGGAGGAAAGCGGCACCTCGCCCGGGAAATCCTTCGGCACGCTCTTTCCCGGAACGTCTACTTTGCCCCCGGTGACATCGTGAACGAGGTTCTGTACCGAGCATCCAGCAAGCGCCGGGCCCGCCAGCAGTGCCAGCGCGAGGGCAATGGGAACCGTGATGCGCTTAACCAAGTGAGACATGCCTTCAGCCTAAGGCCGGGGACATGTCTCACCCAAGTGCAGTTACGCGTTCTGCTTCTTCAGGCGCGACACGCGGCGGGCGCGGTCACCGGCAGCGAGCTCGACCTTGCGGATGCGCACGAACTCCGGGGTCACTTCGACGCACTCGTCTTCGCGGGCGAACTCGAGGCACTCCTCGAGCGTGAGCTTGCGCGACGGCGTCATCCGCTCGAACGTGTCCGAGGTGGACTGGCGCATGTTGGTGAGCTGCTTTTCCTTGGTGATGTTCACATCCATGTCGTCGGCTCGCGAATTCTCACCGACGACCATGCCCTCGTAGACCTCCTGGGTCGGCTCGACGAAGAACGACATGCGCTCCTGAAGGGCCACCATGGCGAACGGGGTGGCGACACCCGCGCGGTCGGCCACGATCGAGCCGTTCACGCGTGTGGTGATCTCGCCGGCCCACTGCTCATAGCCGTGCGATACGGCATTGGCGATGCCCGACCCGCGGGTGATGGTGAGGAATTCGGTGCGGAAGCCGATCAGTCCGCGAGACGGCACGACGAACTCCATGCGAACCCAACCGGTGCCATGGTTCGACATGCCTTCCATGCGGCCCTTGCGCGAGGCGAGGAGCTGCGTGATGGCGCCGAGGTACTCCTCCGGGGCATCAGTAGTGAGGTGCTCGAAGGGCTCGTGAATCTTGCCGTCGACCCGCTTGACGACCACCTGCGGCTTGCCGACGGTGAGCTCGAAGCCTTCGCGTCGCATCTGCTCGACGAGGATGGCGAGGGCCAATTCGCCACGGCCCTGAACCTCCCAGGCATCCGGGCGTCCGATGTCGACGAGTTTGATCGACACGTTACCGACCAGCTCGCGGTCGAGGCGGTCCTTCACCATTCGGGAGGTGAGTTTGTGGCCCTTGACCTTGCCGATCATCGGGCTGGTGTTGGTGCCGATGGTCATCGAGATGGCCGGGTCGTCGACCGTGATGGTCGGCAGCGGGCGTACGTCATTGGGATCGGCGAGCGTCTCACCGATCGTGATGTCCTCGAAGCCGGCGACGGCGACAATGTCCCCTGGCCCCGCGGATTCGGTCGGGAAACGGTCGAGGGCGCGCGTGATGAGCAGCTCGGTGACCTTGACGTTGTGCACAGATCCGTCGTGCTTGACCCAGGCGACGGTCTGGCCCTTCTTAATGGTGCCGTTGAAGACACGCAGCAGGGCAAGGCGACCGAGGAACGGGGAAGCGTCGAGGTTGGTGACGTGCGCCTGCAGAGGGTGCTCGTCGTCGAAGCGCGGCGCAGGGATGTGCTGAAGGATCGCGTCGAACAGCGGCTCGAGGTCCTCGTTGTCGGGCAGCGTGCCGTTCTCGGGCTTATTCCAGCTGGCGGCTCCGTTGCGTCCGGAGGCGTAGACGATCGGCACGTTGAGGATTGCGTCGAGGTCGAGGTCGGGATAGTCGTCAGACATGTCGCTGGCCAGGCCGAGCAGGAGGTCCTGGCTCTCGGTGACGACCTCGTCGATGCGGGCATCCGGACGGTCCGTCTTGTTCACCAGCAGGATGACGGGCAGGTTTGACTCGAGTGCCTTGCGCAGCACGAAACGGGTCTGCGGCAGCGGGCCCTCGCTCGCGTCGACGAGCAGAACGACGCCGTCGACCATGCTCAAACCGCGTTCGACCTCTCCGCCGAAGTCGGCGTGGCCGGGGGTGTCGATCACGTTGATGGTGATCGGGCCATCGGTAGCGTGGACGCCGGAGTAGGAGACCGCGGTGTTCTTCGCGAGGATTGTGATGCCCTTTTCGCGCTCGAGATCATTCGAGTCCATGGCGCGCTCTTCGAGATGCGCATGTGCCGCGAAAGAGTTGGTCTGGCGCAGCATGGCATCCACCAGTGTGGTCTTGCCATGGTCGACGTGAGCGACGATCGCTACGTTGCGCAGGTCATTACGGGTGGCGATTGCCATAGGTATACGTCCAGATTTGTCTCGAGAAGGAGGGAGGCCAGCAACAGAACCGCCGTGCGGGAGAACCGCATTCGGGTGCAATCGTGACGGCAGAATCACGTCAGTGGTGCTCCGCACTCCCTAGTCTACCTCGTGCAGGCTCCCTCTGCAGGGATCGGATCCTGGCCGCCTCTTGACCAACCGGCGATCAGTCGCAGACATTCCACAGCAGGTTCGGCGAGAGCGATGACGGCGAGGCTCCCGTCACGTGGTTGTTGAGTGCGGTGACCGCCGGAAACTGGCAGAGCGGAACCCCGTAGCCATCCGCCCAGACCACCGCGTCGATTTTCTGCAGGATGCCGAGCTGCTGACCGCGAGCGGCGCCGAGGTCTTGATCGTCGTGTATCCGGCGACGAGACGCGGATTGGACGGATCAAACAGGGCGCAGACCCCCGGGTTCACCGCCCCCACCCGGGCGAGCATCACCTTCGCCTCCTCGATGTTCACGACGGCGTATGCGCTCGAGCCGTTCCTTCCCACGGATGTCGCGTGGTCGGTCTTCCTGGGAAAGAAGACCTGCGAATCGACCGGCGAACTGCAGGGGCACGATCAGCTCATCGAGGATCTTCTGCGGCACCGTTTTCAGTAGCGCCGTCAGGCCGGCTCGCGAAGCCGCGAAGTGACAATTGACCTGGCGTCCGGGCGACTTCTCCTCCAATGCCGGCGCGTCGGTGCGGCAGCGGGTGTGAAAAACACAGCCCGATGGCGGATTACTCGGGCTCGGTAGGCCCAGTGGGAAGAATGCGGTCCCGCCGCTCCGATGGGACTTCATTTCCCGCGGCTTGAGGCCGGCGCTATCCCGCCCCTTGAAGCTGATCTCACCAGACCTGGGTTCGAGTAGCTCGCTGACAACACGACCGGTGCTGGATCTACCGCATCCGTCGTCCGCTTTGATCGACTCACCACGGCGGCCGAAAAGCCCGCTGTCCCCACCCGGGAAATACTTCGAGACCCCGGGCACCGGATGTTGAAGACGCAGCCCGTCGGGACGTTGATCAGCGACGGCAGCTGACCGGGTATCGGCGTGAGCCTGGTCTGACTGTCCCGGTCCATTCTCGGCATGGAGCGGAGCAGTCACCAGGTGTAGGGCATTTCCGGCGCATAAAAAACTCATCGACAGGCTCATCCTCCACGCACTGCCCGCCCTACGTGATCCGTGCCGTGTCGCAGGTCTCCGCACCAACAGCGAGATCTTGCGTGACCGAAATCACGGCGGAGTGCAGTTCCTTGATCAGCTCGAGAATCTGAGCCTGCACGGTCACATCGAGCGCGGTCATCGGCACGTCGGCAACGAGCAGCCGCGGCTTACCAATGAGCACTCTTGTCGAGCATCCGGATCGCTTCGACTCGCGCGTCGCGCTTCAAAACCCTGTTGTGAACCAGGTAGAGACCCCGCTGATCTGCGCACCGATCGAGTAGAACGGGTGCAGTGACGGTAGCGGATCCTGGAAAATGATTCCCAACTCGCTGCCGAGAAGACCGCGCATCTAAAGACCGAGGGCGACCTCGATAATGAGACCGATCACCAGTACTGCTCCGATCGACAGTGGCACCACTTCCCACCTCGATACGACGGGGTCGGAACTCGGAGTCGCCGAGCGTCGGACTCCGTCGAGCAGATCCGCATCCCGGTTGAGGTCGAAAGCTGGGCGGGTGCGCCGATCGATGGTGCTCGCGATGTTGCCGGCTTGACGCGGAGCGGGCACGCCGTAGGCGACGACCGGCTTGCTGGCGTCCAGTTCGAAGATCATGCCGATCCCCTGCCGCACGTTGGTGACATGCCCCCATGGGAGCACGTGCCGACGCCCGATGTTGACTACGACGACGCGGGCGTCGTCGTAGTGCACCGCCGGACGATAGAGGGCAATCCAGAGCACCCACGCAAGCACTAGCGAAGGACCGAGGGTGAAGCTGAGGACGCTCCAGTCCCGATTCACGACCGGACTCCCGACGATGACGACGAGCGCCGCGATACCCACCCAGAAGGTGATGACGGCCGATGCCGCCCTAAAGGTGTAGCGAGGAGCTGAGGCCGGACGCGCCACTGGTTTATTGCTCGGGAAAATGGCAGGCAGCCTCGTCTGCGCCCGCGCCCACCCTCCGCAGGAGCGGCTCCTCGGTCGCACAAATATCTTGCGCCTTCCAGCACCGGGTGCGGAAGCGGCACCCGGACGGCGGATTGATCGGCGATGGAACGTCTCCCGAAAGACGGATACGCTCCCGACGGCCGCCTAGTATCGCCTGCTCGATATTCGGCACCGCCGAGAGAAGCGCCTTCGTATACGGGTGCTTCGGGTGCTCATAGAGTTCCTCACGCGGCGCCTTCTCGACGATCTTGCCGAGGTACATGACCGCGATCTCGGGGCAGAAATGCCGCACGATCGAGAGGTCATGTGCAATGAAGAGGAACGCAATGTTGAACTCGCGCTGCAGATCCTGCATGAGGTTGATGACCTGCGCCTGAATCGACACATCGAGCGCGGAGACCGGCTCGTCCGCCACCAGGAGCTTGGGCTGAAGGGTGAGAGCCCGCGCGATACCGATACGCTGACGCTGACCGCCCGAGAACTCGTGTGGGTACCGGTTGTAGTGCTCGGGATTGAGCCCAACGACCTCGAGCAGCTCCTGAACATGCGACAGGCGCTTGTTCGAAGGCACCAGCTTGTGAATCACCAGAGGTGCCCCCACAATCTCTCCGACCGTCTGGCGAGGATTGAGCGAGGTGTACGGGTCCTGGAAGATCATTTGGATTTCGCGGCGCAGCGGCCTGAGCACGCGCGGTCCCGCTTGAGCGATGTCCCGACCTTCGAAAAGGATCTGCCCGCTCGTGGGCTTCTGAAGCCGAGTGATGAGGCGACCAGTTGTTGTCTTACCGCATCCGGATTCACCCACCAGGCCGAGAGATTGCCCGGCTGCGACCGTGAACGAGACGCCGTCGACCGCTTTCACATGGCCGACGGTGCGCGAGATCACGCTCCGGGATTTGACAGGAAAGTGCATGACGAGGTCCTTGACCTCGAGGAGGGGAGTTGCCATCAGTTGGCTCCAGTTTCGACGACGGCGAGCTGGGTATCGTAAACGGACAATTCTTCCTTCAAGTGGCACCGCTTGAGATGCCCGTAGGACGCGGGGGCGAGCTCCGGCAGCTCGGTCGCGCATCGGTTATCCGCCACGAACTTCGAGTACTCGCAGCGTGCGTAAAACGGACAGCCCGCGGGCTGGTTGAGCAAGCTCGGCGGGTTGCCGGGGATCGGCCGCAGGGGCAGGTCAACCGAGCGACTGACATCTGGGATCGACTGGATGAGACCCCAGGTGTACGGCATCGCGGGCTGACTCAACAGTGCGCGAGCCGAGCCGTATTCGACTGCACGACCCGCGTACATCACGAGCACATCGTCTGCAATTTCGGCGATTACGCCAAGGTCGTGCGTGATCATGATCAGCGCAGTGTCGAACTCTTTCTGCAGGTCCTGCAGCAAATCGAGAATCTGCGCCTGGACCGTGACGTCCAGCGCGGTGGTCGGCTCATCCGCGATTAGCAGCACCGGGTCGTTGATCAGCGCCATTGCAATCATCACGCGCTGGCGCATGCCGCCCGAGAACTGGTGAGGGTAATCGTCGACACGACGATCCGGCTGCGGGATTCCCACGCGGGCCAGCATCTCAATCGTCCGCGCCCGCGCCGCACGTTTCGAAACACGGTTGTGCGCGAGGTGCGCCTCGGAGATTTGATCACCGACGCGGTAATAGGGGTGCAGGGCGGACAGCGGATCCTGGAAGATCATGGCGACTTCTTTGCCGCGACGCTCCCGCATCTCGTCATCGCTGAGGGCGAGGAGATTCGTGCCACCGAACCAGATCCCGCCGCTGACGTGCGCGTTCGTGTTGCGATGCAGACCGAGGATGGCGGAGGACGATACGGACTTGCCCGAACCGGATTCGCCCACGATGCCCAGCGTTTGGCCGCGCTCGAGCGTGTACGACAGGTCGTCCGTGGCACGAACGATTCCGTCGGACGTCGGAAAATTGACCGAGAGGTTCTCGACGGACAGGAATGCTCTGCTCATAATTATTTCTGCCCTAACTGAGGCGAACGCGCGGGTCGACGAAGGCGTAGAGGATGTCGACGATAATGTTCGCCGCGAGCACAGCCGCACCCGCCACGATGACAAGACCGATCAGGATGGGAAGGTCCGAGTTCCGGTTTGAGATGACGGCGAGCAAGCCGAGCCCTTGGTAGCTGAACACAGCCTCGGTGATGACCGCGCCAGCCAAGAGGGCCGCAAAGTCGAGTCCCGCCATCGACAAGAGCGGCGTGAGCGCGGCGCGTAACCCGTGTTTGAAGAGCACTACTCGCTCGGTCAAGCCCTTCGCCCGCGCGGTACGGATGTAGTCCTCGGAGAGCGACTCGAGCACGAAGGCTCGGGTGATCCGCACGTACGCAGCCATGTAGAAGAGGGCGAGCGTCATCGCTGGCAGAGTCAAACCGATCAGCCAGTTAAACACACCGCCGTCGGCGATCGAGACGTAGCGAGGATACGGGAAGAGCTTCCAGCGAATTGCGATGAACTGAAGCAAGAAGGTGCCGACAAAGAACGTTGGTAACGCGTACACCACCAAGGTCACTCCAACGATGACGCGGTCCAGCCATTTGCCCTTGAACACCGCCGCGATCACGCCGAAGAGCACCCCGAAGACAATCCAGATAATGAATGCATAGACGGCGATGGATATCGTGACCGGAGCGTACTTCGCGATCGCATCATTTACCGTGATGGCGCTGCGCAGTGAGTAGCCGAGACATGGTGCGTCGCAGTGAATGACGAGGCTGGGATTCGACTTCTGAAGCGCTTCGCGGTACTTATCATCCACGGGATAATCACGGCCGACCGCAAGGCCCTTGACGAATTGCCCGAACTGATAGGTGATCGGCTTGTCGTAGCCGTAGACCTGGGTGATATTGGCGAGCTTCTGTGGGGTGCAGTATTTGCCGCACACATCGCGAGCCGGGTTACCTGCAGCGAAAAACAGTACGAATACCACGAGGACCATCGCCAACAGGAGGACGATGCCGACGAGGATACGGCGGATGGCGAAAGCGATCACGTGGAAGTTTGCTTTTCTGTGTCGGGGAATAGGGTGGGCGCACCGTGGCGCGCCCACCCCGTTTCAGATGCTGCTACTTATTTCTTGACGTACATTCCGCCGAGGTCGGGGTAGTAGCTGGATGCGACGTCCGGAAGGAACCCGCCCACCTTCGACCCGTAGATGAAGTAGTTGTTCTGGTTTGCCAGGGGCACGAACGCCCCGTCTGCGGCTGCCGCCTCGTTGGCCTCGTTGAGCAACTTCTGCTGCTTGGTCGGGTCGGTGGCGTTATTCGCCTGCTTGATTAGGCCGTCCACTTTCGAGTTGCCGTAGAACCCGTAGTTGAAGCCGACGCCGAACGTGGCGCCCTTCGGGTTCGACTGCACGATCGGCGGAATGACCGCGAACAGCGAAGGCCAGTCAGCGGCCCATCCGGCGAAGAACGCATCGATTGGCTTCGGATCGGTTCCCACCTGGACGTAGTAGCCGGGCTTGGCGTCCTTCGCTATCGGAACCAGCGTCACCTTGAAACCGGCCTTCTCCCAGCCCTGCTGGAGAACAGCGGCGACCTGTTCGGCGACCGTCGAGGTGTCAGGGAAGGCGTAGCGGATTTCGGGTGTCTTCCCCGCGAGCAGCTTCTTGGCCTTGCTGATGTCCCCGCTCGGATTGATCTTGTTCAGCGCGGTCTCCTGGAACCCAGGGATCGCCGAGGAGACGGTGGTTCCGTTCGCAGTTCCCCACTTGGAACCACCCGACGCCTTGACCACTCCGGCTTTATCCGTCGCCGCAATGAGCGCGTTTCGCACGTCGGGGTCCGTGATCGTCTTCGAGTTGATTTCGAGGAAGCGGGTGTACGGCGAGGTGCTGGTCTTGACCCGGCTGGAGAGATCCGGGGTGATCTGGGAGTACTTGTCCGACGGGATATTCAGCGGCGAGTAGGCCGCCTGGTCGGTTCCCGAGTCTGCAATGAGACGCTCCGTGATCGTCTCGGGACTGTCCACGAACTCCAACTTGACGATGTCCGGGAGTGCCTTGCGCACGTCCGTGCTGTCGGTCGATGCGCTGTACGCCGAGTTGCGCTCAAAGGAGCCACCAGCGTTCTGGTCGAAGGTCGACCCACTCAGCTTGTAAGGACCGTTCGAGTTGATGGTGAACAGGTTAGCAGTGCCCTTTTCGAACGACTTCTCGTACGGGTCCGTGGAGAACAGCGCTGCAGCGGCCGTCGGGAAGTCAGCCCAGGCATTCTGGAAGTGGTACGTGATCGTGTTACCCGAGCAGGAAGCTGCCTTCTCGAAGTGCGCCTGCGATTCGGCCTTGCCCGTCAGCGGCCCGGTGTACTCGGTCGCCAGCTTATAGCTCGGGTCGGAGGGATCGATCAGGTTGTAGCTGCCGTCACCGAAGTAGGTCAGGCCGACGCCACCACCGGCCGCGACCAACGATGCGTCGTAGGAGCGAGACAGGCCGTACTGCAGGTCGGCACATGTGATCTCCTTGCCGTCCTGCCACTTGAGACCCTTCTTGAGCGTGAAGCTCCAAGTCTTGCCCTGGTCTTTCGTGGTTCCCGTGTCGGTGGCCAGGTCCGGTACGACCTTCGGGTTCTTTTCCGCGGTGATCGGTAGCGCGGTCAGGCCTCGATACACGAGGCGTCGGAAGTTCGCAATCTCCACGCCAAGGTAGACACCCACGGGGTCGGTACCGGAGTACTCGCCAGTGACGTCAAGCGAGGTGAGCGTTCCCCCCTTCTGGCCCGATGAGGTTTTGGCCGGAGCGGCTCCGCCGCTCGAACATGCAGCGAGTGAAACAGCGACGACCCCAGTGAGGGCAACCGCTCCGGCTCGCAACAACAACTTCTCCATCATTGTGAGATTCTCCTTGGTGTTGGGTGTGACGTGCTGTGCGCGCGTCCGAACCGCGACGGTGCGTCGCGGAGGCTGAGGGCGATACCGCTCACCGTTGGGTCCGGGGATCGAGCGCGTCCCGGAGGCCATCGCCGAGCAGGTTGAACGAGACGACGACGAGCACGAGCAAAAACGCGGGTGCAATGAAGTAGAGGAAGTCGCTCGAACCGTACTGAATTGACGCCGAGAGGATGTTGCCAAGCGTCGGGGTCGGCACTTTGACCGAGATACCGAGATACGACAGGGCTGCTTCGGCGGAAACGTAGGCCGGAAGGATCAACGTGAACTGAACCAGGATTGGCGCCCAGAGGTTGGGCAGCACCTCCTTGAAGTACAAGCGGCCGTTACCCGCCCCGATCAGGCGCGCAGCATCGATGAACTCGCGCTCGCGCAGGCTCAGGACCTGGCCTCGGATGATGCGCGTCACGGACGGCCACCCGAAGATGCCGAGGACGAAAATCACGTAGGTCGCCTGTGCAGTGGTCCCTGACGGAATGCGCAGCGTGCCCGTCAACCAGGTCACCACCAACCCAGACAGCGCCAGGAGCATCAGGGTCTGCGGAAAGCACAGCACGAGGTCGACCAGCCGACCGATGAGTGTGTCGGCCCAGCGACGGCTCATTCCCGCGATGATTCCGAGCACTACCCCCACTACGACCGCGAAGACAGCGGCGGATGCCGAAATGAACAGGGAAAGACTCAGACCGAGCCAGATCCGGCTCAGGGTGTCGCGACCGATGCCGGGCTCGACGCCGAGAGGATGTGCGGCACTGATCCCGCCGAAACTGCCGATCGGCAATCCGTTGCTGTCGATGAGATTTTGGTGGGTGAGGTAGGGATCAAGCACACCGGCAGCGACGAGCACCGGAGCCAGGAGCGCGAGCACTACGTAGATCGCGACGATGACAGCGGCGGCCAGCGTCTTGCGATCTGAACGGAAGCGTCTCCAGGCGAGCTGAGCAGGGGTCCGGCTGGTAATACCGACGGCCACTGCAACGCCATCGTGAGCCGGAGTAGCGAACGTAGTCTGGTTCGCCGTCACTTCAGCTTGGAATTCCCCCGGAGGTAATGTCGACATGTCAGACCTTTATCAAGAGCCCGCGCGGGGCAGATTCGTGGTGGCCACTGCGAGCACAGATTTCCTCCCGGGATAGGCGAATGTGATCCTTGCAACGCTCGCAGTATCCCCGACTCTAATCAGCAGGGGCGCAACTCACAAAACCGAGAGCGGAATTGTTACATGGCGGCAAGGATGTTTGAGGAATCTTGCGTCGATGAGTCCACCGTGCATGATTCACGCGCAGATCTATGGTTTGCTGCGCGGATTGCTGAGTCTCAGATGAAATTCTCCTGAACCCACGTAGCATCTCCACGTGGGTCTGCCGGGTGTGTCGAGTCCCTCCGACGAGTTCGCGCCTCCATTGCGGGGGCGGCTCTGGTCGGAGATCGTCATCGTGCTCGCCCTCGGGCTCGGGCAGTCCGCGATCTACGCCATCGTCTCGCTCATCGACAGCGTGACCCGCAGCACTCCGCTCTCCGCCCAGACCACCACGCTGAACCCGACCCTCAACAATCGCGAGCTCTTCGACCTCATCTATCAACTGCTTGGTCTGGTCTTCGCCCTGGCACCAGTGGTGCTCGTGTGCTTCTTGCTCTGGAACCGCACGGCACCGCATCTCACACGACTCGGCATCGACAGTCGGCACCCCCTCGGAGACACCTGGCGCGGACTGGTGCTCGCTCTGGCGATTGGCATCCCCGGGATCGCCCTCTATCTGGGCGGCCGAGCCCTGGGAATCGGGCTTACGGTGGAGGCGGCCGGCCTGGCCGCGCACTGGTGGACTGTCCCCGTGCTGCTCTTGTCTGCGTTGCGCGCCGGACTCCAGGAGGAGGTCGTCATCCTGGGCTACCTATTCGAGCGGCTGGGGCAGCTCGGCTGGGGACGATGGCGGATCATCGTGTCGGCGGCGATCCTGCGCGGCAGTTATCACCTCTACCAGGGCTTCGGTGCCTTCGTCGGCAACTTCCTGATGGGATTGCTGTTCGGCTACCTCTACACGCGCACCAGACGGGTCCTTCCGTTCGTGATCGCGCACTTCGTCATCGATGCGGCGATCTTCGTCGGCTTTTCCTGGGCCGTGGCGACGTTTCCGGGCGTATTTGGGGCGGTATCCCGTTAGCGCCCCGGAGTGAGAAGTCGGCAAACGAGCAGTTCTCGCGCTAGATCGAGTCGGATGGGATGATCCTGATGGAGCCTTGCTAATCGGTGATCGCGCAGCAATTCGGCTACCGGGACGTCGGCGGCACTACCTAAGGTGTCGCGTTCGGCAGCATCCTGCGATGCTCGGTCTGCATCATCGACGTCAACAGCTGTTGCGACGAAACGGAGGCGGCGATCAGCTCCGCAGGCTCAGTCGGCGAAGGCTTCCGGCGGCGGGCACGCGCACACGAGGTTGCGGTCACCGTACGCGTTATCGACGCGGCGCACCGGGGGCCAGTACTTGGAGCGGATGAGGCTGCGCACCGGGTAGACGGCCTGCTCCCGCGTGTACGGGTGCGACCACTCGCCCTCGATCACGGACTGTGCCGTGTGCGGGGCATTGTGGAGCGGGTTGTCGGCGAGCGGCCAGATGCCGGCCGCCACGGCATCCGCCTCGGCCCTGATCGCGATCATGGCGTCGATAAAGCGATCAATCTCGGCGAGGTCCTCACTCTCGGTCGGCTCGACCATGAGGGTGCCCGCGACCGGGAACGACATCGTCGGCGCGTGGAAGCCGAAGTCGATGAGGCGTTTGGCCACGTCATCCACGGTGACACCCGTGGCCTCGGTGAGGGGGCGAAGGTCGAGGACGCACTCGTGCGCGACGAGGCCGTTATCCCCCGCGTACAGCACGGGGAAGTGGTCGCGCAGCCGCAGAGCCACATAGTTGGCGGCGAGAACCGCCGCCCCTGTGGCCTGCTTGAGGCCATCGGCGCCCATCATGCGCACGTAGGCCCAGCTGATCGGCAGGATGCTCGGAGAGCCATACGGAGCAGCGGAGACGGGAGGGCCGCTGTGCAGTGCGCGCTGTGCCATCGGATGCCCGGGGAGGAAGGGGGCGAGGTGCGACTTCGCCGCGACGGGACCGACACCGGGCCCCCCGCCACCGTGAGGGATGCAGAAGGTCTTGTGCAGGTTGAGGTGAGAGACATCGCCGCCGAAGTCGCCGTAGCGGGCGAATCCCAGCACGGCATTGAGGTTCGCACCGTCGACGTAGACCTGGCCGCCCGCGTCATGCACGGCCTTGCAGATGGTGCCGACCTCGTGCTCGTACACGCCGTGCGTCGAGGGGTAGGTGATCATCAGCGCGGCCAGGGAATCCGCATGCTCGGCGATCTTGGATCGGAGGTCATCGACATCCACATTGCCAAGTTCGTCACAGGCCACCACGACGACACGCATGCCGGCAAGCACTGCGGAGGCGGCATTCGTGCCATGGGCGCTCTGCGGGATCAGACACACAGTGCGATCACCGTCGCCGCGGGATCGGTGATAGCCACGGATGGCGAGAAGCCCGGCGAGCTCGCCCTGGCTGCCCGCATTGGGCTGAAGGGACACCGAGTCGTAGCCGGTCACGTCGGCGAGCCAGCGCTGCAACTGCACTATCAGCTGCAGGTAGCCCTCGACATCCGACTCCGGCGCGAAGGGGTGCAGTCCGGCGAACTCCGGCCAGGTGACGGCCTCCATCTCGGTGGCCGAGTTGAGCTTCATCGTGCACGATCCGAGCGGGATCATACCGCGATCAAGCGCGTAGTCATAGTCGGCGAGGTGCTTGAGATAGCGCATCATCGACGTCTCGGAGCGGTGCGTGTTGAACACCGGATGGGCGAGATACTCGCTGGTGCGTAGCAGGTCCGACGGGATCCAGTCGAGCTCGTCCGGCACCGAGTCGTCGACGAGCTCCTCGCCGAGGATGCGCGCGATGGCGCGCACGTCATCGAGAGTCGTGGTCTCGTCTGCCGAGAGCTGCACATGATCGTCGTCGACGAGATGGATGAGATAGCCGGCCGCATGGGCCCGCTGCACCACTCGCGCGGCACTCGTCTTGGTGTGCAGTGTGATGGTGTCGAAGAAGTTGGCCGAGTCGACCGTGTGACCGGCCTCAGACGCGGCCCGGGCAAGCACGTGAGTCAGGCGTGTCACTCGGGTTGCGATCTGCTTGAGTCCCTGCGGGCCGTGGTAGACGGCATACATGGACGCCATGACGGCGAGCAGCACCTGGGCGGTGCAGATGTTCGACGTGGCCTTGTCGCGACGGATGTGCTGCTCGCGCACCTGGAGCGAGAGGCGGTAGGCGGCATGCCCGGCCGCGTCCTGCGAGACACCAACGAGGCGCCCGGGCAGTTGGCGTTCGAGGCCCGCGCGCACGGCCATGTAGCCCGCGTGCGGACCACCGAAGCCCATGGGCACGCCGAAGCGCTGGCTGGTGCCCACGGCGACATCCGCCCCCAGCTCGCCCGGCGAGGCGATGAGGGTGAGAGCAAGCAGATCGGCGGCGACGATGGCGAGGGCGCCCTTCGACTGCGCGGCGGCGATAACGGCGCTCGGATCCCAGACGTGGCCAGAGCGGGCCGGGTACTGCACGAAGATGCCGAAGGCGTCGGGGAGTTCGATCTCAGCGGAGTCGAGCTCCGCAAGATCGACGACGACAAGCTCGATGCCGACCGCCGCCGCGCGGTTCTCGAGCAGAGCGAGAGTCTGGGGCAGGGAATCCGAGTCGACGATGAAGGCGTTGCTGTCGAGCTTGGAAGCACGACGGGCCAACATCATTCCCTCGACGACGGCCGTACCCTCGTCGAGCATGGAGGCGTTCGCGGTCGCAAGTCCCGTGAGATCGGTGATCATGGTCTGAAAGTTGATGAGGGCTTCCAGGCGCCCCTGCGAGATCTCCGGCTGGTATGGCGTGTAGGCCGTGTACCAGCTCGGGTTCTCCAACACGTTGCGCTTGATCACCGCCGGGGTGATCGTGTCGTAGTAGCCGAGCCCGATCATCGAACGGTTGACCGTGTTCTTGCGCGCGAGTACCCGCAGTTCGGCGAGCGCCTCCCGCTCTGTGGCTGCAGGCGGCAGTACGGAGTCCGCCGCCGCACGAAACCCATCGACATGGATGGATGCCGGCACCGCCGCGCCGACGAGCGCATCGACACTTTCGTAGCCGAGCGCCCCGAGCATTGTGGCCTTGGCCTCAGAGTCTGTGCCGATGTGACGTTCGGCAAAGCCGCCCGTCGCGAGCAAGTCAGTGCTGAGAAGGCTGGTTCTTGGCTGGACGATCCCGGCCACTATTCGCCCACCAGCGTGGTGTACTCGTCGAAGCTCAACAGGTTTGGCAGCTCGGAGAAGCTCACTTTAATGAGCCACCCCTCGCCGAAGGGATCACTGTTGACGAGTTCCGGGCTCGCGACGACGGCGTCGTTCACCTCGGTGACGGTTCCATCGACGGGGGCAAACAGCTCCCCCACCGACTTGGTTGACTCGATCTCACCGACGACCTTGCCGCTTGCGACGGTGGCCCCCACCGTCGGCAGGTCGACGAAGACTACATCTCCGAGCTTCTCCGCCGCATAGGCGGTGATACCGACGGTGGCGATATCGCCCTGCACGTCAATCCACTCATGCTCGGCGGTGTACTTCAGGTTGGCCTGCTTGAGGGTGCTCTGGTCAGCCATGTCTAGTTGGCCTCTCTCTGATAGAAGGGAAGTGCAGTGACGGATGCCGGCACGCGGGTTCCGCGCACATCCAGGAACAGCGGGGTACCGAGCTCGCGCACCGCGGGATCGACGTAGGCCATCGCGATGGGATAGCCGAGCGTGGGGCTGAGCGCCCCGCTGGTGATTACCCCCACCTCGGTGCCGTCGGCATCGAGTACGAGATAGTCGGCTCGGCCGGCGCGCTTACCGTCGGCGCGGAGGCCGACGAGAACGCGCGCGCCCTCGGCTGGCCCGGTCTCGACGGCAGCGCGGCCCACAAAGTCACCGGTCTTCTTGAGACTGACGACGCGGCCGAGACCCGCCTGCACCGGAAAGGTGGTGAGGCCGAGTTCATGCCCGTAGAGCGGCATCCCGGCCTCGAGTCGCAGCGTGTCTCGGCTCGCGAGTCCCGCGGGCACCAGGCCACTGCCCGCGCCGGTCTCGGCGAGCGCTCGCCAGAGTGCGGGGGCAGCATCCGGAGCGATATAGAGCTCGAAGCCGTCTTCGCCGGTGTAGCCGGTGCGAGCGACGAGGATCTCATGCCCCTCGAACTGGCCCGGGGTGCACCAGTAGTACTTGAGGTCGACCAGACCGGGGACGACGATGCCGGGGACCTGGCTCAGGATCTCAAATGACTTGGGCCCCTGAATGGCTATGAGCGCGATATCGTCGCTCTCATCGAAAACCTCGCAGTCGAACGGCGCGGTGCGCTCGAGCAGCTCGGCTGCCACCGCCTCGCGATTCGACGCGTTAGCGACCACGATGAACCGATCTTCGCCGGTCCGGTAGACGACGAGGTCGTCGATGATGCCGCCTTCACGGCCGAGCAGCAGGCTGTATTTGGCCTGCCCCAGCGCGACGGCGGAGATCTTGCCGGCGAAGGCATAGTCGAGGGCATCCGCGCTCTCCGGCCCGATCACCACGATCTCGCCCATGTGGGAGAGGTCGAAGAGTCCGGCGGCAGTGCGCACGGCGTGGTGTTCGGCGAGGTCACTCGAATAGCGCACGGGCATCTGCCAGCCGGCGAAGTCGGTGAAGCTCGCTCCCGCATCCATGTGCACACGATGGAGCGGCGAGTATCGTTCTTCGGTCTTCTCAGTCACGGAGTTCTCCTGGCGCGCACGGGCTGCGGATGGAACTCCCCCTCTGTCATGAGCCTGAGAGTTTCACGCCGCAGCGCTTTCACCTTCGGCGGGACGGCGAACGCGAGCGTTCGGTCATCCACTTTCCAGAGTGGCCAGTTCGATGCGGTACGGAGACCTGAGAGATTGGCGGGGAGGCTTGCTCCTTCGGTGCCCGACGTGAATCGGGCTCTCCCGCATCGTGTGTGCGGCCCAGTTTTTGATTATGCATACAGCCTACCAAGGGAACCGTGGCGCGCGGGTAGAGCCCAGCACCAGACTTGACCACCTGAGACGCCACTCTTTTCAGTCACGGAGTCCGATCAGTCACGGAGTCCGATCAGTCACTGAGTCCGATAAGTCACTGAGTCCGAGCGCATAGATGATCGACGCGGTGACCGTGGGGATCAAGACCGCGCAGCCGAGCACAATCGCCGCGGACGCAACCCCGGTGTTGAGGCGACCGCCCCCAGTTTCGTGCAGGACAGGGCCGCAGGACGACTACGCCTCGCGCGACTTGGGGGAGCTCTCGAGCGTCTTCGCGGGGTCGCGCTCCACGATGTCACCGAGCGCCTCGTCGATACGGCCGAGCAGTTCAGCAGGGATGGTGACGCCTGATGCGACGACGTTCTCCTTGACCTGCTCGGGACGGGACGCGCCGATGATTGCCGAGGCAACGTTCTCGTTCTGAAGTACCCACGCCACGGCGAGCTGCGCGAGCGAGAGCGACAGCTCGTCGGCGATCGGCTTCAGCTTCTGCACCCGGGTGAGCACGTCATCCGTCATAAATCGCGAGATCATATTCGCGCCACCCTTCTCGTCGGTGGCCCGGCTTCCTGCGGGAAGGGCAGCCCCTGGTGCGTACTTTCCGGTGAGCACGCCCTGCGCGATCGGCGACCAGACGATCTGCGAGATACCGAGTTCCTTGGATGTCGGCACGACCTCCGCCTCGATCACCCTCCAGAGTTCCGAGTATTGGGGCTGGTTGGAGATGAGCTGGACACCCATCTCCTTGGCGAGTGCCGCTCCGTCCCGCAGCTGGTCTGCTGTCCACTCACTCACTCCGATGTACAGCGCCTTGCCCTGTCGCACGATGTCGGCGAAGGCTTGGAAGGTCTCTTCAAGCGGCGTCTCGTAGTCGAAGCGGTGCGCCTGGTACAGGTCGACATAGTCCGTCTGCAGCCGCTCGAGAGAGCCGTCGATCGACTCGAGGATGTGCTTGCGCGACAGCCCGACATCGTTGTGACCCTTCGGCCCGGTCGGACCGAAGACCTTGGTGAAAATCTCGACAGACTGCCGACGCTGGCCCTTCAGTGCCTCGCCGAGCACAGTCTCGGCAGCGGTGTTGGCGTAGACGTCCGCGGTGTCGAAGGTGGTGATCCCGGCATCGAGAGCGGCGCTAACGCAGGCCTTGGCGGTGTCATTCTCCACCTGTGAGCCGTGGGTGAGCCAGTTACCGTAGGTGATCTCCGAGATCTTGAGGCCTGAGTTTCCGAGGTATCTAAATTCCATGAAACCAAGCCTACGCTCGCAATTCGCGAGGCTCGGTCACTCCTCCGACCAGGGTGCGCCGAAAGACTCACCGGCCGAATCCATCATCTCGACGAGAGCGCTGAGCAGGGATTCCGTCGTCTCCGAGCGCAGCAGCGCGATCTGGTCCAGCGGTCCCACGGGAGCGATCGCGGCCAGTTGCCAGGCCGCAGCGACGGGATCGTCGGAGATCTCGACATCCGCCGACCACTGCTGGTCGCCTGACTCCGCCGCCACCCGCAGGGTGCGACGCACGGCTTCCTCGGCTTTCTCGCGAAGCGGAAGGAGGTCGTCCTTCCACTCGAGTTCGGGGAGATCGCGCACGCGGGCGACGGGATGGGGATCCTCTTCCAGCCACTCGAGTATCTCGATGCGTCGCTCGCCCTGGGCGACCAGGACCACGAAGTCCTCGTTGGCATCCAACTGCTGGATCTGCGCGACGGTGCCGATGGTGAAGCGCTTCTCGCCTCCGCCCACTTCCTGACCGCGTTCGATCAGCACGACCCCGAACTCGGAGGGCTCATCCGGGAGGATGCGCGAGAGCATCACCATGTACCGCTCTTCGAACACGCGCAGTGGCAGTGGCATGTGCGGGAAGAGGACGGAACCCAGGGGGAACATTGGAAAGTCGGTCACCCTTACAGGCAACCACGAAGGAATGCTCGCGGCTAGGGAGTAAGCCCTGTGAGTTCACCGACGAATGCCGATTTGTACCCGTTTCGCGCTAAACGGGGCACACCTGGAGCTGTCCCGCGTTCGGGGGGTTTTGATCCTCTAAGCTCAGGAGTAATGGACACCCCGACCCATTACGAATTGCTGTGTGTGACCCCCGAAGCCACGGCCGATGAGATTCGTAACGCCTACCGCCGACTCATCCGGCTCTACCATCCCGACGTCTCTGGGGCGGCCGGTGAAGCGATGACGCTTCGCCTCAACGATGCCAAGCGGGATCTGCTCGACCCGGAGTTGCGGGCGCGATACGACCGTGCGCTCCTCAACGCCGGGCTCGGAGTGCGCACCGGTGCGGCTCGCTCCCCCGCCGCCTCGAATCCCCCGGGACCCCGCATCCGTGACGACTGGCGCCCCACGCCTCGTACCAAGGATTCGACGGCATCCGCTGCCACGAACCGGTTGCGCTATCGGGCCTGGATGAGTGTCTCGACCATGTCGATTGCCGCGATCGTAACCATCACCGCGGTGGTCTTCGCCTGGAGCTACTCTGGCCCTCTCGGCCTCACCACTCCCCGCGTAGTTCCGCCGCTGGTGATCGCGGTGGGCTGGCTGGTCGGTGGGTTCAGTCGACCGTCGAAGTTCTTCATGGCGTTACTGGCCCTCGGCAGCGTGCTCTGGCCCCTCGTCGCGTTCGGCGTCTCACCGTTCTCGATGCTGTCCGATTCGGTTCCGCCGGTGATCCTTGCCGCGCTGACGATGCTCGGGATCGCCGTGCTCGCGCTGAGGATATCCGCTCCGCTGGCCACGCGACTCTCGCGCTACCGGACAGCTGCGGTCTAGCTGGTCTCTCCCTTGATCTCTGCCTTAGGGGTAGCGACCAAGGCCAGGAGTCCGGCGCAGATCAGAAGTTGACCACGAAACTCGGGATGCCGACAGCGGCCCCCGACACCGGATCACCGGTGTCGTTGACCACGTGATCGAGGGTTCCCGCGCCGAGCTGCACCGTGAGCAGGTCGTGCAGCTGCACGCCCGGCGTCACCGGCACTTCGAACCCGCGGGTCGCATGAATGGTGGGGTCGACGTTGGTGAAGATATAGCTTCCCCCGCCCCAGAGGGTGTGGGTCTTCACCGAGTCCGCGACCTTGTAGCCCGCCCAGCCGAGCACCCCGTCGTGCTGCCAGGCCGCCTGGTTCGGGGCGTCGTAGGGCAGCTCGTTCTGGAAGAAGACTGTGGTGCCGCGCTCACCGTTCCAGATCACGTTGTACTTCTGGAAGTGCTCGGAAAAGAGGCCGGTGGCGGTGACGTTGCGTCCGTTGACGACCACCCCGGTCTCCGAGGTGTTCGCCGTCCAACCGACTCCCTTACCGTGGTCGGCACGCCAGGCCCAGATGTTGTCGAGGAGCACGTTGTCGCTGTTGACCTGCAGTGCGACGGTGGCCTTTCCCGCGTGCGGTCCGCCGATGCGGAAGTAGACATCCTGGATGGCGGTCTGGTTGCGCGATTCACCCCGACGGAGGGTGTCCGACTGCGCGTCATGGTCGTGCCAGTGGCCGTCCCGCTTCGCGCCGATCTGCAGGAGCATCGGTGAGTTCACCGCGCCAGCGTCGATCATGAGGCCAGCGACATCCACTCCCGGCACATCGGCGACCGCAAGCGGCACCGCACCGTTCACCGCGGTGAGGGTGGCGACGCCGAGGCCGAGCACCACCGTGTCGGCTCGTTTGACCGAGATGGTGCGATCGACGTCATAGACACCGGGCGTGAACAGCAGGTTCCTGCCGCGGGCGAGCTGGTCATTGATCGTTCGCACCGAGACGCCCGGCTTGGCGACGAAGAAGTCCGAGAGCGGGATGGCGCGACCCGCTGTCGGCGCGGTTTGCCAGGTGGTTCCGACCGAGTCGGTTCGGCCATCTGGAACAAACACGCTGTAGCTGTTCGTGACGCTGTCGAAGAAGAGGTACGGCTTCTCCCGGCTCACGGCGGTGGTCGCGAGGGTCGTGTAAGTGGGGGTGGGGAACGACTGGGCCGGAGCCCCGGTTACGCCGGAGAACACCTGGTTCCACACCCCGTTAGACCAGGAGCCGATCGAGCTATTGCGCACGAGGAACTGCTGCTGCGAGCCATTAACGATCGCGCCGGCCTTCGAGTCGGCCATGAACCCGCCACTGGCGAACTGCGGTCCGGCGGTGCAGTAGTCCATGAACGTGAGGGTTCCGCCGGTGACGTTGACCCGACGCATCGGTGCCGCCTGCGACACGGCCCAGAACTCGCCGGAGGACCGGCAGGCCGTGCCGCCCGCTACGGCGATGGTGAGGTTGGAGACGGAGCGCCAGAAATTATCGAGCGCGCTGCAGTTGTCGGCGGTGAAGCACCGGTTATACACATCCACGTGCCCGTTGATGGTGACATCGCCCGGGGACACGCCGAGACCGGCAACCTCGGTGTAGTAGCCGACCTGGAAGACCAGTGGATTCGTCACAGTGCCGTAGACGCCGGGCTTGAACAGGATCGCGTAGCGGGCCGTACCCATCTCGTTGTCGACCTGCTGGGTGGCAATCGCATCGACCGCTGCCTGGATCTGGCTCTGCGGCATGGTGGGGTCGAAGATCTTCACGTTGGGTCCGAAGTCGACCGACGGGGATCCGCCCGACGGATGCCCCGGATCGGCGAAAGCCGCCGGAGCCAGCGTCGCGCCGGAGAGGGCGAGGGCTAGCGTGAGGAAAATCGTCGCAACGCCCCGGGTTGACCGGCGAATACTCCGGCGAATGCTCTGGCGAATGCCCTGGCGAATACTCTGGGGAATACTCTGGGGAAGGATGGCCATGATAAATCTCCTGCTCTCGACAGTGAGGCGGGCGTTCGGGAGCGCACGATGCTGCGAATAGTACGTTCGAACACGGAGTTGGTCAAGACCAACGGGCTGTGGGCGAAGCGCCTCGCTGCAGCCCTAGGCTCGAATTGTGTCTTTACCCTCGACAAAACGCTCTTCCGTCGCCCGCACGGCCGGTCGACTGCTGCTTGGCGCGTTTCTCCTGCTGGCGGGAATCAGCCATCTCACCGTCAGTCGAATGGCTTTCCGCGCTCAGGTACCGCGCTGGGTGCCTGTCGATGCGGATTTCGTGGTGCTCTCATCCGGGATCGTGGAGATCACCCTCGGGCTCGCCCTCCTGTTGCTCGTGCGCCGGCAGGTGATCGTGGGAGTGATCGTGGCCGTTTTCTTCCTGCTGGTCTTTCCCGGCAACATCTCCCAGCTGGTCACCCACACCAACTCCTTCGGGCTCAACACCGACCTGGCCCGTGGCATCCGGCTGCTGTTCCAGCCGCTGCTGGTCGTCTGGGCGCTGTGGAGCACGGGAGCCTGGTCGGCGATTCAAAATCGCCCTCGCCAGGCCTAGTCATAGGGAATTAACCTCTTCGACCCCGGCAGGTCGGCTCGGGCTCCTAACCTCCTCACTGGTTCACACTCAACGACCCCGGAGGATTACATGCGCGTGAAGAAAAACCTGTTGATCGCCGTAACGGCGGCCGCACTGCTGATGGCGGGGGCGCGACACCGGCATTCGCCGACGATGTCGGTCATGGTCACAACACCACCGGAGACGGTTCGGATCGCCGGAACCTAAGTTTCGGAATCATCGGCGATGTGCCCTATGGGAAAGCAGAAATCGCGGCATTCCCGTCGTACATCCAAGATCTCAACGCACACCGGGAACTCGACTTCGTCGGGCACCTGGGAGACATCAAGAGCGGATCGTCGGTCTGCTCCGACGAATACTTCGCCAGCATCCGCAGCAACTTCGACACCCTCACTGTTCCCCTCGTCTACACGCCGGGCGACAACGAATGGACAGACTGTCACCGCACCAACAACGGCGCCTATAACCCGATCGAGCGGCTGGCCGCGGTGCGAAATACCTTCTTTCCCCGCCCCGGTGTCACTCTCGGAGCGCCGATGAAAGTCGACTCGCAGGCACGCGCGGGGTACCCCGAGAACGTCGACTTCCGCACGAGGGACATTTCCTTCACCGCCGTGAACATTCCCGGGAGCAACAACTCCCTCGTGCCGTGGTCCGGCCTCGGCCAGACAGCGCCGACGCCCGAACAGACCGCCGAGGTTCAGGCGCGCACGCAAGCGGACATCCGCCAGCTCACCGACACGTTCCAGGCTGCCCGCCGACACCGTGACCGGGCGGTGGTCGTGATGACCCAGGCCGACATGTTCGACCCGACGGTGACCAACCCCGCGACATCCGACTACGCGGGCTACACGCCCCTGGTGAAGGCGCTGATCGAGCAGGCAAATGACTTCGGCGGTGCGGTGTACCTGATCAACGGAGACAGCCATGTCTTCAACGAGGACCACCCGCTGGCCAGCGGATCGCCCTGGTTGGCGTTCTACGGCCAGTCGACCGCCGCGACCAACCTCACCCGTCTCACGGTCGACGGGTCATCCAACGCCCAGGACTGGCTCAAGGCGACGGAAAGTCCCCTCGGGTCGGCGACGCCGCTCGTGTTCGAGCGCGTGCCGTTCACCCACCCCGCCTCCTGAGGCCAGCCAGCGCCGGGTTCGCAATCAGCGGACCCGGCACCGCCTGACAAGTGCGGTTGGGAGCGGTGAAGGCCAACGCTTGGGAAGTCACCCAAGTCGACGGGAGTCGTTGTGCCCGACTGCCAGTCATGGCGAAGAATCGCGTAGGCGACCGAGCCGAACACAGCTCCGCCATCGGCGGGCCATGCCTCACGGTAGTGCGCCTCTGTGACAAAGCCTGCAGGCTGAAACGTCCTGCGCATCGCGAGGGATCTCCGCCAGGCGAAGGTCGAACATCGGTCCGCCGTCGGCGAGATCCTCCAGGATGACGACGCCGAGCCGACGGCGAAGATCGTCATCGATCCACAGTGCGGCGTGATCGTCACCGTCATAGCGACCGCGGTCGATTGCGGTCGAGATCTGCTCGAAAGAGGGCTCGGAATGATCGTTAAGGGAAAGGAATTTCCCACCGGGAATTCGACGAAGTCGGCCTAGCCTGACGAGCGAACGACGATCGGAACGAAGGAGATGGTCACGCGGCGCGCACGTCCAGTTCACCGGGATCCGCGCCATCCGCTCCGAACACGATGCGACGATTCGCGACCTTCTCACTGAAGAAACGATCGTGACTTACCACAACGACCGCGCCGGGAAAGTGCAGCAGCGCCCGCTCCATCAACTGGGTGCTCGCCAGGTCGAGGTGGTTGGTCGGCTCGTCGAGCAGCAGCACGGATGCCCCGGACAGCAGGCACTGCGCCATCGCGACCCTGGCGCGCTGGCCACCCGAGAGGTTGCCGATGCGCTGCTTGAGGTCGGCTTCCGAGAACTGGAACATTCCGAGGAACCGACCGACCGACTTGCGGGTCGCCGTGAGCGCGAGGCTGTCGGGGTAGGCATTGACGGCGTGGGTGACCGTGTCCGTGTCGTCGAGTTCAACGAGCACCCGGTTATACGAGAGGACCTTCGTGCCCGCGGCCCACGTGACCTCGCCGGCATCCGCCTTCTCGTCACCGGTCAGTACGCGAAGCAATGTCGTCTTGCCGCTGCCGTTCGCGCCGCTCACCACGATGCGGTTGCCCCGACGAATCTCGAACGACACCCCCTCGAAGAGCACCCGCTCTCCGAAGGATTTACCGAGGCCTTCGATTCGGCACAGCACATCCTTCACGTGCAGGCCACCGTAGATCTCCGTGATGATCTGATCGACCGGCCGCGGTGCGCGCGACTTCTTGATCTGCGAGAGCTGTTTGTCGAGTCCGCGGCTCTCCGCCTTCGCGGCATCCCGGCGATCGGCGATACCCTCGGCCTCGAACGCCAGCAGCTCCGACTCGTGCTGAAACTGAGCCTCGAGGGTCTTCAGGCGAAACTGCTTCTGGATGATGTACTCGCCGAAATTGCCCGGGTACTCGTGCAGGTGGTAGTTCTCGATCTCGATGATGCGGGTCGCCACCGCATCGAGAAACTTGCGATCGTGCGAGACGATGACCGCGGCGCCGTGGAATCCGCGAAACCAGGCTTCGAGCCATTCGACGCCCGCAACGTCGAGGAAGTTCGTCGGTTCGTCGAGCAGCAGCACATCCGGGTCTTCGAGCAGGATCTTGGCGAGCGCCGCACGGTTTCGCCAGCCTCCCGAGAGCTCGTCGATCGCACATACCCGGTGCGCCTCGTTGAAGCCGAGGGTCGTGAGAGCAGTGTCGATGCGACGGCGGTAGTCCCAGCCATCCAGTCGATCCATCTCGCTGAACAGGTCGGACTGCCGGTGGATGAGCGGGTCGAGGTCTGCCGACGGGTCGGCGGCGATCTCAGCATCGATGGCCGCGAGCTCGACCTCGATGATGGCGATCTCTCCGAAGAGGCCCTCAAGCACCTCGACGATGGTCGCGGCTCCGTCGAGCTCGGAAAACTGCGAGAAGTACCCGATGCGGGTGCCGGGGTCGATAGTGACCGTGCCGGAGTCGGGGGTCACCTGTTCGAGGATGAGTTTGAGGATGCTGGTCTTGCCGGAGCCGTTGCGTCCGATCATCCCGACCCGGTCGCGGCTTTCGAGCCGGAAGAAGGCCTCACGCAGGATCGGCGTGTTCTCGAAGCGGAGTTCTACGTCGTTCAGGCGAACCAGGCTCATGCTGTCCTTTCGAGGGCGAAGGCCGCGGCGGGCCGCATCGAACTCTAGCCGAGGGTCCTTGCGGGGGTGTCGGCCAGCCGCAGTGCCCTTCGCTCCACGACCACCTCCCGTTTTTCCTATCACCGTCGTGTGCAAACACTGCGGTGGTAAGAAAAACGGGAGGTGGTTGGTTGGTGAGCCGAGGCTCAGCGACGGCCGAAACCGACAGCCAGCTCTTCGAACACGGCGTGAGCCCGGTCGAAACGGGCAAGCGGGCTGGCCTGACCCATCCAGAGGGACTGCAGGTCAGTGAGGTCGCGACGAGCTGCCTCGGCCCGAAATTGGCCGGTGAGCCAGTTCTGCGCGGGGAACGTTGCGACATGACCACCCTGTTCGATCGCGCGGACGGCACGGTTTGGGATGCCTCGGGCGAGGCGTCCGCTCAGTGCACGGGTCAACACCGTCGAGTGCGCCGCCGAGTCGATGATCGCCGTGCGGTAGGAATCGTTCACCGCTGACTCTCGAGTGCGAAGAAAGGCTGTACCGACCTGCACGCCACTGGCTCCCAGCGCCAGGGCTGCGGCGACACCGCGGCGATCGGCGATACCTCCGGCGGCGATCACCGGCACGCTGATCGCATCGGCAACCTGCGGCACGAGCGCGAAAGTGCCGACGAGTGAATCCTCGGCACGCCGCAGGAACGACACGCGATGACCTGCCGCCTCGGCACCCGACGCGACGACCGCATCAACGCCGCCCTGCTCGAGAGCTACCGCCTCATCCACTGTCGTCGCCGTGCCGAGCACCAGGATGCCCCGCTCTCTCGCGCGTGAGACGACATCGGTCGGCGGGACGCCATAGACAAAACTGAGTACCGCGGGTCGAGCCGCGAGAACGGCTTCGATCTGCTCGTCGAACGGAGGAATGAACCGATCCGGGCGCGCCGGAGGTTCGATCCCGAGCTCGTCGTAGAACGGCTGAAGCTGGTGGCGGGATGCGTCGAATTCCTCTGGCGTGCCATCCGCAACGTCGTCGAGCGGAAGCCACAGGTTCAGCAGAAACGGGCGCGACGTTTCAGAGCGAAGCCGCGCCGCAGTCTCCGAGATACGTTCAGCGGAGTAACCGTACAGTCCGTACGATCCCAGTCCACCCAATTCGCTGACCGTCGCCGCGAGGCTGACGGACGACACGCCCCCGAACGCGCCAAGCACGATGGGCAGGTCGACCCCCAGAAGATCCGTCAGCTCGATAGACATCGGTCGTCCTCGTACTTTCTCCCGTGATTCTTTCTGTTGGTGAGGTGTTCCGTCACGTCTTCTTCACGACCGTGAGCAGAATCACCGAATCTTCCACCGAATCGAGGGAGTGCGTTCGGTCAGGCACGATCATCAGGTCGCCGGGTGATCCGTTCCAGGTCACCTCTCCGGCACGGAGCAGCACCCGCCCGACGAGAACCTGAATGGTCGCCTCTCCGGGATTCTCATGCTCCGACAGGCCCTCACCCGCGCGCAATGCGATCAGGGTCTGGCGAAGCTGATGCTCATGTCCTCCGAAGACTGTGCTCGCGCTGCGCCCGTTGGAGGCGGTGAGCGCGTGTGCTAGTTCGTGCCGAGCCAGTGCCGTAAGCGAGGTCTTTTGCATGGCTCCCAGTGTCCTCCTCTTCGGCCGGATGTGGCCCTCTCGACATCAGGAGGAGGATCAAGGGGTCGGAAGGAGCGACGTGACACAGAATGACCGGGTGCAGGACGGGGGCGAGGGCGGCGATGCCGCGTGCTGGCTGTCGCAGGTCTGCACCGAGTGCGGCGCCCTTCTGGAAGCAGCGGTGCCGATGCCGTGCTGGCGGTGCGGGCTGACGCCCGAGCGAGCGCAGGTCGATCTCTGACCAAAGCCCACCCCTTCGCCCAGCCGCGCGGATCCAGATGCAACCAGCCGGGCGTCCGATTCGAATCAATCCTCCACGTGCGCGCATCCTGCGTCAGGATTGAAACATGGCGGCCTCTCTGGAAACCGGCGCGGATCCCTCTCTGCGGGAAACGCGGCAGATCGCGCTCGAGCTCGGCGTCGATCCCGGAACCGGCCTCGGAACGGCCGAAGCACAACGACGGCTCGAAGCAGACGGACCCAACGAGCTGCGCGGTATCCCGCCGGTGCCGGCCTGGCGCAAATTCGTCTCCCAGTTCCACAATCCGCTGATCTACCTGCTCCTGGCTGCGGTGGCCATCTCCCTGGCTGCCTGGATGGTCGAAGACGCCGACGGGCCGCCGATCGACTCGATCGTGATCGCCGCCATCGTGCTTCTCAATGGGATCCTCGGATACGTGCAGGAGGCGCGCGCTGACGACGCCGTTGCGGCCCTCGGCGCCATGACTACCGCCTCCAACACCGTACTGCGGGGCGGCGAACTGGTGACCGTGCCGTCGGCCGAGCTGGTGCGCGGAGACATCCTCACCCTGTCCGAGGGCGACGCCGTCGGCGCGGATGCTCGGCTGCTCTCCGGGAGTGGATTGCGCGTCGCCGAGGCCTCCCTCACCGGCGAGAGTGAAGCCGTGACGAAGCATCCGGACACCCTTCCCGACATGGTTTCACCGGGCGACCGCCTCAACATGGTGTTCAAGGGAACCGCGGTGGCCCAGGGCGTGGGGCGCGCGATCGTCACTGCCACCGGCATGGACACCGAGATGGGCGCGATCGCCCGGATGCTCGATGCGACTGTCGAAGAGCCAACGCCCTTGCAGACCGAACTCAACCGCCTCGGCAAGATGCTTGGACTCATCGTGACAGTGATTGCGATTGTCGTCATGCTGACGATCATCCTCGTCAATGGTGTCAGCACCGCGCGCGATCTGGTGGTGGTGCTGCTGCTCGGCGTCTCGCTCGCCGTCGCTGCGGTGCCAGAAGGCCTGCCCGCGATCCTGTCGGTCGTGCTTGCAATCGGCGTCCAGCGGATGGCCACTCGCCACGCCATCGTGAAAAAGCTCAACTCCGTCGAGGCGCTCGGTTCGGCGTCGGTGATCTGCACCGATAAGACCGGCACCCTGACACGCAACGAGATGACCATCGAGCGGGTACTCACCGCCTCCGGGCGAGCGGATGTCACCGGCCTCGGGTATCGCCCCGACGGAGAGGTTCGCAGCGTCGGGCAGCCGCTCGATGCGACCGCGACCGACGCCTCCCTCCACTTCGAAACCCAATTGGTGCTCATCGGTGGGTCGCTGTCCAACAATGCACAGCTCACCGAGCGTGACGGGCACTGGAGCATTCAGGGAGACCCGACCGAGGCGGCCTTCCTCGTCGCCGCTCACAAACTCGCGGGCACCACCGGCCACGTCGACCGGTTCGAGCGCCACGCCGAGATCCCGTTCCCGTCGGAGCGCAAGCTCATGACGACAGTCCAGCGCGAGAAGAAGCACGGCTCGATAGTGCTGTTCACCAAGGGTGCGCCGGATGTTCTCCTCCCACTCTGCACCCGGCTGCAGCGCGGCCAGGAGGTCATTCCGCTCACCGAGGAGCTGCGCAAACGCGCGGCCGACGACATTCAGGCGATGTCGTCGGAGGCATTCCGAACGCTCGCAGTGGCCTATCGGGAGGCGGACCTCCCGATAACGTCCGACACCGATTTCACCGAATCGGTCGAGCACGACCTGATCTACGTCGGCGTCGTTGGTATCATCGACCCGCCTCGCGTCGAGGTGGCTGCAGCGATCGCCGAGGCGCACCGGGCGGGCATTCGGATCATCATGATCACCGGTGATCACCCCGCGACTGCGGCGCGGATTGCCGCCGACCTCGGCATCATCGAACCCGGCGGGCGGGCTGTGACCGGCTCAGAACTCGACACCCTCGACGACCCCGCCCTCTGCGAGGTCACCCGGGAGGTGTCGGTCTACGCGCGCGTCTCGCCGAAACACAAGCTGCGCCTGGTCGACGCCCTGCAGGCCGACGGCGAAGTCGTTGCGATGACGGGCGACGGCGTTAACGACGCACCGGCGCTGAAATCCGCCGACATCGGCGTCGCAATGGGGATCACCGGAACGAGCGTGACCAAGGACGCCGCCCGCATGATTCTCGCCGACGACAACTTCGCCACGATCATCGCCGCCGTGCGCCAGGGCCGGAGGATTTTCGACAATATCAAGAAGTTCCTCCGCTACCTGCTCTCGTCGAACATGGGGGAAGTGCTCACCGTCTTCCTCGGCGTGGTCTTCGCCGGCTTCCTCGGCCTCTCCGGCGCCAGTGAGGGTGCAATCGCCGTGCCGCTGCTCGCGACGCAGATCCTCTGGATCAACCTGGTCACCGACTCCGGACCCGCCCTGGCGATGGGCGTCGACCGCGAGATCGACGACGTGATGGCGCGGGGGCCACGGTCGCTGCACGACCGGGCAATCGACGGACGCATGTGGGGCGGCATCCTGTCGATCGGTCTGGTGATGGCGGTGGCTACGCTGTTCGCAATCGACCTTTTCCTGCCGGGCGGCCTGGTGGAAGGCACGGACTCGCTCGCGGTCGCGCGCACGGCGGGATTCACGACGCTGGTATTCGCACAGCTGTTCAACACGCTCAACTCGCGCTCGGAAACGACAAGCGCCTTCCGGGAGCTGTTCGCGAACAAGTGGCTCTGGGGCGCCATCCTGCTCGCGATCGTGCTTCAGATCATGGTCGTTCAGGTGCCGCTCCTCCAGGCTGCGTTCGGCACCGCCCCGCTCGACCTCGCGCACTGGGGATGGTGCGTGGCGCTGGCGTCGACCGTGCTCTGGTTCGATGAGATTCGGAAGATCACGCTGCGGTGGCTCGCCAAGCGCAGAGCGTGCTGATCAGGTTGTGGGGGACCCCGGCGCGTCGGCCCGACCGCCGGGCCTGGCGATGCGGATGCGGACTATACGGTACCCATCCGTCTTCAGCACCGTGAGGCGCACTCCGTCGACAACGACACAGTCGCCCTCCCGTCCGACCCGGCCGAGTCGGTCGAGCAGGAATCCGGCGACCGTCTCATAGGGACCATCGGGCAGTTCCACCCCAGACATGGACGTGAGCTCTTCGAGGATGAGTCCGCCATCGATCTCGAGCGCCCCGCCGCTCTGCAGGGCGGAATCTTCCGGCTCCCTCTGGTCGTCGTACTCGCCATAGATCTCACCGACGAGTTCCTCCACCAGGTCTTCCATGGTGACGATCCCGTCGGTGCCGCCGTACTCGTCGAGCACGAGAGCGATCTGCTGGTTCTCGCGGCGCATGGTCGTGAGAGCATTCAGCACGGGAATCGATCCGGGAAGGGGCAGGATCGGGCGCATGATGTCGACGAGCGTCGGCCCGGTGTCCGACCCGATCTCCGATTTCCCGCTCTGGGGGACATCCGAGGGGCGCGGCATCGCCGCCATCAGGTCACGGATGTGCACAAATCCGAGCACATCGTCAATCGACTCCCCCCTCACGGGAAACCTGGAGTGCGACAGTTCGAGGCTCACACGGTAAGCCTGTGCGACCGAGAGGCTACCGGAGAGAAACTCCACATCCGGGCGCACACGCATCACTTCGACGAGTCGACGGTCACCGGCGCGGAACACATCGGTCAGGATGCTCCTGCTGTCATCCCTAAGGCCCGGTTGGCTCACGATCAGTTCGCGCACCTCATCCGCCGAGACCGCCTGGGCAGCCACGTGCGGGTCGCGCCCGAGCAGGCGCAACACTCCATTGGTGGAGACGGAGAGCAGCCAGATCACCGGGCGCATGATGCCCGCGAGCACGTTGAGTCCCGGGGCGAGAACGCGCGTAAATGCCACCGGATGCTGCATGGCGAGGCGTTTAGGCACCAGTTCGCCGAACACGAGTGAGAGGTAGGCAATGAGAAGGGTCATGCCGATGAAGGCCACGACCGAGGCGGCACCGGCCTGAATACCCCAGCTCTCCAGAACCGGGACGAACTCGGGGGCGATCGTCGAAGCACCGTACGCGGAGGAAAAGAATCCGGCCAGAGTGACGCCGACCTGCACCGCGGAGAGGAACAGGTTCGGATTACGCACGAGCGCCCCGATCCTCTGACCATCCGCACCGGTGGCCTCGATCTGGCTCACCTGGCTCGCGCGGAGGGTGACCATCGCCATCTCCGTACCGGAGAAGACGCCGCCGATCACAACGAACAGCAGCACCAGGAGAACATTGAGAAGGATTTCACCGTTCATGCCTCGACGCTACTCCGGGACCGACTGGCTCCCCCGTGACGCGGCACCGAGCATCCGCCCCGTTACTTTCTTCGTGGGCCCGGACCGGTTGCGCATCACAGGGCCGGGCCCGACAGGGCCGAAGGACCCTACCCTGCTGGCAGACTCGCGCGTACCGTCAAAACATGACCACTACCGCCGCACTTCTCGTCGACGCCTTCGATCGAGTCAGGGACGCCGTTCATCACGCCGCCAAGGGGCTGAGTCCCGAACAGCTGTCGGCGCGGGTCGACGACGGCGCCAATTCCATCGGCTGGCTACTCTGGCATCTCAGCCGCATCCAAGACGACCATATCGCAGCGGTCGCCGGTGTTGAGCAGGCCTGGACCGCGGACGGTTGGGCCGGACGGTTCGCCCTTCCGTTTGACGTGAGTGCTACCGGATACGGCCACACTTCCGCTGATGTTGCCAAGATGGGCATTATCAGCCGCGACAAGTTCATCGGCTACCACGACGACGTGCACGACCGCACTGTGCGCTATGTCATGACCCTGACAGATGCCGACCTCGACCACATTGTCGACCATCGCTGGACGCCGGTCGTGACGCTCGCGATGCGTCTTGTCAGCGTGATCAGTGACGACCTTCAGCACATCGGCCAGGCTGCCTTCGTGCGCGGACAACTGGAACGACGCTCACCGCGCTGACGGGTCACCGTGCGCGCTGCATCGGGGCGAATCCGTGGCGGGCGGGGTGCGCTGCCCTCCGGCCCTACCGCCCTCCGGCCCTCCCGCTTGCATCCACCGCCCACTTTTCTTACCACCTCCGTGTGTGAACACGGTGGTGGTGAGAAAAAGGGGAGATGGTTCGGGGCGGAGCGGGCCGAACCTAGTTGTTGAAGCGGAACTCCACCACGTCGCCGTCCTGCATGACATAGTCCTTGCCCTCGATGCGGGCCTTGCCCTTGGCCCGGGCCTCCGCGATCGAACCGGTGTCGACGAGGTCCTGGAAGCCGATCACCTCGGCCTTGATGAAGCCCTTCTCGAAGTCGGAGTGGATGACGCCGGCCGCCTGCGGGGCCTTGGCACCCTTGGGGATGGTCCAGGCCCTTGCCTCCTTTGGACCGGCGGTGAGGTAGGTCTGCAGCCCAAGGGTGTCGAAGCCGATGCGAGCAAGCTGGGTGAGGCCGCTCTCCTCCTGGCCGGTGGAGGCGAGCAGTTCCGCGGCATCCTCCGGGGAGAGGTCGATGAGCTCCGACTCGAGCTTGGCGTCGAGGAAGATTGCCTTGGCCGGTGCGACAAGGGCGGCGAGGGAAGCGAGGGCCGCGGCATCCTGCAGCACCTCCTCGTCCACATTGAAGACATAGATGAACGGCTTGGTGGTGAGCAGGCCGAGTTCCTGGATGAGCGAGACCTCGATGGTGGATGCCGAGAGCGGCTTGCCTGCGTCCAGGAACTTCTGCGCTTCGAGGGCGACCGCGAGCACAGCGGGCTCGGTACGCCTGGTCTTGACTTCCTTCTCATAGCGCACCACCGCCTTCTCGAGCGTCTGCAGGTCGGCGAGGATGAGTTCGGTGTTGATGGTCTCCATGTCGGAGGCTGCGTCGACTTTGCCGTCGACGTGCACCACATCCGGGTCGGCGAAGGCGCGGATGACCTGCGCGATCGCATCCGCCTCACGGATGTTGGCGAGGAATTTGTTGCCGAGCCCCTCCCCTACCGAGGCGCCCTTGACGATGCCAGCGATGTCGACGAACGACACCGGGGCTGCGAGAATGCGTTCGCTGCTGAACAGTTTCGCAAGCGCGTCGAGGCGCGGATCCGGGAGACTGACGACGCCAACATTCGGCTCGATGGTGGCGAAGGGATAGTTCGCCGCCAGCACCTGGTTCTTGGTGAGCGCGTTGAACAGTGTGGACTTGCCGACATTGGGCAGTCCGACGATTGCAATAGTAAGAGCCACGAGCGCCCAGTCTATCCAGTGCCAGGAGACCCTGTCGGGCCGCTGGGGAGGGTCGCCTGGAACCCGTATGTTCGGTAGGGCAGGTCGAAGCGCGCCCGGCCTGCCAGTGTGGAGTCGGATGCCACGAGCTCGCGCACCGCGGCGAGAGTGGCCGCCCGATCCGCAGGCGACGCCGTGATGATGAAGCTACGGGAGGCGACGAGGGCCACGAGTGACTCCACGTCGATATCGTTCTGCCAGTCGGTCTCGAAAGTCTCGGTCACTCCGAACGGCTCCGGGATCTTGATCGTGCCGCGGATGGAGCGCTCCGCATCGCTCGATCCCATGATGTCGCCCAGTCGCCGCACCCACGCGACCGTCTCGTCGCGGATGTTCCACACCAGCGCAAGGGTGCCGCCGGGACGAAGTACCCTCGCGATCTCGACGGCTGCCCGCGCGGCGTCCATCCAGTGCCAGGCCTGGGCGATCGTGACCAGGCCAACGCTCGCATCAGGCAGGGGGATGCTCTCCCCCGTTCCGGCGAGCGCGCGCACTTTAGGGAGACCGGCGGCAAGCGTCGCGCGCATCACGTCGTCCGGCTCGACGGCGATCACGTCGAGTCCGCGCGCGACGAGGCATCGGGTGAACTTGCCGGTGCCCGCGCCGAGGTCGAGCACGGTGCGCGCAGCGGCCGGGAGCATCCAGTCGACCACGGCGTCCGGATAACCCGGACGCGCCCGTTCGTACTCTCCCGCGGCGCGCCCGAAGGAATTGGCTTGCTCGGTCGTGCGATTCTCATCCATCAGTCGTGTCCGCCCAGCCTGCGAAGGAAGGCGCCAAGGCCGGCAGGGGTGAGTTCGAATCCGATGGAGCGGGAGGGATTGACCACCATGCCAGCCCCGGGCGGGATCGAGACGAGCAGCGAACGACCATCGATGGTCAGTGCGAACGCGGCGAGGTCGCCGAATTCCACGATCTGGTCGGCGTGAGTAAACACGGCGAGCATCGATGCTCCGTCGACGTCGAAGAGCACCGGCTGCAACTGCGCGAGGTTGTCGGTCACCTGCGTGCCGCTCGGCACGATTATCGGGCTCGCCGCGAACAGCTCGAGCACGTCGAGGGTGGTTGCGCGTCCCGCTTCGGCCAGCACGATCATCCGTTCGAGATCGGTCGGCTCCCGCACTGCCCTGACTTCCATGCTTCGACCCTAAGCTGCCCAGCTTTGGCCGCCGCCACGCGGCGTGCTCGCCCGGCACCGTCGTACGCACGTGAGACGATGCCGGGATGGCCCTCAACTTCACCGCAATCGACTTCGAGACCGCCAATTCCTCCGCCGCCTCCGCCTGTTCGGTCGGACTGGTGAAGGTGCAGGGCGGCATCGTCGTCGACCGGGTGGCCTGGTTCATCCGCCCACCCGCAGGGTTCGATCACTTCACCGAGCGGAATACCCGCATCCACGGCATCAGGGCGCCGGATGTCGCGGACGCGAAGTTCTGGAGGGAACAGCTTGCCGACCTGGTGGCATTCGCCGACAATGACTTCCTCGTCGCCCATAACGCCGGATTCGACATGGGCGTGATCTCCGCAGCGTGCCGGGCGAGCCTCGTGGACATCCCCGACTTCCGCTACCTGTGCAGCCTGCAGGTGGCTCGCAAGACCTACAACCTGGACTCCTACCGACTGCCCGTCGCTGCGATGGCGGCCGGATTCGAGGACTTCGCCCACCACGACGCGCTCGCCGACTCGGAGGCCTGCGCCGCGATCATGGTGCACGCCGCGAACCGGCACGGTGCAGAATCCATCGAAGAACTCGCACGCATCACCGGTTCGCGTCTCGGAGCGATCGGACCGCTGTCGCTCGAGCCTAGTTCTGCGGGAAGCCGAGGTTGATTCCGCCGTGGCTCGGATCGAGCCAGCGGCTGGTGATCGCCTTCTCGCGGGTGAAGAACTGGAAGCCCTGGATGCCGTAGGCCTTCGAGTCGCCGAACGACGAGTCCTTGAAACCACCGAACGAGTAGTAGGCGACCGGAACGGGGATCGGCACGTTGATGCCGATCATGCCAACCTCGATCTCGTTCTGGAAGCGGCGAGCCGCTCCCCCGTCGTTGGTGAAGATCGCGGTGCCGTTGCCGTACTGGCTGGCGTTGATGAGAGCCACGCCCTCGTCGTAGCTCTTCACCCGTACGATCGAGAGCACCGGTCCGAAGATCTCGTCGGTGTAGACGCGGGAGGTGGTTGACACATTGTCGATCAGGGACGGGCCGAGCCAGAACCCGTTCGGGTCCCCATCCACCTCGATGCCGCGGCCGTCGACGACCACGGTCGCGCCGTCCTCGGTCGCAATGTCGAGATAGGAGGCAACCTTGTCACGGTGCACCTCGGTGACCAGCGGTCCCATGTCGCAGGAGCGTCGGCCGTCGCCGACCACCAGGGTGGACATTCGCGCCGTGATCTTCTCGATCAGCTCGTCGGCCACCGGTTCGACGGCGACCAGCACCGAGATCGCCATGCAGCGCTCGCCGGCCGAGCCGAAGCCGGCATTGATCGCGGCATCCGCGGTGAGGTCGAGGTCGGCATCCGGCAGCACGAGCATATGGTTCTTGGCGCCGCCGAGGGCCTGTACGCGCTTGCCGTGGTGGGCCGCGGTCTCATAGATGTACTTGGCGATCGGAGTGGACCCGACGAAGGAGATCGACTTGACGTCCGGGTGCTCGAGCAGGCCGTCGACCGCGACCTTGTCGCCGTGCAGCACGGTGAACACGCCGTTCGGCAGTCCGGCTTCGGTAAATAGGGCGGCGAGCCAGTTGGCTGACGAGGGGTCTTTCTCCGAGGGCTTCAGCACAACAGTATTGCCCGCTGCGATCGCGATCGGGAAGAACCACATCGGCACCATTGCCGGGAAGTTGAACGGGCTGATAATGCCGACGACTCCGAGCGGACCGCGGGTGGAATACACATCGACTCCGGTCGAGACGTTCTCACTGAACTCACCCTTGATGATGTGCGGGAATCCGGTGGCAAGTTCCACGACCTCGAGGCCACGGGTGATCTCGCCGAGGGCGTCGGAGATGACTTTGCCGTGCTCAGAGGTGAGGATCTCCGCGAGTTCGCCCTTGCGCTCGTTGAGTAACTCACGGAAACGGAAGATGATCTGCTGGCGCTTGGTGACAGAGGTGTCACGCCAGGCCGGGAATGCCTTCTTGGCGGATGCGACGGCCTCGTCGATCTCGGCCGTGTCGGCGAGAGCAACGTTCTTGGTCGCGACTCCGAAGGCGGGATCAAAGACCGGGGACGTGCGGCCAGAGGTGCTGACTCGCTCGGCACCATTGATCCAGTGCGGCACAACGGGGAGATGCGACATGGTTTCTACTTTCTGCGCAGTGTTGGGTTTTCTGCCCTGCACGAGATCATCTCATCCCTCGCAGGCCTCTTGCGGATCCGCTCAGACAGTGCATCGCGGCACAGTTACGACCCACTGTCGCTGGCCACTGCCACACTGGCTTCATGGATCCGCTTCTCGCCCTCATCATCGGCCTCCTCCTGGGAGTGCTTCTCGGCGCCGTGATCGGACTTCTGCTCGCACGGGCCCGGCACAGTAACTCGACTCCGGCAGTCGATCCTGCCCTGATCGCCTCCCAGCACGAACTCGCACTCGGTGCGGTGCGCGCGGAGGAGGCGAGGGCTAAGTCCCTGCTCGGCTCTGAGCTGGCCGCCATCCAGGCCACCGCTGTCGCCCTCAAGGAACAGGTCGCCGCGCAGCAGGAGCAGTATCGCGAACTGGTGGACCGGCAGCGTCGCGAGCAGGCCGCCGAGTCCGACCGCCAGCAGCGCGAGAGCAAGGTGCTTCAGGCACTCACGCCGGTGCAGGAATCCCTCCGGTCGATGCAACTGAAGGTGACCGAGTTGGAGACCCAGCGCAGCCTGCAGCACGGCCAGCTGACCCAGCAGCTGCGCAACGCCACCGAGTCCGAGGAGCGTCTGCGCAGCACAGCGGAATCCCTCGCCTCTGCCCTCCGCAACAACGCAACCCGAGGGGTATGGGGCGAGACCCAGTTGCGAAATGTAGTGCAGGCCGCCGGCCTCATCGAGAGGGTCGACTTCGACGTGCAGTCGAGCATCGCTTCGGATGCCGGGGCGGGCCGGCCCGACATGGTCATCCACCTGCCCGGGGGCAAGAACATCGCCGTGGATGCGAAGGTGCCGTTCACCGCATACCTCGAGGCGAGCCAGATCGCCGTCACCGCGACGGGCGAGGAGGGGGCACGCCGCGAGGCCTTCATCAAGCAGCATGTCCGCGCAGTGCGTGCCCACATCGACACCCTCGGCAGCAAGGCCTACTGGGCCGGGCTCGAAGCCTCCCCCGAACTTGTGATCGCGTTCATCCCGAGCGAATCACTCGTGGCATCCGCAATGGAGGCCGATCCCGGCATCATGGACTACGCCTTCTCGAAGCGCGTCGCCCTCTCCTCGCCCGTGACTCTCTGGTCGGTGCTCAAGACCGTCGCCTTCAGCTGGCAGCAGGATGTCGTCACGCAGGAGGCCAAGATGCTATTTGACACCAGCCGCGAACTTTACAGCCGCTTGGCCACTCTCGCCGGCCACATCGAGAAGCTCGGACGATCCATCGAGAGCACGGTGAAGAACTACAACGGATTCGTCGGTTCGCTCGAACGCCAGGTGCTGCCCTCGGCGCGCAAGTTGAATGTACTGGACGAGTCGAAGGTGCTGGGAACCCCTGCCGAGATCGAGGAACTCCCCCGCGATCTCACCGCATTCGAGCTGGTCGCAGAGCTCGAGGTCACGGCCGGCCCGGATGCGGAGCACCTCCGCGCAGACCAGTAGGCTCGTGACAAACCTGCGCCAGACAGGTCGGGTACGCCCGTCCGGCTCTGCCCGATCGCTCTCGCGGCGTGGCACCAGGCGGCGTACGACAGACTGGGATTCTCACCCGTGACGACAGGACCCCATGATCAGTCTCACCCAGGATGCCGGCGGCTTCATTCGCATGAGCAGGCACTTTCCGATCACCTCGCTCATCACCATTTTCTATACCGACGGGGCGTCAGAGGTCTTTTCGGGAAGGCAGTTGAACGCGATCTACGACGAGGCCCGCGCCGTCTTTCGCACGCAGAACCACCTGGATGAGAAGGGCTTCTCGCGCGCTCCGGCGAAAACCGTCCAACCCTCAAGCGATATCGCGTTTGTGGCTGTTCATGCCGGGATGGCAGCACAGTAGAACACGGGCACCGTGGCGCAGGAGTGTCTGCTTTCCACCGGAACCAGTAAGCGAAGGCCTCACAGCCACTTTTCCGCGAGATGGTCGGCGACCACGCGACGGATCGTGCCAGAGCGACCGCGCAGCACAATGCTCTCGGTGCGAATGATGGGACCCTTCTTGCGCACTCCACCGACCAGTTGCCCGTCGGTGACGCCGGTGGCGACGAAATAGGTGTTGTCACTCGTGACGAGGTCGTCGATTTCCAGGATTCGCTCGAGATCGTGCCCGGCATCGATCGCTTTTTGGCGCTCTTCGTCGTTCTGCGGGGCGAGTTTCGCCTGGATGAATCCGCCGAGCCCCTTGAGCGCACATGCGGTGATGATTCCCTCCGGGGTGCCCCCGCGGCCCACGCACATGTCGATTCGGGCGTCGTAGCGCGCGGCGTTGATGCCGCCGGCCACATCCCCGTCGAGCAGAAGGCGTGTACCGGCTCCCGCCTCGCGGATGTCCTCGATCAGCTGCGCGTGGCGTGGACGGTCGAGCACGGCCACGACGAGATCCGAAACATCCTTGTTCATCGCCTTCGCGAGGGCGCGGATGTTTTCGCCGATCGGCTTGCGGAGATCGACGACTCCGTGACCCTCGTGACCGGTCACGATCTTGTCCATGTAAAAGACAGCGGAGGGGTCGTACATACTGCCGCGGTCCGCGACGGCAATCATCGAGAGGGCGTTCTGGCGACCGGCTGCCGTGAGAGAGGTGCCGTCGATCGGATCGACCGCGATGTCGCAGGCCTGCCCCTGCCCCGTGCCCACGTGCTCGCCGTTATAGAGCATCGGGGCGTGATCCTTTTCGCCCTCGCCGATGACGACCAGCCCGTCGAAGTCGACGGTACCGAGGAACTTGCGCATGGCATCCACCGCAGCGCCGTCGGCGGCGTTCTTGTCGCCGCGCCCGATGAACGGAACGGCTCGGATGGCTGCGGCCTCGGTTGCCCGAACCAACTCCATTCCGAGGTTGCGATCGGGATGCTGGAAGGTGGATCCGGTATCAGTGTTCACCTGTCAAGGCTACCCAGCACCGACGACTGACTGGCTCGCAGTATCTCGAAAGATCGCCGCTTCTTTAGTTCAATAGACTCGACAGCACATCGCGCACCGAAGGAGATTTCCATGCCCATTGCGACCCCCGAGCAGTACGCCGCCATGCTCGACACGGCGAAGACCAAGAGTTTTGCCTACCCGGCCTTCAACGTGTCGTCATCGCAGACGATCAATGCCGTGCTGCAGGGACTCACCGAAGCGCGTTCTGACGGGATCATCCAGGTGACCACCGGTGGCGCCGACTACTTCGCCGGCCACACGGTGAAGAATCGCGCTTCCGGTGCGCTCGCATTCGCGGCCTTCATCCACGAAGCGGCGAAAAACTACCCGATCACCGTTGCGCTGCACACCGACCACTGCCCGAAGGATGCCCTTGCCGGTTTTGTGCTGCCGCTGATCGAAGCATCCGAGGCCGAGGTGAAAGCCGGTCGCAACCCGATCTTCCAGTCGCACATGTGGGACGGCTCGGCCGTGCCGCTCGACGAGAACCTCGCCCTTGCGAAGGAATTACTGCCCCGTATGCGTGCAATCCATGCGATCCTCGAGGTGGAGATCGGCGTCGTCGGCGGCGAAGAGGATGGCGTGAGCCACGACATCAACGAGCACCTATACACGACGATCGATGATGCCATCGCGACCGTGGAGGCGCTCGGTCTCGGGGAAAATGGCCGCTATATGGCTGCCCTCACCTTCGGCAACGTGCACGGCGTCTACAAGCCGGGCAACGTGAAGCTGCGTCCAGAGCTGCTTGGCGAGATCCAGGCCGGCCTCCAGGCGAAGTACGGCACCGGAGCGAAGCCCCTCGACCTCGTTTTCCACGGCGGATCGGGTTCGAGCGACGAGGAGATCTCGACGGCCGTGACGAACGGCGTCGTGAAGATGAACGTCGATACCGACACCCAATACGCCTTCAGCCGCTCGATCGCCGACACGGTGCTCAAGAACTATGACGGCTTCCTCAAGGTGGATGGCGAGGTCGGTAACAAGAAGATCTATGACCCGCGCGCCTGGGGCAAGATCGCCGAGACCGCGATGGCCGCTCGCGTTATCCAGGCAACCCAGCAGCTCGGATCGGCTGGTCACTCAGGCGTTTAGCGCCGCACCGCCCGGCCCGTTTTCGTGAGCAATGACGAAACGTCGAGGGTGCTAATGCCGCGCCCCGTTGAGGTGGGCGGTAAATATAGGGTCCGACTGAAGCAGGATCACCACAAACACCAGCGCCACGGTGGTCGCGGCAACTCCCCCGACTATTGGCACCCAGAATGCGACGCGGCTCCGGCGCAGCATCCAGGTGGTCGCGAGCACGGTGACGACGAACAGCGCGAGGGTGACGATGTTGAGTACGTTTCCGAGGGTCGTCGTGAGCGCGGTTGGCGTGTAAGCACCGATCCCCTGAGCGACGAAAAACTGCGTGACAATGGTCGCGAGCGTGTCGCGCGACACCAGCTGCGCGATCACGTTCACGCTGGCGTAGCCGAGGAATACGGCCGTGAGGACCAGGTCCCAGCGGCGAGTTCGACGCGGGGTAGCGGGGCGCACCGGTGCATTCGCGCTGACCCTGGTCGCGGCATCCGGAGGCCGATGACCGCTTCCGCCACCTGTCAGGGGTCGGGCTGTCGGGGGTCGGGCTGGCGGGGGCACCAGCAGCGCAGACACCGGGGGAAGCGAATCCGCGATGATCTTCGCCTGCTCCTGCGGGGTGGCGTATTCGCCGTACTGCGGCCGCGGGCGTCGTTCCCCGTATTGCGGGAGCTCCGGCTCGTCGTCTTTCGAGCGGTCGGTCACGGCCGCTGCCAGTCGAGTTGGCGGATGCGACCCCCGAGCCCGCGAACGTCCTCCCGGCCGTTCGCGTCCTTGCGCAGCTCCTTCGGGAGAGAGAACATAAGGTCCTCCTCCGCCGTCACGACCTGGCTCACATCGTTGTAGCCGGCATCGGCGAGATCGTCGAGCACCTCCTGCACGAGCACTTCGGGAACGGATGCTCCGGAGGTGACGCCGACGGTAGCGACACCGTCCAGCCAGTCCTGCTGGATCTCGCTCGCGTAATCGACGCGGTAGGCGGCCTTCGCGCCGTTCTCGAGGGCGACATCCACCAGACGGACGGTGTTCGAGCTGTTCGCGGAACCGACCACGATCACGAGCTCCGCTGATTCGGCGACCTTCTTGATGGCGACCTGGCGGTTCTGGGTGGCGTAGCAGATGTCGTCGCTCGGCGGATTGTGCAGTTGCGGGAAGCGCTCGCGGAGCAAGCGAACCGTCTCCATCGTCTCGTCGACACTCAGGGTGGTCTGTGAGAGCCAGACCAGATTTTCCGTGTCCGCGACCTCGAGCGTCGCGACATCCGCCGGGCTGTTCACGAGGGTGGTGCGCTCCGGGGCGTGCCCCATGGTGCCCTCGACCTCTTCGTGACCGGCGTGCCCGATCAGCAGGATGTGGAAGTCGTCGCGCGCAAACCGCACTGCTTCCCGATGAACTTTGGTGACGAGCGGGCAGGTGGCATCGATGGCCTCGAGCTTGCGCTCGGCTGCCGCCGCAACAACCGCCGGCGAGACGCCATGCGCGGAAAACACGATGTGGGCGCCCTCCGGTACTTCTCCGACCTCGTCGACGAAGATGGCGCCCTTCTTCTCGAGGGTGGAGACGACGTGGATGTTGTGCACGATCTGTTTGCGCACGTACACCGGCGAGCCGTAGTGCTCAAGTGCCTTTTCCACCGCGATGACCGCTCGGTCCACTCCTGCACAGTAGCCTCTCGGGGCCGCGAGCAGCACACGCTTCGCGCCAGGGACGGGGTTGTCCCGTAGCCTGTTACGTACCGCGGGAACCCGCGGAATTCCGAGGCTGGCCGCCGCGCCGTTGGTTATTGTGCTCACCCAAGGATTCTACGTGGAGAGGCAGAAGGGCAGCTGATGACAATCGAAACCGCGCCCTCGACTGTCGATGCACCCTGGCCCGTCGCGCTGCTCTCGGCGAAGATCAAGGGCTGGATCGATCGCCTCGGGGCGGTCTGGGTGGAGGGCGAGATCACCCAATGGGGTCTCTCGGGTGGCAATGTCTACGGCAAGCTCAAAGACCTGGACGCCGATGTGACCGTCGGGTTCACCGTCTGGTCGTCGGTGAAGGCCAAACTACCCGACGATCTCAAGCAGGGTGACCGGGTCGTCGCCCTCGTGAAGCCAAACTACTGGGTCAAGGGCGGCTCCCTCACGATGCAGGTCTTCGAGATGCGCCATGTGGGCCTCGGCGACCTGCTCGAGCGACTCGAGCGACTCCGTCAGGCCCTGCGTGCCGAGGGCCTCTTCGACCTCGACCGCAAGACGCCGTTGCCGTTTCTGCCCGGCTGCATCGGACTCATCACCGGCAAGGATTCGGATGCCGAGAAAGACGTGCTGCGCAACGCCCAATTGCGCTGGCCCGCCGTCGAGTTCCGCGTGGTTCACACCGCCGTGCAGGGCGACCGCGCCAGTGGCGAGGTGACCGCGGCTCTTCGCACACTGGACGCCGACCCCGACGTCGATGTGATTATCGTGGCGCGCGGCGGCGGCGACTTCCAGAATCTGCTGGTTTTCAGCGACGAGACACTCGTGCGTACCGCTGCCGCCTGTGTCACCCCGATCGTGAGCGCGATCGGGCACGAAGCCGACCGACCGCTGCTCGATGACGTCGCCGACCTCCGGGCATCCACCCCCACGGATGCGGCGAAGCGCGTCGTTCCGGATGTCGCGGACGAGCTTGCCCGCGTGCAGCAGGCCCGCGCCCGCATCGGCAACCGTATGACGGCCCAGGTGCGCACCGAGATCGATCGGCTCGAACAGCTGAGGTCTCGCCCGGTGCTCACCGCATCCGCCTGGATCGTCGACTCGCGAGCCGAGGAGCTTGGTCGCTATGTGAGCCGCAGCGCAGAGCTGATCGAGCGGCTAATCGACCGCTCGCAGACGAGCGTGCTCGACCTGCGTTCGCAACTGCGCGCGCTCTCTCCCCAGCGCACTCTTGATCGCGGGTATGCCATCGCCCAGCTGCCCGGCGGTGCCGTGCTGAGGAGTTCGGCGGATGCCGTTCCCGGCACTCCCCTCCTCCTCACCCTCGCGGACGGCTCGGCTTCCGCGACGGTCACCGCCCCACCGGATGCCGACACCGGGGCCGGGTAGAATCACGAACGTGGCATCAACCCCTCCCACCCCCGCAACGTCATCCGGCGGCAGCTCGACCGCTGGCGTAGCCGAACTGTCGTACGAGCGGGCGCGGGATGAGCTCATCAGGGTCGTGAACGAGCTCGAGCAGGGGTCGTCCACGCTCGAGCAGTCCCTCGCGCTGTGGGAGCGCGGCGAAGCCCTTGCTCGGCGCTGCGAGGAATGGCTTATCGGCGCGAAGGCGCGCCTCGATGCGGCCCGGTCTGCTGCGGCACCGCGCTCAGACGACCTCCCTGACAGTGCGTCCTGAGCCCACCCTGTGGAAGCGCCTTGTGAAAACGATTAGCGAAACCGTGGAATTCTAAGATCATGGCAGCCTCACCGAACCGTCCGCCCCGCGTCGTCGCGGAGCTCGGCCGCCCCGAGACGCCGGACGAGACCGCCGCCCGCAAGGCGGAGAATTCCCGCAAACACCGGGCAAACCAGACACTGCGCAATCTCGTGCTCGCCCTTCTCGCCTCGCTGGCCGTGGTGCTGGTGCTCGTGCTCGTGGTGGTGCGCCCGGATGGCGCGCCGCGGCAGGCGGTGGACTACCGTGCTGATGCAGCGAACTCGCAACAGCAAGCCGGCCAGACGCTCGCCGCCCCTCCGCTTCCCACCGGCTGGAGCGCGAACGACGACGGCCTGTCAACGGGCTCGGATTCCGTCATGGCCTGGAGCGTTGGCTTCATTACTCCCTCCACCCAATACATCGGGCTCGTACAGGGTATCGACGCGAACCCCACCTGGGTCGCGAACGAACTCAAAAACACGCGAGCGACCGGCACGACATCGATCGGGGGCCACGACTGGAGTGTGCACGATCGTCGCACCGACCAGGACCCGGGTAACTATGCCTACGCCCTCAGCACGGTTATCGGTTCCAGCAGCATCGTGCTGCACGGCACGGCATCCCGCACCGAATTCGAGGCCCTCGCCACGGCGATCGCCACCCAACTAGACAGGCGCACCGAATGAACGCGACGGCAGAACTGCCCGGTGAGCGTGCCCTCGCCGCGCGCACTCCTGCACACGCCTGGGCTGAGCTGCAGCAGGGCAACCTGAGGTTCGTTTCTGGAGAGCCGGGGCATCCGCGGCAGGACGTCGAGCGGCGAGAGCAACTGCTGGAAAAACAGATGCCGCAGGCCGCGCTCTTCGGCTGCAGCGACTCCCGGCTCGCGGCCGAGATCATCTTCGACCTCGGCCTCGGGGACCTCTTCGTCGTGCGCAACGCTGGGCAAGTCATCTCTGATTCAGTGATCGGTTCCCTCGAATACGCCGTCGCCGTGCTGGAGGTACCGCTGATAGTCGTGCTCGGACACGACGAATGCGGAGCCGTGAGAGCCGCCATCGACTCCCAGTCACCGGATGCCGTGCCCCTGCCCCCGCACATCCACCAACTGATTCAAAAGATCATTCCGGCGGTCAAGCGAACCACTGCCGCTTCCGCGGCCGACGGCGCTGACGCTGTGGTACCCGACTCGACAGAGGTGGGACGCGAACACCTCCGCGACACTGTCGCCGAGCTCCTCGAAACCTCCGAATTGATCAGCGACGCGATCGCCGCCGGTACGCTGGCTATCGTTGGAGCGAATTATCGACTGCTCGAGGGCAGGGCCGTTCCCGACATCATCGTCGGCACCGTTTAGGGCCACACCGTCCGAATACACCTCAACTGCAAGGGACGCACACCGCCGTGACTGAATCCGACTATCGCATCGAACACGACACGATGGGCGAAGTCCGCGTGCCGGTATCGGCCCTCTATGGAGCCCAGACGCAGCGCGCCGTCGAGAACTTCCCCATCTCCGGAAGTGGCCTCGAGTCGGCCCAGATCGTGGCACTCGCTCGCATCAAGCGGGCCGCCGCGATGGTCAACCTCGAGCTCGGTATTCTCGAGGCACCGGTGTCGCAGGCTGTGGTGCTGGCCGCCGACGAACTCATTGCCGGTCGTCACCACAACCAGTTCCCGGTCGATACCTACCAGACGGGCAGCGGCACCTCGTCGAACATGAACATCAACGAGGTCATCGCGACCCTCGCCACACAGTTTGCGGGCACTCCGGTGCACCCGAATGACCATGTCAACGCCTCGCAGTCCTCGAACGACGTCTTCCCCACCTCCGTGCACCTCGCCGTGACCGGAGCACTCCTCGGCGACCTCGTTCCCGCCCTCGACCACCTCGCCACTGCCCTCGAGGCGAAGGCTGAGCTGTGGAAGACGGTGGTCAAGTCGGGACGCACCCACTTGATGGACGCCACCCCGGTGACCCTCGGCCAGGAGTTCGCGGGCTACGCGGCCCAGGTGCGCTACGGCATCGATCGGGTGCGCTCCACCATCGTGCGCGTCGCGGAGGTGCCGCTCGGCGGCACTGCCGTCGGCACCGGGATCAACACTCCGGCCGGCTTCTCACAGAAAGTCATCGCGCTGCTGGCCTCGGACTCCGGACTGCCGCTCACCGAGGCGCGGGACCACTTCGAGGCCCAGGGCGCGCGGGATGGCCTGGTCGAGGCATCCGGAGCACTCCGGGTGATCGCCGTGAGCCTCACCAAGATCTGCAACGACCTGCGCTGGATGGGATCCGGACCGAACACCGGTCTCGGCGAACTGAACATTCCCGATCTCCAGCCCGGTTCGTCGATCATGCCGGGCAAGGTCAACCCGGTGATTCCGGAGGCCGTGCTCATGGTGGCTGCTCGCGTGATCGGCAACGATGCCACGATCGCCTGGGCGGGGGCATCCGGATCTTTCGAACTCAATGTGGCGATTCCCGTGATGGGTACCGCGCTGCTCGAGTCGATCCGCCTTCTCGCCAACTCGAGTGTCGCGCTTGCGGACAAGACCGTTGACGGCCTCACAGCCAATGTGGAGCACGCGCGGGACCTCGCCGAGTCGTCGCCCTCGATCGTCACTCCGCTCAACCGCGTGATCGGCTACGAGTCCGCGGCGAAGGTGGCGAAGAATGCGGTTGCCAAGTCGATCACGGTGCGCGAATCGGTGATCGATCTCGGTTTCGTCGAGCGAGGCGAGGTTACCCTCGAACTTCTCGACAGCGCTCTCGATGTGCTCGCGATGACCCGGCCACCCGCCCGCTCCTAAGTGGGATCAGCCTGTGAGATCGGCGTTCCCTCGAGGGTGAGCACCGCCCGCTGTGCGACAGCGGCGCCCAGTGCGATGGGGATGAGCACCGACGAGGCCTTGTCGTCGGCCGCTTTTGGATTGCACGGAGCGGCGAGGGCTTTCGTATCGAGGGGCTCCCCTGCGGGACGACCGTAATAGACGGCGATGACGATGGTGGTACCCGACTCGACGACGAGCACCTGCTGCGGAGTGCAGCGACTGTCGGCGCGCACCTGAACGACGATATCCGCGGTATCGAGCGCGGACAGCCCGATCGTGGGATCCGCGCCGAGATAGCCGTCGGTCCTGCTGGCGTGCGGGCGGGCATAGTCCGCGAGGCTGAACAGGTAACCGGGGCTCCGGTGCTTCGCACTCACCGCCTGGAATCTCAAGGTCGGCTCTCGCACCAGGCCGGCCGGTGCGGTGTTCACCGGCACGAAGACACGGTTGACAACCGAGGGATCCGGGCTTCCCCAGATCACTCTCACGGGATCGGTGATGACGCGAACCCCAGCATGGGCGGTCGGGTCAAAGAGCCCGCCCACCATGGACAGCCCTCCCACCGCGAGCCCTACCAGCGCGATGCCCGCCACCAGACGATGGATCCCGACGATCACTGCTCCCGGTTCGCCTCCGGTCGACTCTCGGTGACTCCAGCCGGTAAGCATGCGCCACTGGGAGCGCGGGGCCAGGAATCCCCAGAACGTGAGAATGGTGAGCCCGCCGAGCACGATGACGAGGGGTAGGTTCACCCTTAGAGCCTAAGCTGCCTACCCCGCGTCATCACGACCACCCAGGTCAAATTTTGCACTTCTCCCGGGCGGTTCGATCCACTAAGCCACTTCGTTCGATTCGAGCATCTCGGTGACGAGGGCGGCGATCGCTGAGCGCTCAGACCGGGTCAAAGTGATGTGCCCGAAGAGTGAATGTCCCTTCAGCGTCTCGATCACCGACGCGACCCCGTCATGTCGGCCGACCCGGAGGTTATCGCGCTGGGCCACATCGTGGGTGAGCACGACCCGCGAGTTCTGGCCGATCCGGCTGAGAACGGTGAGCAACACATTCCGTTCTAGCGACTGCGCCTCATCCACGATCACGAACGCATCGTGAAGAGAGCGCCCACGGATGTGCGTGAGCGGCAGCACCTCGAGCATCCCGCGCTCCACGACCTCATCGAGCACGTTCTGCGAGACGACGGACCCGAGCGTGTCGAAGACGGCCTGAGCCCAGGGGTTCATCTTCTCCGAGGCATCCCCGGGCAGGAAGCCGAGTTCCTGGCCGCCCACGGCGTACAGCGGACGGAACACCATGATTTTTTTGTGCTGCTGCTTCTCGAGCACCGCCTCGAGGCCGGCGCAGAGCGCAAGGGCCGACTTGCCGGTTCCAGCCCGACCGCCGAGCGAGACGATTCCGATCTCCGGGTCGAGCAACATATCGATGGCGAGGCGCTGTTCGGCTGATCGTCCGTGCAATCCAAAAATGTCACGATCGCCGCGCACGAGTCGCATCTCTCCGCGCGCAGTGACACGACCCAGTGCAGAACCACGATCCGAATGGATGACCAGACCGGTGTTGATCGGAGTGTCACCGATCTGGCGGGTGGTGAGCTTCTCGGTGTCGTAGAGCTTCGCCATCTGCTCGGAGCCCAGCGTGACATCCTCCATCCCGGTCCAGCCGGAATCGACCGCCAGTTCTGCGCGATACTCCTCAGCAGCGAGACCGATTGAGGCGGCCTTCACCCTGAGCGGGAGATCTTTCGAGACGACCGTCACGTTCAGTCCGTCATTCGAAAGGTTGAGAGCGACGGCCAGAATGCGTGAGTCGTTGTCGTTGAGCCGAAGGCCGGACGGCAGTACCGACATGTTCGAGTGATTGAGTTCGACCCGCAAAGAGCCACCATCGCCCACAGTGATGGGAAAGTCGAGCCGTTCGTGCTTCACCCGCAACTCGTCAAGGTTGCGCAGCGCCTGACGCGCGAAATATCCGATCTCCGGATCGTTTCTTTTACCCTCAAGCTCCGAGATCACCACCACCGGAAGAACGACCGCGTGTTCAGAGAAGCGGAAGATCGCCTTCGGATCGGACAACAGCACCGAAGTGTCGAGCACATAGGTGCGCTCGGCTTGCTTGGCGTTGGCGTCTGTCGCCCCATTATTCTGGGAACGGCGTGTAGGGCTGATCTTGTCGAAAGCGGCCACGTGAGCTCCATCCCCGGATGCATTCAGCATCCGGAACTAGTCCTCGTGACGGCCACCACACGTTTCGAGACGAACTTGCGTGGCCGTCTCGATCAGGCGCCATACCTGATACCTCGTACGCTACGTCGGCCGCCCTCCCGGGGATAACCGACACGCCCGGCGAGGCATTACGCGAAGATTAACGTTTGAAGAACCGAGGGCGCACCTCAGACAGTGATAGCCGAGGCGTAACTCGTGAATGCCCCACGCAGCATGTCGAAGGACTCCTCATCGGTGGAAACGTGCGGGCTCAGCCGCACGGCGCGGCCGCGAACGGAGACCGAGACTCCGTGGTTGAACAGGGATGCCGTGAGCATCGTGAGCTGGTCGGGGGCCGGTTCGAGCACGACGATCCCCGCGCGCTCGTTCTCGGCTCGTGACGATGTGACCGGCACCGCGTACTCGTCGGCGAGGTCGATCACGCGGGAGACCTTTTCTGCCAGCCGTGCGCTGATCGCCGGGACGCCCACTGTCCCGATCTCTTCAAGCGCCGCGGAGAACCGCGCCTGGTCGATCGGGCTTGCGTGACTGATGCTGTAGGCAGAGGCGCCCTGCGCCGGCGGCTGTACCCCGTCGAGGGGCAGGCCGTCCGTGTTGTCGGTTGCACTGAAGCCGCTGAACACCGGGGTGAGGCGCTCGAGTGCCCGATCACTCAGGGCGAGGAATCCGGTTCCCCAGCCCGCTCGCACCCACGACTGCCCGCCGCTGGCGATGACATCCGCCACTTCGAAGGGCGCGTCGACGATCCCGAAGCCCTGCATCGCGTCGACGATGAGCAAGCGATCGCCGATCACCTGCCGAATACCTTCGATGTCGGCGAGATAGCCGGTGCGGAAGTCGACGAGGCTCACCGCTACCGCGACGATACTCGACGTGAGCTGGTCGCGGATCACCCCGGGTGTCACCGGTCCATCGGCAGTATCGAGCCAGCGAGGCGCAAGCACAGACAAAGAGTCTGCGGCGCGCGCCGCGGCGAAGGGAAGGGCCGGGAATTCCGCGGCCGACAGGAGCACTCCCCCGGTGATGCCGAACATCGCGTGCATGAGCCCGGAGGTCGTGTTCGGTTGGAAAACGATCTGGTCGGCTCGGAAACCGGTAAGAGCGCCGACCGCGTCGCGCACCCGGGCATCCTGCTCGTCGAGGCTGGAGAGGCTGCCGAACCGCGCCCGTCGTAGAAGCTCGACCTGGGCCTGCTGTTCTTCGATCACGGCACGACCAAAGGGTCCGACCGAAGCAAAGTTCACGTAGCCGGGCTCCTCGGAGAACCCGGAGGCGAAATCGTCGATTGTCGTCATCTCTCACCAACCGTAGCGGTTGCGGATAAACCCGCGGTGCGCGGTCTCAGCTTCCGAAACGGCGCTGGCGTCGGGCATAGTCGCGCAGGGCGCGCAGGAAGTCGACTTCTCGTAAGTCAGGTCCGAGTGCTTCCACGAAGTAGAACTCGCTGTGGGCGCTCTGCCACAGCATGAAATCGCTCAGGCGCTGCTCCCCCGAAGTTCGGATCACAAGGTCAGGGTCGGGCTGGCCGCCGGTGTAGAGGTGGTCGCCGATCAACTCAGGGGTGAGGATCTCTGCGAGGGCATCAAGTGTTCCCCCTTCGTCTTCGTGCTTCGTGACGATGCTGCGCATGGCGTCCGCAATCTCCCGGCGCCCGCCATAGCCGACCGCGAGGTTGATGTGCATCCCGGTGTTTGAGGAGGTGCGCTTCTCCGCGGACCTCAGCGCCTCGATGAGAGAGGAGGGCAAGCCGTCATCCGAGCCCACGTGCTGCACCCGCCAGTCGCGAAAGTGCGACAGGTCTTCGGCCAAATCGGCGATGATCTGCAGCAACTCGTCGAGTTCCTCCGTTGTGCGCCCGGAGAGATTGTCGGTGGAGAGCAGGTAGAGGGTTGCGGTGGCGATCCCGAGATCATCGCACCAGATCAGGAACTCGCGGAACTTCGCCGCGCCCGCCCGGTGCCCATGAGCGGGCGTCTCGAGCAGTCGCTGCCTCGCCCAACGCCGATTACCGTCCAGGATCATCGCGATGTGCTTCGGCAGTTCCTGGGTGGACAAAAAGCGGCGAATACGGTTCTGATAGAGCCCGTAGAGGATGCCTCGTCCGAAGGGAACTTCCCGCTGTGCCACATCATTACGCTAGTACACGAGCCGCCATGTGCTCCCAGAAGCGGCCGTCGAGGCGGCACTAAACTCGCCTTCATGGCCACCGAACCGGATCAGAACGCGCTCGACACGACCGATGACGGACCCGACCTGCCGAATATCCCACTGCTGGATGACGCGCTCGAGATCCGGTCGAAGCTGACGCGCGAGGAACTGCTGGCTGGCAAGCCGTCCTGGCGCGGCTGGATCCACGCGGCGACCTTCCCCGTGGCGATCGCGCTGGGGATCGTACTCATCACGCTCGCCGAGGGTGTGCCCGCGAAGGTGTCGAGCGCCGTGTTCGTACTGTCGTCGCTGCTGCTCTTCGGCGTCTCTGCGCTATATCACCGTGTCAACTGGAGCGACCGAACAAAGCGCCTACTCAAGCGGATGGATCACGCCAACATCTTCCTGCTGATCGCCGGCTCGTACACCCCCATCACCGTGCTCGCTCTTCCCCACGACAAGTCGGTACTGTTGCTGTGGTTGGTGTGGATCGGCGCCGGTCTCGGAATCGGCTTCCGGGTGTTCTGGATCGGCGCACCCCGCTGGCTCTACGTACCCCTGTACCTGTTGCTCGGGTACGCGTCGCTCGTCTTTATCGTCGACTTCTTCCAGGCCAACGCCGTGATGATGACGCTCATCCTGGTCGGCGGGGTCTTCTACACGATCGGGGCGGTCATCTACGGTTTCAAACGCCCGAATCCGGTGCCGGGTGTATTCGGCTTCCACGAGATCTTCCACGCCCTCACTCTTCTCGCCTTCCTCTGCCACTGGACCGCGATCTTCCTGGTCGCAACCAACCCCCCGGTCTTCTAGCGCTCCGTTCGCGCGGATGGAGATTCCGGACGAGTGTGTTCACGTCACGTTCGGCGACACGACAGTCCGAAAACCGTCAGCCGCCATCGACTTGGTAGTTGTTGCGACTTGCAACGCCGAAAAGTCGCAACAACTACCAAGTGGATGTGCGCAGGCGCGGGAGTGACCCCATCGGCGTGCACAACCGGGGGAACAACATCCGGGACTGGATCAGTCCGTGCGCGGCTTCTCCGCCGCGGCATCCCGCTCCGCGGCATCCCGCTCCGCGGGCTCTCGTTCCGCGGCATCCCGCTCCGCCTCGAGCTGTTCACGGATCTCCCCGCGGTAGCGCACGCGGCGCACGCGGCGCACCATGTCGATGCACAGCAACACCACGATCGCGGCGACGCCGAAGGTGGCGGCGAACCCGACCCAGGTGGGGGTGACCGAGTTCTCATTGAAGTTTGGTTGCGGCGTCGGGGTCGTCGCGAGCATCACGATTGCGGTGTAGAGAACGTTCATCTGCTGACCTCCTCGGCGAGGATTCCGGCAAACAGGTCCGCTTCCGGCATCGGCGAGTCCACGAGCGACTTCGCGAGCTGGAAGTCTTCCCAAGGCCAGGCCTGTCGCTGGAGGTCATTCGGCCAGAAGAAGAAAGCGCTGTCGGGGGCGACCTGGCTGGCATGTGCGCGCAGGGCCTGGTCCCGCGCATCGAGGAATTCGCCGACCGGCACCTGCGTGGTGGTGAGATCGGGGCGATCTTTCATCCACCCTCGGATCTCGTCCATCTGCGCGAGCTGCGGGGTCTCTGGCGCGTTCGCGAGCAAGAACTGATACATCGCCTCGATTCGCGGGGCGTTGAAGATGCGGTCGTAGTAGACCTTGGAGACCTGCCAGGGCGCTCCGGCATCCGGATACAGGGAAGTATCCGCCGCCGCCTCGTAGGCGAAGAGGGAGATCTCGTGGGTGCGGATGTGGTCGGGGTGCGGGTATCCGCCTGTCTCGTCGTAGGTGACGAGCACCTGCGGCCGGAACTCGCGGATGATCTTGACCAGCGGCTCGGCCGAGACCTCGAGCGGGATCAGGGCGAAGGAGTTCGCCGGCACCGCTTCATCCTTCTCCGGGAGGCCGGAGTCCTGGTAGCCCAGCCAGCGATGTTCGAAGCCGATCGCCGCCTGGGCGGCCGCCATCTCGATGCGCCGGAGGCCTGCCATGTCGCGGTTCGCCATCGCCTTCGGCTCAAGCGATTCGTTCTGGATATCACCGCGCTCGCCGCCCGTACAGCTGACCACGAGCACCTCGGTGCCGATGCTGCGGTAGTGGGCATATGTTGCGGCACCCTTGCTCGACTCGTCGTCGGGATGGGCGTGCACGGCAAGCAGGCGTTGTGACACCGAACTCCTAGGGATTGGCAGATAACCTTGAACTACAAGAATAAGCGTGCGGGGATGTGACATGACTGCGATCGACGAGGATGCCCTCGAGGTGCGACCGACGGCGGTGCTCGAGCCCTCGGGTATTGCCGCCCGGTATGGGCGCACACCGGCGAAGAAGCGCCGCGATCGCCTCATCTACCTCGTGGCGGGAGCAGCGGCGGCGATCATCGTGGTGGCGTGGGTTCTGTGGGCCGGGCTTGACCAGGTGGGCGGCACACTTGACGCCGAAGACAAGGGCTCGACGATCGTCGATGCCCGCACCGTCAGCATCAGCTACCAGGTGTCGATGCCGGTCGGACAGACGGCGAGTTGTGCCCTCCAGGTGCAGAACCAGGCCCACGGCATCGTGGGCTGGCGCATCGTGGCGGTGCCGGCATCCACCCGTTACACGACCTCGTACACCGATACGGTGCTGAGTTCTGAGCAGGGCGTCACCGGGTTGATCTACCGGTGCTGGCTGACCTAAACTGAGGAGTATTGATCAGAGACCGGCCACGCGGCCGGTCTCATTTGCTTTTTTGAGGGAGCACATCGTGTCTACCGAGACCACCGAGACCTGGCTGACCCAGGAAGCCTTCGATCGCCGGAGCGCTGAGCTCGACCTGTTGTCGACTACCGGGCGCACAGAGATCGCGAAGAAGATCGAATCGGCGCGCGAAGAGGGCGACCTCAAGGAGAACGGCGGCTATCACGCTGCCAAAGAAGAGCAGGGAAAGATGGAAGCTCGCATCCGGGTGCTCACTGAACTACTGAGGCACGCCAAGGTCGGTGCGGCTCCCGAGAGCACCGGTGTCGTGCAATCCGGAACTGTCGTGAGCGCACGTATCCTCGGTGACGAGAGCGTCTTCTTGCTGGGCAGTCGCGAGATCGTTGGCGAAGACAGCGACCTCGACGTCTACAGCGAGGGCAGCCCGCTCGGCGCCGCAATCCTCGGCCACGCGGTGGGCGAGACGGTGTTCTACACCGCGCCGAACGGCAAAGAAATCACCGTGCAAATCGACAAGGTCGAGACCTACCTGCCCTGAGCCTGCGGTGTCTCGATCGGCGGTGTCGCCTCAGAAGTCGACGCGAGGGTCGTACCCCGCCTCGATCAGGTGGCCGAGAACGCGCTGCACGTGTTCGGGACCCCGCGTCTCGATACTCAGCTCGATCTCCACGTCGCTGATGAGCGCGTTGCGACCGTGACGGGTGTGCAGCACCTCCACGACGTTTGCGTTTGCCTCAGAAATGAGTTCAGCGATGCGCGCCAGCTGGCCCGGACGGTCAGGCAGCAGTAGCCGCAGCTTGAGATAGCGATCGGATGCCGCGAGCCCGCGCGAGATCACGCGCTCCATCACGAGCGGGTCGATATTGCCGCCGCTGAGGATCGCCACCGTGACCCCGGCATCCTTTACCTGGCCGGTCATGATTGCCGCGACCGCAACGGCCCCGGCGGGCTCGACAACTAGTTTCGCCCGCTCGAGCAGCACTAGCATGGCGCGGGCGATGTCGTCGTCGGAGACAGTGATGATCTCGTCGACGGCGTCCTTGATGATCTCGAAGTTGAGGATACCCGGCTTATTGACGGCGATTCCGTCGGCAATCGTCGGCAGGATCGTGATCGCGGTGGAGACGCCGTTCTGGATCGACACCGGATAGGGCGCCGCATTCTCGGCCTGGACGCCGATGATGCGCACGGTGCGACCCTCGCGCGCAAACCTCTGCTTGAGGGCGCTCGCCACTCCGGAGATGAGCCCTCCGCCGCCGATCGGCACGATCACCGTCTGGAGGTCGGGGACCTGATCGAGCATTTCCAGACCGAGCGTGCCCTGGCCGGCAATGACATCCGCGTGGTCGAAGGGAGGGATGAAGACGGCGCCGGTGGTGGCCGCAAACTCCGCCGCTCGGCGAAGGGCTTCGTCAACGGCGTGCCCACGGAGCACGACCTCTGCGCCGTAGTTGCGGGTCGCCTGCAGCTTCGGCAGGGCCACGCCGACCGGCATGAAGATGGTCGCGGCGATGCCGAGTTCGCGGGCTGCAAAAGCGACGCCCTGGGCGTGATTGCCAGCGGAGGCAGCCACCACTCCGTGAGCCTTCTCTTCGTCGTTGAGACGCGAGATGCGGTTGTAGGCACCGCGGATCTTGTAAGAGCCGGTGCGCTGGAGGTTTTCACACTTGAGATAGACCGGCGAGCCGAGAAGTTCGCCGAGAAATCGAGAACTCTCCATCGGCGTGATCTCTGCGACGCGGGACACGACAACGCGCGCCGATTCAAAGTCGGCGAGTGTCGGGCCCGCCAGGGTGAGTTCAGGCATTCATCTCCACACGGGTTCTTGCGGCCGGGCGTGCCGCCTGCGTTGGCGTTAGTGTCGGGTCGGTGATCGTGCGCGAGTGGCCGCTCGCAACGTATTTGACCATCACGTTGAGGGTCGCGACGACCGGTACGGCGAACAGTGCGCCCGGGATACCCGCGAGGAATCCGCCGGCGGCGACGGCGAACACAACGGCGAGAGGATGAACCTTCACCGCTGTTCCCATGATGAAGGGCTGCAACACATGGCCCTCGATTTGCTGCACCGCGATCACCACGGCGAGCATGAGGAGGGCCGCAACCGGGTTGAGGTAGACGAGGGCGATGAAGATGGCAAGTACGCCGGAGAACAGCGCACCAACGACAGGGATGAAGGATCCGAGGAAGACCGCGATCGTGATGGGGATTACCAGCGGGAATCCTCCGAAGAAGAGGCCGATGATCCAAGCTCCGAGTCCGATACCGACGGCGTCGACAAAGGCGACGAAGATCTGCACGCGCACGAAGTTGGTGAGCGTGACCCATCCGGCCCGCCCGGACCCGTCGACGGCCAGCCGCGCCTTCTTCGGGAACAGGCGCACCACCCAGGTCCAGATACCCTTTCCGTCGATGAGCATGAAGAGCGTGGCGAAAAGTGTCAGCAGCATCCCGGCCAGCACGTGACCCGCCGTCGCTCCGAAGGTCACCGCTCCCGAGACCAGGGCTCGGCTGTCTTTCTGAAGCGCCGCGCCGGCTTGCCCGAGGTAGCCGTTGATGTCGGATTCCGTGAGGTGAAGCGGGGAAGCGAGAAGGTACTGCTTGAAATTGGCATAGGCCTCGATGCTCTGCTTTTGCAGCTCGGGGAATCCGCTTCGCACCTGGAGCACCACGAGCACCACGAGGCCCGCGACGACAGCAATGATCCCGATCTCGGCGAGCGCAACGGCGAGCCACTTTGGCCAGCGATTCCTCATCAGGAACTTCACGAGGGGTACCAACAACGCCGCGAGAAGGATAGCGACCATGAACGGCACAACGATCTCGCGCAGGGTGATCACGAGGTAGATGAACAGGGTGATGACAGCGGCGATCACGAGTGCTCGCCACGACCAGGCCCCCGCGATTCGAATGCCGACGGGGAGGGTCGCATCGGCCTGGTGCTTCGCCGCGGTGGCCTCAAGCGCAGCGATCGGTGCCGGCACGGGCCTGCGTCGTCCGAACGTCATCCATTTAGTCTATGCCGCCGTACATGATGTGCCGCCGTACATGCAGTGAAGGGAATGCGTCTCAGGCGTCGATAGCGCTCACGGATACGGCATTTCCGCGCAGACGGAGGGCGACGCTCTCTCCGGGTTGCGGATGCTCCGAAACGTCGTGCTGAACCGACACGAGAGTGTCGTCCGCCAGCCTGAATTGGGTGCGGCGCAGAGAGCCGAGAAAGCTCGTGGCCACGACGACCGCGGGAATGCTCCCCTCGGTGCCGTTGCCGACCAGGAGCAGGTCTTCCGGTCGGACGAAGGCCAGCACCGGGCCGTTCACCGGCGGGGAACCGAGCACCGAGAGAGTCTCGCCGTAGACGGTGACGCATCCGCTCGACAGGGTGGCGGGTATCCGGTTGCTGAGGCCAACGAATGCGGCCACGAAGGCAGTGGTCGGGGAGGTATAGAGCTCCTCCGGGGTACCGATCTGCTCGATGTTGCCGTCACGCATCACCGCGACCCGATCGGCGACGGCCAGCGCCTCCTCCTGGTCGTGGGTGACAAAGAGCGTCGTGATGCCGAGGTCGGTCTGGATGCGGCGGATCTCATCACGCAGCTGCACCCGAACCTTTGCGTCGAGCGCCGAGAGCGGCTCGTCGAGCAACAGCACCCGCGGACGGGTGACCAGGGCCCGGGCGAGGGCGATTCGCTGTTGCTGTCCGCCGGATAGCTGGTGCGCATAGCGCCCGGCGAGGTCACCGAGACCCACGAGCTCGAGTGCCTCCGCCGCGCGCGAGCGGCGGTCCGCACTCGGCACTTTTCGCATCCGAAGCCCGAACTCTACGTTCTCTATCGACGTGAGGTGGGGAAAGAGCGAGTAGGACTGGAAGACCATGCCGATGTCACGCTTATTCACCGGCACGTCGACTACGTCGACCCCATCGATCAGGATGCTCCCGCCGTTCACCTGCTCGAGACCGGACAGCGCGCGAAGGACGGTGGTCTTGCCGCAGCCGGATGGGCCGAGCAGTGCGACGAACTCACCCGGTCGCACACTGAGGCTCACTCCCCTAAGGGCACGATGCCCGGCATAGTCCTTGACGACATCGCTGAGTTCGACGGTGGCACCGGTGGTCGGAGAGGGGATCATGAGGCCTTCTTTTCGAGGCGAGCAGGTCTAGCGGGTCGGGTGCGCCGAGTGCGTCGGTCCGACGCGAGGCGACCGATGAGCAACAGAAGCACAAACGCGAACGTGAGCGCGAGCAGGGAGAAGATCACCGGCACGAATGGATCGCTCTTTGACACCTGCACGAGAGCGGTCTGAAGGGTCACGCGGTTGAGCAGCGACGCAATGGTGAACTCGCCGAGTACCACCGCCACGGTGATGAACGCGGCGGCGAGGATGCCCCGGCGCAGGTTCGGCAGGATCACCCGCCACAGCACGCTACCCCAGCCCGCACCGAGCGAGCGCGCCGCTTCGGAGAGCGTGACGATATCCACGGCACTGAGGTTCGACTGGATGGCGCGATAGGCGTATGGCAGCACCGTGACGCCGTACGCGAAGGCGAGCGTCCAGACGGAAGAGCCGGCGAGGCGAGCGACCACGGAGTACACGGGAGCGAGGCCGACGACCACCACGATGGCGGGGACCGTGATCGGGATGATGCAGACGAATTCGAGCACTCGCCGCAACCGGGGGAACTGCAGCTGCACGAGGATCATCGTGGGCAACAGGATCACCAGGATGATCACCACAGTGACCACCGCGAGCAGCAGTGAATTGCTTAGCCCCGTGAACACCACCGCATAGGTGACCGTGGCCGCCGGCGAGAACACGCTTGCCCAGTGGACGAGCGTGTAACCACCGGCGAGGTTGCGGAAGCTGAATGCGAGCATCGCGAGAATCGGGATGGCGAACAGGATGCCGACCACACTAAGGATCGCGGTTCGGGCAACCGGCCCGGGGGCTGCCCCGACCGGTCGGATGCCGCTCACTGCTGCCACCTCACTGCTGCCACCGTGTCGTGCGTGCCTGCAGTGCGGAATAGCCCCACATGAGCACGACCATGATCACGATCATGCCGAGCGCGAGCGCCCCGGCCATGTTGCTTCGGCCGAGCACCGTCTCGCTGATGAGTGCCGCTCGGATCTGCAGCGGCACGATCTGCGCTCCCTGGCTGATGAGAGCCGCGGCGGTGGCGTATGAGGAGAACGCGTTAGCGAACAACAGGAGCAGGCTGCCGAGAAAAGAGGGAGCGAGCACGGGGCCGGCGATGCGCACCCAGTAGGTGAGACGGGTGCCGCCGAGAGTGGCGTTGGCCTCCGCCCACTGCGGCTTGAGGCCTTCGAGCGCAGGCATGAAGGTGATGATCATCAGCGGCACCTGAAAGTAGATGTACGGCAGCAAAAGTCCTGGCACCTGATAGAGCCAGACACCGTTCGCGAAGATATTGATGCCGAGACCCGTGAGGAAGGCCGTGACGACGCCCTGGATACCGATGGTCGCGATGAAAGCGAAGGCAAGCATCACGCCACCGAACTGGGCGAGCACACTGGCCGCTGAGTCGACCATCGAACGAAGCGTACCCTGTGGCTTCGTGCCGAGGAGGGCGTAGCAGACGAGGGCGCCGACGATTGCTCCCACGATTGCGGTCAGCGCAGAGACCCAGAATGAACTGACGAAGGTCTTGAGGATGTCGGGGGCGAAGAGCGCAGCGATATTGGCCGTGGTGACGTGCCCCTGGGCGTCGAACAGCCCCGAGAGTACCGCGAGCAGGGTCGGAATCGCCAGGAAGATCAGCACATAGAGAGCGAAGGGCGTGAGCCCGAGCCAGGAGGCGAGCCGCCGCGCGGGGCGCGGGCGGCTCGTCTCGATGGTCACAGCGATGGTGTTGTCATCGTGATGAGACTGATTCTTTTCGTTGCGCGTCTACTGGCTGATGGCCGCGGCCCACTTCGCGGTGAGCAGTGCTCCCGCTGAGGTGGTCTGGGCGTCGGTCGGCGAGACGAACGCGGAAGGCATCTTGCCGGCGACGGCCTGGGCCTTCTTGTCCGTGACGCCGGACTTGTCCATCGCGGCAATCTGCACCGGGAATGCGCCGGCAGCCAGATACAGGTTCTGCACGATGGGGCTGTAGACGAACTCCTGCCACAGGCGAGCCGCGGCGGGGTGCGGGGCATCCTTGTTGATCGCCTGGTTGTAGTAGCTGCCGTAGGCGCTGCCCGGGAAGATGACGGTCTTCCAGTTTGGCGTGGTCGCGGCCTGGGCGAGGTTGTTGTAGCTCCAGTCGAAGACGACCGGGGTCTCACCGGAGGCGATTGTGGCGGGAGTCGGGTCGAGCGGAAGAAAGTTGCCCGCCTTGTTAACCTTCTGGAAGAAGTCGATACCCGGCTGGAAATCGTTCGCAGAACCACCATTCTGGATTGCCGCGAGCCCAACGGCGGCAAAGGCTGCTCCCGCCTGGGTCGGGTCTCCGTTGATGGCGACCTTGCTCTTGTAGGAGCTGCCCAGAAGGTCGGAGAGCTTCTTCGGCGCTGATTTGATCACCGAGGAGTCGTAGCCGACCGACATCAGGCCGGTGTAGTCGTTGACCCAGAGGCCGGTCTTCTCCTTGTTCGCGGCGGGAATATCGGCCCAGGTCGCGACCTTGTATGGCGCGAACTTGGCGGTGCTGGCGAGGGTCACCGCGGGACCGAGGTCGAAGACATCCGGAGCCGTATCCTGGCCGGCGAGGTCGCCTGCCGCCTTGATCTCTTCGGCACTGGATCCGTCGGGGTTCGCCGAGTTCACGGTGATCTTGGGATACTTCTTCTTGAACGCGGCGATGATTTTGCCGTAGTTCGCCCAGTTCTCGGGCAGCGCAATCACATTGAGCGCTCCCTCCTTATTGGCCGCCTTCACGAGTCCGGCCATATCACCGAATGCCGACACGCTCGTGGCAGTCTTGGCATCCGCGGCGCCGGTCGCTGCCGGTGTCGGCGTGCTGGAGCACGCGCTGAGAGAGATGGTGATCGCGGCGAGGGCCGCGATGCCGACGATGGTGCGTCTGTTGAACACTGTTCCTCCATTGGGCCGCTCGGCCGTCTGCGCTGTGAGCAGACAGTGGGTACCGCCACGGCCTTTCGCGAGACTAGACAACGCCACTGTCCGTCACGGGTACTGCCAGTGAACGACTGGCTAACGATGCCAATACGGCACACCATTGCCGCCCCGGAAGCGTCACCCCGAAGAGGGTCGGTCGCGCTCGCTAGGGTCAAGAGGTGCGCGAGCAGACGATCTCCCCCTCCCAGGCTCGTCGCATCGCTCTCGCCGCTCAGGGATTCGGACGTGTGAACACGGCCGAGCCAGGGGTTCGCCAGTTGAACTCAACGATCGACAGGCTGGGACTCCTGCAGCTCGACTCGGTCAACGTCTTCGAGCGCAGCCACTACCTCCCGCTCTTCGCCAGGCTCGGCGCCTACAACAAATCGCACCTCGACCGGCTCACCTTCGGGCACACCAGCCGATTCATCGAGTACTGGGCGCATGAAGCGGCCGTGATACCGGTGGAGAACTGGCCACTCTTTCGCTGGCGAATGGACGCGAATCGGCAGCGATACTCGAAGACCGGCAGCTGGGTGGCGGAGAATACGGCGATGCTCGAGTGGTTACGCGCCATGCTCGCCGACCGCGGTGCCGTCGCCGCGAGCGAGATCGAGCACGATTCCGGAAAAGGCGCGGGCGGCTGGTGGGGCTGGTCAGAGGTCAAGACCGGGCTCGAGTGGCTCTTCAGGTTCGGGGAGGCGGTCTCCGCCGGCCGCTCACGGTTCGAACGACGTTATGCCCTGGCGTCGGCGACGCTTCCCCCCGACGTTTTCGAGCGCGAGGTGACGCCGAACGACGCGATCCGCGAGCTGCTGCGGTTGTCTGCGAGGGCGCACGGCATCGGCACCCTCGGCGATTTCGCCGATTATTACCGCATCAAGACCACACCCGCCCGGGCCGCCGTGAACGACCTGGTGGATGCCGGAGAGCTACTGCCGGTGACGGTGACGGGTTGGAACAAGCCCGCTTTCCTGCACCGTGACGCCCGCATCCTGCGTCGGATCGAGGCGACGGCGTTGCTCTCCCCCTTCGACCCGGTGGTCTGGGAGCGCACCAGGGCCGAGCGCCTGTTCGGGTTCCACTACCGCATCGAAATTTACACGCCCGCGCACAAACGCGTGTTCGGTTACTACACGCTGCCGCTGCTGATCGACGACCGGCTGGTGGGCAGGGTCGACCTCAAGAACGATCGCCAGAACCTGGTGTTGCGGGTGCAGTCAGCCTGGACCGAGACGGATGCTCCGCCCGAGACCGCTGCGAGACTCGCGATCCTGCTGCGCGAGATCGCCTCCTGGCAGGGGCTCGAAAGCGTTCTCGTCATGCCGCGGGGTGACCTTGCTCCGGCAGTCGCCGCCGAGCTCGGCCAGCCGACTCTTCCGGTGGTGCAGTAACTCGCCCCGCGCGACTTCGCGGCTAAAACTCTCCGCCGATTTTGTGGAGGCGGGCCACCCGGTCCACGATCGGCGGATGCGTACTGAACAACTTGCTCATGAAGCCAGGCTTGGTCGGGTCGGAGATCCACAGGTGCGCCATCGACGAGTTCTGCTTCTGCATCGGGCGCCCGTACTGGCTGAGCTTCTCGAGAGCACTCGCCAGGGCATCCGGATTGCGCGTCGTCATTGCGCTCGTGGCATCGGCGAGGTACTCGCGTTGGCGCGAGATGGCGGCTTGCACGCCCGCGGCGACGAGTGGCGCGATGATCATCGCGGCGATACCGAAGACGATGACGATCGGGTTTCCGCCGCCTCCCCCACCATTGCGGTCGTTACCGCGGCCCCCGCCGAAGAAGGCGAATCGCAGGAAGAGATCGGCGATGAAACCGATCGCCACGACGAGGCCGAACACGATCATCGACACTCGGGTGTCGTAGTTCTGCACGTGGCCCATCTCGTGAGCCATCACGCCTTCGAGCTCCGAGTCGTCCATGATGTCGAGAAGGCCGGTGGTGGCGGCGACGTAGGCGTGTGCGGGGTCGCGGCCGGTGGCGAAAGCGTTCGGGGCCGGGTCGTTGATGATGTAGACCTTCGGCATCGGCAGTCCGTCAGTGATCGACAGGTTCTCCACGATGCGATACAGGCGGGGGTTGTCGGCCTTCTGGATCTTCTGGCCGCCGGAAATCGAGATCGCCAGGCGGGAGGCGGCGAAATACTGGATTGCGGCGTAGGCCACCGCGATGGAGATAACCACCCACGAGATAGACCAGCCGTAGACGTACCCCGCCAGCACACCGAGTCCGCTGATGATCAAGAGAAACAGCAGGATGATGAAGACGGTGTTTCGTTTGTTCCTGGCTATTGCGCGATACATGAAGCTCTAGTTAGAACTGCACGCGGGGCGGTTCTGCGATGGCCGCGGAGTCCGCCACCTCGAAGAAGTCACGCTCGGTGAAGCCAAGTCCACGCACGAAGAGAGTATTCGGGAAGGTCTTGACCTTCGTATTGAGCTCACGCACGCCACCGTTGTAGAAGCGACGCGAGGCCTGGATCTTGTCTTCCGTGTCGACGAGCTCGCCCTGCAACTGCAGGTAGTTCTGGCTGGCCTGAAGCTGCGGGTAGGCCTCTGCGACGGCGAAAATGCTCTTGAGTGCGCTCTGTACATGGTTCTCGGCGACCGCGGCATCCGCCGGAGTTGACGCGCTGATTGATTCGGCTCGCGCTTTGGTCACGGCCTCGAAGACACCGGACTCGTGGGCCGCATAGCCCTTGACCGTTTCGATGAGGTTGGGCAGCAGGTCGGCACGTCGCTTGAGCTGCACGGTGATGTCACTCCACGCCTCGTCGACACGCACATTAAGGCGAACGAGCCCGTTGTAGGTCGACCACAGGTAAATGCCGATGATGACGACGAGCACGACGATGATGCCGACGACGATAAGGGTTTCCATGACCGGTCTCTCGAGAGCTGGATGCTACGAAGCGGCGAACCGCGTGAGATTCTAATTATATCCGCGCCCGGTTCTCCCCCACGGGGTTCGGAGCACACTCCGAGCCAAGCCTCACTCCCACCCGTGGCAGGCTTGGCTGTCAGCAACAGACCTCCCAGTATGAAAGGAGTGCGGATGTCGAACGCCGCCCGCGAAACTATCGAACGACTCAGCCGAGTCGTCGTTGACTTTCCCTCCCCCGGTATTCTCTTCCGCGACCTCAGCCCGGTGTTCGCGGACGGACCTGCCTATACCTGCGTAATCGATGCCCTCCTCGCTCCCTTCGAGGGACAGTTTGACGCCCTGGCCGGCGTGGAGGCGCGGGGTTTCGTGCTCGCCGCCGGGGCCGCCTACGCGACCGGGCTTGGCTGCCTGATGATCCGCAAATCGGGCAAGCTGCCGCGACCGGTAATCACCGAGGACTACGAGCTCGAATATGGCAAGGGAACCCTCGAAGTGCGTCCCGACGAACTCGCACCCGGCACTCGAGTGCTGCTGCTCGACGACGTTCTCGCCACGGGTGGCACTCTCGGTGCCAGTTGCCGACTCGTCGAAAGGGCGGGCTGGACTGTCGCGGGTATCAGCGTCGTGCTCGCGCTCGGTGAGTTGCATGGCGCCGACACGCTGCCCGACCGCCGGGTGAACGCGCTGCTCACTATCTGATCGATCCATGCGCCGGATCTGGCAATACCGTGCGCTTCGGGAAGTTATTCTGGCAATGAGGGTCAACCTCCAAGAGGATTGGTACTCATGGCAAGAAATTCTGGACCGCTGCGGACATCCGGATCGCTTCGCGACTGGATGCTGCAGGGGTTGACGGATCGCTCTGGAGCTCACCCAGGCCCGCACGCGAAGGTGGCGGAGAGGACCCACTCCTGGTGGCGGGTGATGTGCCTCACCGGCGTCGACTACTTCTCCACTCTCGGATACCAGCCCGCGATCGCCGCGGTTGCGGCCGGGCTGCTCTCACCCTTCGCAACCATCGTGCTCGTGGCTCTCACCCTCTTCGGGGCGCTGCCGGTCTACCGTCGGGTGGCTCGAGAGAGCTTCCGCGGCTCCGGCTCAATCGCGATGCTCGAGCGGCTGCTGCCATGGTGGGCCGGCAAGCTGTTCGTGCTTGTGCTGCTCGGTTTCGCGGCCACTGACTTCATGATCACGATCACCCTCTCCGCTGCGGATGCCTCCGCTCATGCCATCGAGAACCCCTTTGCCCCGAGTTGGTTTCATGGCAACGAGGTGGTCATCACGCTCGTGCTCGTCACTCTGCTCGCGATCGTGTTCCTGCGCGGCTTCAGGGAGGCGATCGGCATCGCCGTGCTGCTCGTGGCGGTCTATCTCGCGCTCAACGTGGTCGTAATCCTCGTGTCGATGGGCCAGATCTTCGTGCATCCGATCGAAGCCACCAACTGGTGGAGCGCGGTGAATACTCAGCACGGCAATCCGCTCGTGATCGTGGGGATCGCCCTCATCGTGTTCCCGAAGCTCGCCCTCGGACTCTCCGGCTTCGAGACTGGTGTGGCAGTCATGCCGCAGATCACCGGGGACGCGGATGACATCGAGTCCAATCCGGTCGGCCGCATCCGCGGAGAGCATCGCCTGCTCACCAGCGCCGCCATCATCATGAGCGCATTCCTGATCACCTCGAGCCTCGTGACGACGATTCTCATCCCGCAGAAAGCCTTCCAAGCCGGAGGTCCCGCCAACGGTCGTGCCCTCGCCTACCTCGCCCACGAGTACCTCGGCCCGATTTTCGGCACCGTCTATGACATCTCCACGATCTGCATCCTCTGGTTCGCCGGAGCCTCCGCGATGGCGGGGCTCCTGAACCTCGTGCCTCGGTATCTTCCGCGGTACGGCATGGCGCCGACATGGGCTCGCGCCGTTCGTCCCCTCGTGCTCGTGTTCACCGCGATCGCCTTCCTCATCACGATCGTCTTCCAGGCCAACGTGGATGCCCAGGGTGGCGCCTACGCGACCGGCGTCCTGGTGCTGATCACCTCGGCATCCGTCGCTGTGACGCTCTCGGCGCTGCACAAGAAGCAGCGCAAGCGCACCGTCGGGTTCGCCATCGTGTCGCTGGTGTTCCTGTACACGACGATTGCCAACGTGATCGAGCGACCGGACGGCATCCGCATTGCCGCGCTGTTCATCATCGGCATCCTGGTAATCTCTGTCGTCTCCCGGGTGCAGCGGTCGCTGCAGCTGCGGGCGACTTCGGTGGAGTTGGATGCCACGGCCCTCGAATTCGTGACCGCGGACGCCGAAAACGGCCATATTCGTATCATCGCCAACGAGCCGGATGACGGCAGCAAGCTGGAATACAAGAATAAGAATTCCGACGAGCGCCGCTTCAGTCACATTCCCCAGAAGTCGAAGATCATCTTTCTCGAGGTGCACCCGGCCGACTCCTCAGACTTCGAGGAGGACCTGTTAGTGCAGGGCATCAACAAGCACGGCTTTCGCGTGCTCGAGGTGAAGAGCGGCAACATCCCCAACACCCTTGCCGCCGTTCTGCTTCAGATCCGGGACGAGACCGGAATGGTGCCAACGATCTACTTCGAGTGGAGTTCGGGCAACCCGATCTCGAACATGTTCAAGTTTTTGGTGACCGGCGTTGGCGACATCGCACCGGTGACTCGCGAGGTGCTTCGTGAATCGGAGAAGGACTCGAAGCGTCGTCCCGCCGTGCATGTGAGCTGACGTCAAAGGCGGGCTAGGCCCCGAGCACGCGATCCAGGTAGCGGTTCGTAAACGTGCGGTCGGGGTCAAGGCGGTCCCGTGCGGCCACAAAATGGGCGTGGTGCGGGTAGAGTTCCGCAAGCGACTCCGCCGCTTGGTAATGGATTTTTCCCCAGTGCGGCCGCCCCTGGTAGCCCCGCATGATCTGCTCGACGCCACGGAAGTACTCCTCGGGGTCGTCCCGGAAGTACCGGTGAACGGCAATGTAGCCGCTGTCCCGGTCCGACGCCGTCGACAGCCAGTTGTCATCGGCGGCCGCGAACCGCACCTCGACCGGGAAGGAGATCGTCCACCCGCGCGAGTCGATGAGCGAGCGGATGTCGCGGAGGGCATCCGGTATCGCCGCTCCCGGGATCGCGTATTCCATCTCCCGGAACCGGGTGGTTCGCGGGCTGACGAACACCTCGTACGAATGGTCGGTATAGCTGCGGTTGCCGTAGACCCGGGTGGCCAGCCGGTTGATCGCCGGGGTGATTGCCGGCGCGAGTCGCCCCACGTTACAGAGCAGGGCGAGCATGGCGTTCGACACGATGCGGTCTTCAACGAACGCCGCGACCGCACCGACGGGATGCCGCTCGGCATCAGCAGGAAGCCGCGTGTTGGACTTGGTCATCACGCCGTCGGTGTGCGGCCACCAGTAGAACTCGAAGTGATCGACCGCGGCGGCACGCTGCTCGAGACCGTCGAGCACCTCGGAGAACCCGCCAGGGCGCTCGACGGCATGCAGAAGGAACGAGGGCACGCACTGCAGGGTGAGGTCGACGAGGATGCCGAGGGCGCCGAGTCCGAGACGTGCGGCGGGCAGGAGCTCGGGATGCTCGGTCTCGCTGATGCGCAGCACCGACCCATCCGCCGTCACCATCGTCACCGCCACGATCTGGGCGGCCAGGCCGGGAAAGCGTGCCCCGGTGCCGTGAGTGCCGGTGGAGGTGGCCCCGGCGATGGTCTGGCGGTCGATATCGCCCATGTTGGGAAGCGCAAGCCCAGAGGGCTCAAGCAAGGCGGGGAGCTGGTGCAGGTTCGTGCCGGCCCCGAGGGTCACCCGGTTTCTCGGCAGATCCACGCTGAGCAGGCCGTCGAGGCGCGACAGGTCGAGCTGCACATCCTGGGCGCGCGCGATGGCGGAGAAGCTGTGGCCGGCACCGACCGTCTTGACGGTGAACTCGCGCTCGCGGGCGAAGCGCACGATCGCGGCGACCTCGTCGATGGTCGACGGGCTGGCCGTCATCAACGGACGCACGGACTCCGTCCGGCCCCAGTTGCGCCAGTTCGTGCCAGGGGTGAGACCCGCGATCGCTGTTTCTACTGACAATTTTCCCTCCCCACTGTGACTCTAGTGCCACCCGATTTGCTCCCGCTCACAGGAAGGCCTTCCCCTCACCCCGATAGGTTGGCAATGTATCAACGATGCGGCCACCGTCCACCATTGCGAACGCGTCGAGGTGTTCGCTGAGCTCTCCCGCCTTCGTGTGTCTCAGCCACACCCGGTCCCCGACGGCGAGAAGAGCCGCGGCCTCCCCGGTCAGCGGGGTCTGCACCTCGCCGGCCATCTCGGCGCCGACCATCTTCGTGCCTTGCGGCCAGGCCACCAGCGGGAGCCGATCGGCGCCCGGTGGGCCAGAGGCCACCCAACCGCCCCCGAGCAGAGTCGCCATCCGCACGGAAGGCTTGCGCACCACGGGCAGCACGAACGATGCGGCCGGCGCGGGATGGAAGTGACGGTAGTGGTCGAAGAGGTGTGGACCGAACAGGCCGCTGCCCGCCGCGATCTCTGTGATGGCAGCCTCTCTGCTGGTGGACTCGAGCGAACCGGTACCCCCTCCGTTGACGAACTCGAGATCGGCGACCGAGCGTACGGCGGCGACCGCTTCGGCGCGGCGAGCAGCGAGCTCGCCGGCCGAGGCCTTCTGGATCCAGCGCACGGCTTCCCCGCGAAGGACGCTCGAGGGTTCGTTCCCGAGTCCGGCGATCTGGCTTTCGTATGCCATCATCCCCACCAGGGCGAACCCGGGACGCGTCACGATCCGTTCGGCGAGGGTGCGGGCGTCGTTCACGGTGAAGACCGGCGACCGATACGTGCCGAGATGCCCGAGAACCTTCGGATTCCACGAGGCGTCCAGCTCGAGACAGACACGGATGCATTCACGGGTCTCGGGCGAGACCACGGCATCGATGTAGTCAAGCTGTTCGACGCTGTCGATCATCACGGTGACCCGAGAGGCGAGCAGCGGGTCGTGAGCAAGACGACGGATGGAGGCCCGATCGACACTCGGATAGCCGACCACGACATCGGTGATGCCCTCGTGCTCTGCATCGCCCTCCGCGAGCCACAGCGCCTCGGGGAGCGTGTACGCGAGTACCCCCGAGTATCCGGGAAGAGCGAGCACCGCATCAATCACCCCGCGAACCCGCACCGACTTCGACGCGACCCGGATGGTGGTGCCGCTCGAACGTCGCAGCATATCGAAGGCATTGTGGGCGAGCGCGGGAACCGAGATCACGCCGAAGGGCGGATCGAGCTCGGCCGTCGCGGCGTGGAGAGACGGCCAGTATTCGGCAGGCCTTAGCCACTGCTCGGCCACGGGCGGGGTGAGGGAGAGGGGCATCAGCGCACCGAACGAATGGGCAGAACGGCCAGAGCACCGAGCAGGGCCGTAATCGCCGAGAGCACGAACAGCCCCTGGAATCCAGCGAGCGCGGCGACGACGACGGCACCGATGAGCGGCGCGATTGCCTGCGGAACGGCGGTGGCAATGTTCATGATGCCGAGATCCTTGCCGCGGGTGTGGGCGTCGGGGAGCACCTGGGTCGCCAGCGCCTGGTCTACCGAGAGAAAGCAGCCGTAGCCGAGTCCGAGGATGCCGGCCGCCACCATCGCGACACCGAGCACCGGAACGAAGGCGAGCATGAGCGCCGCGATGCCCTGGAGGGTTGCCGCCGCGAAGACGAAGGCCTTGCGGCGGCCGAGACGGTCAGAGAGACGACCGAGCACCAGCGAGGCGAGCACCACGAAGATCATGTAGATCAGGATGAGTACGAGCAACACGTCTTCAGCGTGAGAAACCTTGAGGCCGTCCTGCAGGAAGTAGAGCAGCAGCGAGGTACCGAACGCGTTTCCGAAGTTCACCAGCACACGACTCGTGAGCGTCCAGCCGAAATCGGGATGCTGGCGCGGGCTGATCCAGAAGCTGGCGATGAGACCGCCGAGGGTCAGTGGCGCCCGGGCGGAGCGCGGCAGAACGGCATCCGGAATGCGCAGGACGAACGGCAGCACCAGCCCGAGGAGAAGCACGGCCACGAGGGTGTATCCCACCACCTGGCTGAGCACCAGCACCACGACGAGTAGGACCCCCAGGATGGTGCCGATCGCCTGGGGTGCGGAGATCCAGCCTGATACGAACCCCCGCTGGTCCACCGGCACCTGGTCGGAGATCACTGCGGTGAGCGCCGCTGTGAGCACGCAGAATCCGATGAGGGCGAGCGACCAGAAGATACCGATACCGATCAGCGACTGCTGCAGGCCGAGCAGGACGAGCGCAATCGAGAAGAGAAGAGCACCCCCGAGAATCCAGGGGCGGCGGCGACCCAAGCGGGAGGTCGTGCGGTCGGAGAGAGCTCCGGTGAGAGGGAAGGCGATGAGCGCGAACATCCCTGCGATCCCGGAGACGACACCGAAGGCGACGACCTTGTCGACCCACGAAGTCGCACTGAGCTGAGCCTCGACCTGCGCGGGCAGCAACAGCTGAATCGGCGTGAGCTGCGCCATCCATATTCCGAGCCAGGCGACGGCGAACAGGGCGATCCAGCCCCCGGAGACGTGGCGCTTCGGCTCGGCGAAGGGCTGCGGCGGTTCGCTGGTGACGGTGAGGTCACGGTCGGGAGACGTCATCGGTCAGTTCACTTCCCGGGGTACGAGGGGTCGGCTCACCGCGAGCGCTCCGATCGTGTCGGCGGCAAAATCAATCAACCGGCCGGCGGCCTCATCGTCACGATCGGCGAGCCAGGCGATAGTCAGCCCATCGGTGATCGCGATGAGGATGCGGGCGAGTTGCTCGATCGGCAGGCTCCACTCCACCCCGGTGACTTCGGCACCTCGCTCGAGCAGCACTCGCGCGGTGTGGAAATAGCTTGCGTACTGGGCACGGGGCAGGTGCTCCAGCCCGGGAGTGCGCAGGGAATACTGCACGAGTTCCTGGAGTGCTTGTTCACGCGAGGGATGCGCCCGCAGCAGGTCGAAGTAGGCGTGCATTCCTGCGCGAACGGCCGAGCGGATGTCGGCATCAGGGTCGAGCGCTTCGAGCGAGACTCGCTGCTCGTCCTGCACCACGAAGGCGATGACCTCGCGGATCATCTCATCACGGGAGCGGAAGGCGTAGTGGAAACTCGCGAGGGACATTCCAGCCTCGGACACGATCGCCCGCGTAGTCGCTCCGTTGACGCCGTCGCGATGGATCACCCGCAGGGCAGCGCGTACCAGTGCCGCACGTCGTTCGGCGGAACTCACCCGGCCCATCGCGGATCCTCTCCTGCGGCGCGGTGATCTGCGGTCGAATGACTACACCGCCGAAGTGGGTCAGGTGACCCAGTCGCGTGACTTGAATCATGGCGGGGATGCTGGTCCACGTCAATCACGACCGGGAAAATATCCGGACGATGAATGAATCCTCACTTCCATTACCACGCACAGATAATTGACACCGGCGGCGATGACGTGCTGAATGGAGTCACGGTGCAGCCCTCCCCTTCGAACGTCCCTCGACGTCCGTTTCGCGATCGCGGAGCGAGCGTGACCCGTCGACGAAGCATGTATCGGCGGCTCGGTGCCGCGGTCGCCATAGCCGGATTCGCGATCCAGACGATGACGCTGATGGGCGCCGCAGCGATCCCGGAGGACAATTCCGGAACGCCGTCGCCTGCCAGCACCAGCACTAGCACCAGCACCAGTGCCAGCACCAGTGCCGTCGCCGATCCGACTGCAAGCGGGGAACCGACGCCGTCCCCAGCCCCGACCAGTCCGATCAGACCGACCTCGGACTTCAGCTTCAGCGCTCCCCCGTTCTCCCCGACCAACGCGGTGCGCCTCACCGGCACGAAGGTTGTCGGCGGCAGCGTCGTCGTCAGACCGGCGGCTGGCGGGATGCCGCTCTGCTCGATCGAGGCATCGAGTGCCACGGATTTCAGCTGTATCGCCGCGATGGCCAGCGGCCGGGCCATCGTGCTCAGCGCGGTCGAGACTCTCGACGGTGTGACATCCGCTCCCCTGTCGGCCACGGTCGATGTGCTCGGTGCTCCCACTATCGTCGGCGCGCCGGACTCCCTCACGACCGGACTGGTCTCCGGCTACGGCTTCGCGGGCAGCACCATATCCACGGTGCTCGACGGCGGAGCGATCGGATGCTCCGCGGTAGCCACCGACGCGGGCTACTGGTCATGCTCGCTCGCCGTGCCCTCCGGATCGTATGTAATGCGGGCGACGCAGTCGCGCGCCGATCTGGGCGGCGGCGCCTCCTCGTCGCTGTCGGGCTCCCTTTCCCTCGTGGTGGATCGGGATGCCCCTCCGAGCGGCGCGATCACCTCCCCGGCAGAAGGAACCAGGGTCACCACTAGCGACGTCACCTTCTCGGGTACCGGGGAGATTGCGGCGGCTGGCCGGGACGGCATCGCCGACCTGTACATCGACAACGCGCCGGCCTGCCACACGGCGATCGTCGGCGGGCTATGGAGCTGCCGCGTGCGCGGGATGCCACCTGGCGCGCATTCCCTGCTGGTGATTCAACGGGACTCGGCCGGTAACTATGGCGCACCGAGCGTGCCAATCACCGTCTTCTTCGGAGCGAAGGCCGGATCGATTCCCCCCGGACCGCCGACGGCGCCGATTTCACCGGGGAGCCCGGGAGGACCGAGCCAGACCCCCGGCGTCCCCCCACCGAGTACGCCCCCGCTCACACCCACCCCTAACGGCTCTACTCCGGCTGCGCCTCCCCCCAGCGGACCCTCCGACAACTGGGGCACGCCCACAGCCTTCGGTGCCCTAATCCCCACCCTCGCGAGCAGCGTGACTCCAGGCTCCCTGCTTCTGGCTCTGCTCCTCGCACTCGTCTTCATCGTGCTGGTGGCCTTACCGCTTCGCCTTCTGAGCGGCGCACTTCGCGGGCGAATCTGGGTGCCATCCCTGCAGTTCACCGGTCGCAACCACTCACGCCCGCGCGGCAAGTCCCCGGCCGCGGCTGTCGCCGCACCGGTAAACCCGTGGCTCGCCGGAGCCGTTCCGCTGGCCGCAGCGGCCGGGCTCATCCTGATGGCCGGTGGAGTCGACGACGAGGTGCGCTACCTACGACTCACTGCGGCTGTGGTCCTCGGCCTCGCAGTGCTCAACGTCGTCGGAGTAGCGATTTCGACCAGGGTTGCCTCCCGCTGGCAGGCGGTAAGTGGACGCCTCCGATTCCTACCCCTACTATTGTTGGCCGCGCTATTCGCGGCGCTGCTGTCCCGCGCCACCGGCATTCATCCCCCGGTCATCGCGGGGGTGTTGATCGGAATCGGTTTCACGAGCACCGTCGGCGTGCGAGCGCGGGCAATCGTCAGCCTCGTGGAGATCGGCACGGTCACCCTGCTCGCCACTGTCGCCTGGCTATTCCATGGCCTGTTCGCTTCTGCGTCGGGATTCCTGGCCATGTTCGTAGACGAAACGTTTGCCACTATCGCGCTCGCTGGCTTTGGATCGGTGGTCGTTCTGGTTCTTCCCATCGCCAGCCTTCCCGGGCGCACGGTGTTCGAATGGTCGCGGCCGGCCTGGCTCGCCACCATCATGGTCGTTGCCCTCTTCGGGGCCGTGGTCATCCTGGGTGGGGGCGAGGCATCGTTCCCGATCATCGGCGCGGTGCTCGTCGCTGGCGCCTTCGCAGCGCTCAGCGTCGCGGTCTGGGGCTGGCTGCGTTTCGTCGATCCCGCCCCGGCCGAAGCCCGGTCCTAGCCGGGCGCCTCCGCCCGGCCATCGAACAGCGGTTCTCAGTCGGCCAGACCGAGAACACGCTCGAGGTAGGCGTTACGGAAACGATGCTGTGGGTCCATCCGCTCGACCAGGACGACGAATTCGGGCAGCTTCGGGTAGAGCGGCGCGATATCCGTCGCGGTCATCGTGTTCCACTTGCCCCAGTGCGGCCGCGCGTCGAACGGTGCGAGCGCCGCCTGGATCTGCGGCGCGAGCCGGGCCACTGCCTCCGGCTCGTTCTTCCAAGTGAAATGGATGGCGAGGCTCGGGCGCCCGGTGGCCTGGCTCAGCCACAGGTCATCCGCCGCCGCCGTGCGCAGCTCGGTGATCAGCAGGTGCGGGGTGATGGAGTGGCCGATAGCGCGGACGGCAGCCAGCGCGTCGGGCGCCTGCCGTCGATCCACGAAGTACTCGGTCTGGATCTCATCTCCATTGCTCGGGGTCGAATCGAGCCGGAAATGCGGGAGGCGCTCGGACCACGGGCCCGGAATTCCGCCCTGGAGCGTCGTGTTGTTCTCGCCCTCGGCAAGGGAGGTCTCGGTGGTCGACGCCGTCGCCCCGAACATCGTCGGCGGCATCGACCCGGGTTCCCCCGCCGACAGTCGGGTCTTGAACCACGCGCTTTGGATGGAGTCGCCCCGCCAGTCGGTGAACAGGCTCACGCTGTAGGCGCTCGAGGTGATTGCCTCGAACTCGGCGAGGGCGACATCCCAAAGCAGGTCGGTGTAGACATCCTGGCGCACATTAAAAGTCGGTTGGATGTCGAGGGTCACGCGGGTGACGATGCCGAGCGCCCCGAGCGAGACGACCATCCCGGCGAACTGCGGATGGGTGCGGTCGACCTCGAGCAGGTGCCCCTCCCCCGTCACCACCTGCAGCCCGGAGACCGCAGTCGCTAGCGAGCCAAGGGCATTGCCCGAGCCGTGAGTGCCGGTCGCGACGGCGCCGGCCACGGAGATGTGGGGAAGCGAACCCATATTGTGCAGGGCGAACCCCCGGGCGTTCAGCCAGCTGGCGAGTACGCCGTAGCGCGTACCGGCGGCGACGGTGACGGTCATCCGTTCGGTATCGAGACGCGGCTCGGGCTCACGGTCCACCAGTGACACGAGAGTGCCAGCGCTGTCGGCAAGGTCGTTAAACGAGTGGCGCGTGCCGAGGGCGCGGATGCGCGGACTCGTGCTTACGAGCTCCTGCAGCTGCTGAACGCTCTCAGGCGTTCTCACCTCGGCAGCTCGGAACTCGTAGTTGCCCGCCCAGTTGGTACCAACATTGCCCACGGGAACTCAGACCCTCGGCACGGCGCGGACGCCGAGGGTGCGATACAACTCGGTCTGCTGGCTGGACTCGAGTTCGGCCGGTGCGCCGGTGAGCGGGTCGTTTCCGCCGCCCGACTTGGGGAAGGCGATCACGTCTCGGATCGACTCCGTTCCCGCCAGAAGCGCAACGACGCGATCGAAGCCCATCGCGAATCCGCCGTGCGGAGGGGCGCCGAAGGCGAAGGCCTGCAAAAGGAATCCGAACTTCTCCTGCGCCTCCTCCGGCGAGATACCCATGACCGTGAAGACCCGCTCCTGCAGCTCTCGGGTGTTGATGCGGATGCTGCCGCCGCCGATCTCGTTGCCGTTGCAGACGATGTCGTAGGCCCAGGACAGTGCGGACTCTGGATCCGTGTCGAAGCTGTCGAGGTACTCGTCTTTGGGCGAGGTGAAGGCGTGATGCACCGCCGTCCAGGCGCCAGCGCCGACTGCGACGTCGCCGCTGGCGACGGCATCGCCGGCCGGTTCGAAGAGCGGGGCGTCGACGACCCAGGTGAAGGCCCAGGCCGCACTGTCGATCAGGTCGAGGCGGGCGGCGATTTCACCTCGGAGCGCTCCGAGCAGTCCACGGGACGCCTTGACGGCTCCGGCGGCGAAGAAGATACAGTCGCCCGGCTTCGCTCCGGTGTGGGCGGCGAGACCTTCGCGTTCCACATCCGAGAGGTTCTTACCGACCGGGCCACGAAGTTCGCCGTCCTCGCCGACGAGCACGTACGCGAGGCCCTTCGCGCCGCGCTGCTTCGCCCATTCCTGCCAGGCGTCGAGAGTGCGGCGTGGCTGGTCGGCGCCACCGGGCATGACTACCGCACCGACGTAAGGCGCCCGGAAAACGCCGAACTCGGTGTTGGCGAAATAGTCGGTGCACTCGACGAGCTCGAGTGCGAATCGAAGGTCCGGCTTGTCTGATCCGTAGCGGCGCATCGCCTCGGCGTAGGTCATCCGCGCTATCGGAGTGGTCAGCGTCACGCCGATGGTGCCCCACATCGCGGAGAGCACCTCTTCGGCGAGCGCGATCACGTCGTCCTGTTCGACAAAACTCATCTCGACGTCGAGCTGGGTGAATTCGGGCTGGCGGTCGGCGCGGAAGTCCTCGTCGCGGTAGCAGCGGGCGATCTGAAAATAGCGCTCGAAGCCGCCGACCATCAACAGCTGCTTGAAGAGCTGCGGACTCTGTGGAAGGGCGTAGAATGAGCCAGGCTTGAGGCGGGCCGGCACGAGGAAGTCGCGGGCACCCTCGGGCGTTGAGTGGGTCAGGGTCGGAGTCTCTACCTCGACGAAATCCCGGTCGACGAGCACATTCCGTACGGCGGCAGAGACCTTCGATCGCAGTTTGAGCGGATACGCGGCCGACTCCCGACGCAGGTCGAGATAGCGGTAGGCCAGGCGGGTCTCCTCGCCCGGCTCGTCGTCGAGCTGGAACGGCAGCACCTCGCTCGCGGCGAGCACGGTGAGGTTGGTCGCCTCGATCTCGACCTCGCCAGAGGCGATTGCGGCGTTCACGTTACCTTCGGGGCGCTCCCGAACGATGCCCGTGATCGTGACGCAGGACTCCACGCGCAGGCTTTCTGCGGTCGCCACCTGGGCGTCCCGGAAGGTCACCTGGGCGATGCCAGAGGAGTCCCGCAGATCGATGAACGCCACGCCACCGTGATTGCGAATTCGGGCCACCCAGCCGGCCAGATTGACTTCGTTACCGGCATCCGTTCGCTGGAGTGCGGACGCGTAGGTGGTTCTGTACATGGATACCCCTGGTCTGTCGGAGGCCGCTCGGTGGCTGCAAGCCCTCGGTAGCAATACTGGGTCGCGATACCCGACCGCAAGACCCGCTTACCAGCCTAGGACACGCATCACACACGGGAAGGCGCGGAAAGAGGCATGCTCCGCGCCGTGGCCCGCGCATCCGTGCCCACCGTTTCGGCGACCCGGCATACTGGGGTGATGACGTATTCGATTGTTGCAAGAGACCCGGCAACGGGTGAGATCGGCGTTGCGGTCCAGTCCCACTGGTTCTCGGTCGGTTCGGTTGTTGTGACGGGTCTTGCGGGAGTCGGCGCCATCGCGACCCAGGCGAGTCCGAACCTGAGTTTCAAACATCGTGGCCTGGAGATGCTGCGTGACGGGATGACCGCTGCCGAGGCATCCCTGGCCTTGCGCCAGGACGATCCGGCGATTGAACATCGTCAGTTTGCGATCGTGGACGCGTACGGCGGCGCGGTCGCCTTCACGGGTAGCGCCTGCATGGGCGAGGCCGGGCAGTACAGCGGAGACGGCTACACCTGCCAGGCGAACATGATGCGCAACGACACCGTCTGGGCAACCATGGCCCGCGCTTTCGAGCAGGCAGGCGGCTCTTTCTCATCACGCCTGCTCGCTGCGCTTGATGCGGCCCAGGGTGCCGGCGGTGACCTTCGTGGACAACAGTCCGCGGCTATTCTTGTCGTTCCTGCCAGCGGCACGCCCGCCGACACCGTCGTCGACCTGCGAGTCGAGGACCATCCCACCCCGCTGGTTGAGCTCCGGCGACTTGTGACCCTCGGCGGCGCGTACCGGTTAGCGGATGAGGGCGATGACCTGGTTGCATCCGGCGACTTCAGCACCGCGGCCAGTCGTTACGTCGCCGCCAACGCGCTTGCGCCCGACAACGATGAACTCCGGTTCTGGGCCGGACTCGGGTTGATTAGCGCGGGCGCGCCGGAGCGCGGGGTCGAGCTGCTGCGCGCGTCGATCGTCAGTGACACGAGCTGGTACGAACTGCTGACCCGTCTCGATCCGTCCGACGTTCCTTCGAGCGGCGAGGCGCTGCGGTTGTTGGGCGAAGCGGATTCGATCCGGTGATCGTGGCTGCGGCCCGCGCCTGGATTCACCGGTGTGCTCGTGCCGAGGTCGCCTGAATTGCGCGATCTAGCTCAGTAGTTCCGGGGATTGAGCAACAGATACGCAGTGCCCCCACAGGGACTCGAACCCTGACTGGAACGATTTTAAGTCGTCTGCCTCTGCCGATTGGGCTATGGGGGCTCGCAGCGGGCGCGGCTAGACCCGTGGCCGTGACGCGACGGTCTCGAACGCTTCGCGCGGCGTCTCACGGGCTTCGAGCGAGACGATGTCACGGCGGAATAAGAAGTTCAGCGTCCAGCCGCCGAAAACTCGTACCTTGCGCTCCCACATGGGAACGGCCAGTACGTGGTACCCCCGGTGCATGAACCAGGCGGTAAGCCCCGTGATGCCAATCTTGCCTGACTGGAATGCGCCCTCGCCGAGCCCGAGCCCAGCGACGGCCCCGAGGTTCTTGTGAAAGTACTCCCGTGGCAGGTCACCGCGCAGCGTCGCGACGATGTTCTTCGACATGAGCTTGCCCTGGCGAACAGCGTGCTGCGCGTTCGGAACACAGTAGCCCGCAATACCGGCACCCGTGAGGTCGGGGACCGCTGAGACATCCCCGGCACCCCAGGCATCCGCGACCACTCCGTCGTCGTTGATCACGCGGAGGTCAGGCTGCACTCGCAGGCGACCGCGCTCCTCGACCGGCAGGTCGGTGTTGCGCAGCATCGGGCTGGCCATGACACCGGCCGTCCAGACGATGAGGTCGGTCTCGAAGGTCTCCCCGGTTGACAGCTCAATGACGCCATCGACTGCGGAGGTCAGCTGCGTTTCGAGGTGGATCTGGGCGCCGCGCTGGGCGTAGTTCTTGATCACCCAGTGGCTCGTCTTGAGCGACACCTCCGGCATGATTCGGCCCATCGCCTCGATCAGGTGAAGATGGGTGTCGTCGAACGAGATGGTCGGGTAGTAGCGCAGCAAGTCGGTGGCGAGGCTGCGCAATTCACCGAAGATCTCGATGCCAGCGAAGCCGCCACCGACGACCACGAAGGTGAGCAGGCGGTCGCGCTCTGGACCGGCCGGAAGAAGCGCGGCCTTGTCGAAATTGGTGAGCACGCGGTCGCGGATCGCGGTCGCCTCTTCAATAGTTTTGAGGCCGATGGCCTGGTCGGCCACCCCGGGAATCGGGAAGGTGCGCGAAACCGAGCCGGCGGTGACGACGATGATGTCGTAGGAGAACTCCCACGGTTCGCCGATCTCGGGCGTGATCGTCGCGGTCTTGGTCGCGTGGCTGATGCCGGTGACCTTGGCGGTGATGACCGTGGTCTTCTCGAGGTGACGTCGGTGGGACACCACCGCATGGCGCGGCTCGATTGATCCGGCTGCGATCTCGGGCAGGAATGGCTGGTAGGTCATATAGGGAAGGGGATCAACGATGGTGACCTCGGCCTCACCCGGCCGCAGCGAGCGCTCCAGCTTGAGAGCGGTGTAAAAACCGGCGTAGCCGCCGCCAACAATCAGGATTTTAGGCATATCAGTAAGTCTATGGCCTGCGCCGCGAGCCCTTCGACTCTCGAAAGAGAGTGAACTCACGGAAAATGCTCCGCAGCACCAGAAACAGCAACGTCGCAAAAATAGCGTAAACCAGAATCGGTATTCCGATGTCGCGCAGGTCGCCGACAGCTGGCAGCACCCGCCCGAAGGGGCTCACCGGCGCCGCGATCACCGTCGGTGTGGGGGTGCGAGCGGGCGTGGGCGTGGCAGTGCTGGTCGGTGTCGGCTCCGCGGATGCCACCGCCCGACGATTGAGACGGATCCATTCCTTCAGTTCGTTGGCCGGATCCGTCGTCACGCTCGCCACTGTGGCGCTGACGGCAGCGGAGGCGTCGAACAGCCCGCTGCCGTAGACGATCGGATTGCCCTTCGACCGAGCGGTGGCCGTGAGGCGGTTGATCAAATTTCCGGCGCTGAGCCGGGGGTGCGAAGCCTTGATGAGAGCGAGCACCCCCGCGACAAGGGGCGTCGCGCCGCTCGTGCCGGCCCAGCTGTAGTAACCCCCGCCGGGGGCGGCCCCGACGAGTCCTTCGCTCGGAGCGGACACCGAAAGGGTGATGCCCTGGGAGGAGGCATCGAAGCTGGCGGTGCCGCTCTGGTCGACCCCGGCCACCACCACCACACCCGGCATCGTCGCGGGAGCGCCGACCTCGGTAGTGCCGCTCCCCCGGTTTCCGGCGGCGGCGACCACGATCACCCCCTTCTCCATGGCGTAGAGGAAGGCATCATCCCAACTCGTGGGCCAGTCAAGAGTGTTTCGGGTCAGCGACATGTTGATGATGTCGGCGCCGTGATCCACCGACCAGCGCACCCCCTCGGCGATCTGGTCGTCGGAGCCAACACCTCCGACACCGAAGCCCACCGACACGGAGAGGATCTTGGCCTCGGGTGCGACTCCGAGGATGCCGTCCCCCACTCCGTGACCGTGTCCGGCGAGCAGGGAGGCCACCATGGTGCCGTGCTGCCTGTCCTCCCCGACGGGAGTCTGGCCGTTCGCGGAGCCGATGCCCGAGACATCCGTTCCGCCGATCACGGTGCCGGTGAGGTCGGGATGGGATCCATCGACACCGGTGTCGATGACCGCGATCGTGACGCCAGCGCCCCGGGTGGTGGCCCAGGCGTTCTGCACGCCATAATCGGCTAGCCAGTACTCCCTGTCGCGGATGTTGTCGGCGGATGCTGGCGACGCCACGAGCACGGACGCCGCAATTCCCAACACGAGGGCCGCCGCTACCGCCTGAATGTGTCGTCGTGAAACCAAGCTATTCACACTCGCATTATTCACACTGGCATTATTCACACTGGCATTATTCACACTGGCAGACGAGCGGGGACCAGTCGGCCTGCTCGAGCGCAAGGTCGCCGATCGGGTTCACTCCTGGTCCTGCGGCGAGAGAGTGTCCGGCTAGGGCGTGCAGGCATTTCACCCGCGCTGGCATGCCGCCGGCGGAGATTCCGGCGATCTCCTCGACGACTTCGAGACCTTCGCGGTCGGCGAGGTAACTGCGATGCGCGTCGAGGTAGTGCGCGGCCATCGGCTCGTCGGCAAGCAATTGCTGCAACCCCGCCATGACCCCATTGGCCTCAAGGGTGGAGATCGCGGCGGTGGCAGCGGGATGGGACAGGTAGTACAGCGTGGGGAACGGCGTGCCGTCATCCAGTCGCGGACGAGTCGCGACGACAGTCGGATTGCCACAGGCGCAGCGTGCCGCGATACCGATCACGTTACGGGCAGGGCGCCCGAGCTGGCGGGAAACAGCGTCGATGTCGGCCCCGGTGACAGGCGCGAAGGGCGGAGTGGTCACTGGCCCGATCCACTCGATCCTGGCTGGCCGGAGAGGACCGGTGCGACGATCTTGTTCGCTGGAGCATCCGTGAGTCCCGCGGTGAAGACCGATGACAGCATGGTCTTCACCCAGTCCACCTGGGTGGTCTGCAGCTTGTCGCTGATGGGCTGGCCGTTCGCCGTTGTCGGGGTCGCGGCAGGGGCATCCGTGATGAGGTAGCTGTACTCGCCGGGGAACACATAGTCGAGCCGTTCACGAGCGAGCGCCTCGATGTACTTGGGATCGCTCCATCGTGCCTTCTGGCCCTTGAGGTCTTCCACCGCCGTCTTCGAGGCCGCGACATTTGCCTGCAGTGCCGCGATCTGCTGGCGCTGGTCCACCAGGATGCGCAGCGATGGCGCGAGCACCACGATAAACACCACGATGAGCACCAGCGCCGTGATCGCGAATCCAGACACCCGGATGCTGCGGAGCCACCGCCCCGACGGCGCCTCCGGGGGCAGCTGCACCGGCACGCGCTGCGTCGAGCCACGCGGGTGCCGGGTGCGGCTGTCCTTGGTCATACGTCGAGCTTAAGCGCGACTAGCTCGTGAAGCGGGGGAACGCGCTGCGTCCGGCGTACACGGCGGCCTCGGCCAATTCCTCTTCGATGCGCAGCAGCTGGTTGTACTTGGCGACGCGCTCGCTCCGGGCGGGGGCTCCGGTCTTGATCTGTCCGGCATCGGTTGCGACGGCGAGGTCGGCGATGGTGGTGTCCTCGGTCTCACCCGAACGGTGCGACAGGATCGCGGTATAGCCGGCACGCTGCGCCAGTGATACCGCATCCAGGGTCTCGGTGAGGGTGCCGATCTGGTTCACCTTGACGAGGATCGAGTTGGCCGCGGAAAGGTCGAGCCCCTTCTGCAGGCGCACCGGGTTCGTGACGAATAAATCGTCGCCCACGATCTGCACCTTGCTGCCGAGTTCGGCGGTGAAGTGCTGGTAGCCCTCCCAGTCGTCTTCCTGCAGCGGGTCCTCGATCGACACAAGCGGGTAGTTCGCAGCCAGGTCGGCGAAGTAGGCCGTGAGCTCGAGGGCAGAGAGCTGTTTGTTTTCGAAGTGGTACGAGCCGTCCCTGTAGAACTCGGTCGCGGCGACATCCGTTGCGAGAGCAATGTCGCGTCCAAGGGTGAAACCGGCCTGCTCGATCGCGGTGGCGATGAGGTCGAGTGCCTCGCGGTTGCTCGACAGGTTAGGCGCGAACCCGCCCTCGTCGCCGAGTCCGGTGGAGAGTCCCTTCGACTGCAAAAGCGACTTGAGCGAGTGATAGGTCTCGACGCCCCAGCGAAGCGCTTCGCTGAAGGACGATGCGCCGAGCGGCACGATCATGAACTCCTGCACGTCGATGTCATTGTCGGCGTGCGATCCTCCGTTGATGATGTTGAGGAGCGGCACCGGCAGGGTGTGTGCGTTGGGCCCACCGACGTAGCGGAACAGCGGAAGGTCGGCCGAGTCGGCGGCGGCCTTCGCGACGGCGAGCGACACACCGAGGATGGCATTGGCGCCGAGTTTCTGCTTGTTGTCGGTGCCGTCGAGCTGGATCATGGCCCGGTCGATGAGGCGCTGGTCGGTGGCGTCGAATCCCTCGAGAGCCGGCCCGATCGTGTCGATGACGGCCGAGACGGCCTTCTGCACGCCCTTGCCTCCATAGCGCTTCTTGTCGCCATCGCGCAGCTCGTAGGCCTCGAAGGCACCGGTGGAAGCGCCCGATGGGACGGATGCGCGAGCGACGATGCCGTCCTCGAGCAGAACCTCGACCTCCACGGTCGGGTTTCCTCGGGAATCGAGGATTTCACGGGCGCCTACTGCTTCGATCAAAGCCACGACGGGACTCCTTAAGATTGGGGGATTTGCGCTCGCCACTCTACCCGGCAGCGAGTTTGCGCATCCGCAGGTCGGCCACGGTTGCGGCACCGATCGACACCGTCGCGATTTCGGTAAAACCGGATGCGGTGAGCTGGGCGAGCAGTGGCTTCAGGTTGCGCGGTGCGCGTTCCAACCTCACCCGTCGACCACTCGCGATCAGCTCCGCCTTCAGCCGCATCAGAGTGGCGGATGTCACGTCACTGTCATACACAAGCGCGACTCCGCCAGCACTCTCGTCGTCGCGAAGCCGCACGAGATCCACGATTCGCTCGAAACCGATCGAGAAGCCGGCAGCCGGAACATCCGCACCGAGGAAGCGGCCGATCATGCCGTCGTAGCGGCCGCCGCCGCCGAGGGAGTATGGCAGGTCGGGGTGTTCGATCTCGAAGATAGTGCCGGTGTAATAGCCCATGCCGCGCACTAAAAACGGATCGAACTTCAGACGTGAGCTCGCGAAACCTGCCGCCTCGATTCCATCAGCCAAAGCCACAATTTCATCGATGACGAAACGATCCACTTCGACTGGCAAGTATGTGGACAACTGTTCGGCGGAAAAGTTCACCATTCCTTCACCAATGTGACCGGCCAGATAGACATCGAGAAGCGTGACTGCAACTTCGTCAAACTTTCGATCTCTTAATTCTGCGATAACGCCATTGGGCCCAAGCTTGTCGAGCTTATCGATGGTTATCAACGCTGCCTCGTGCTGATCGCGCGGAAGAAAAATCGAATCCAGAAGCCCCGACAGGATTCGTCTGTCATTGATACGGATCGTGCAGCCAATAAGTCCGAGGGCTTCGAGCGTGCTCAAAGTTGCGGTTATTAACTCAAGCTCAGCGAGGGTGCTCGGTTCTCCAACAACGTCGATGTCACATTGAATAAATTGACGATACCTACCCTGTTGGGGCCGTTCGGCCCGCCAAACGGAGCCGATCTGAATCGATCGAAAGACTTTGGGTAACTCCGCGCGGTGGGTCGCGTAGAACCGGGTGAGCGGCACGGTGAGGTCGAAGCGCAGTCCCAGATCGGTGAGATCGAGGGCATCCGTCGCGGTGGCAAAGTCTTCCGCGGTGAGACCGCGCTTCAGCACTCCGTATGCGAGCTTCTCGTTGTCTCCTCCGAGCCCCGCGTGCAGCCGAGACGAGTCCTCCATAACTGGGGTCTCGATCTCGTCGAAGCCGTGCGCGGAGAAGACGGAGCGGATGACCGCCAGCACCCGCTCACGTCGCGCCTTGTCGACGGGCAGGAAGTCGCGCATTCCGCGCGGGGGATTTACCGGGCTAGCCATGCGTCGATTGTTCCACGACGATCAGGTCCTGAATGCGCCGCCCGTAATGCTGGAGCACCCGCTCGAAGGCTGCGGTCGTGCGCTCGACATCCCTGCTGACGAGGAGGTCGTAGTGCAGCCCGTAGAGCGTCACGACGATGATGCGTACTTCGAGCTCCGCGTCGTCGGCTGGCACCCCCATCTTCACCAGCGCATCGACTCCCGAGCGGTTCCACCGGTCGAACGAAGCGAGGGTGAGACGATCGGCGCGTGATTCTCGTGATTCGAGCATTGCCGCTTCAAACTCAAGGCGCTGCAGCTGCAGGCTGCGTTCGTCGAGCGAGAGACGCCAGGAGTGGCGCAGATTCTCGAGATGCTGGTCGAGCAGGCCGCTTTCTTGATCGACTGTGCGGACGACGTAACTCTGGCGCTCGGAGACCGCCTGCATGACCTCGCGAACCAACTCGGCGCGTGTACCGAAGTGATAGACGAGCGTGTAAGTGCTGACGGACAGCGCCCCGGCAATGGTGCGAAAACTGAGGCCGGAAAGCGGCTTGTCGAGCAAGTGGTCAATGATCGCGAGAAGCAATGCGGGCTTGCGATCAAGGTCTTTGGGGCGCGCCACGCGATAAACATAACGCACGTTTGGAGAATTGCGCCAGAACGGCTAAAGTTAGTGATGTACCAGCGCCGTCGATGCATATCCGGTGCATTGTTTCTCCTCAGGAACAACCCACCACTGATTTGCCTGACAGTCACGGTACCCACAAGCAGGGCCTTCGGATCGGGTAATTCGTGGGCCCGTGCTCGAATCGGCTTTTCACTGCGGAATTCCCAGCGAAACCAGCTGTTTCGGGCTGCGGTGCCCCTCTCATTCGGGTTGAGGGGGGCACCATCTCCCCGCCCTTAGTCGAGCGACCCGTAGCCGATGACCCCGGCGTCGAAGGCATCGGCCATTTCTGCCACTCGGATTTCACCCTGCAATCCCCGCAGCGTCGAGCGAAGCGCGCGCTCGGCGTCCAGTCCTCCGGCTTTCGCCGAAGAGACGATGGCGAGGAGCAGGGCCCCGAGCTGCTCCTCATCGGCCACCGGCACCGCCGCCGCTGCATCCGTCTCGAGCACTCCCACTTTCTGCGCGCGACCGATCAGTTTGTCGGCGAGCGCGAGGGAAGGCATGCCCTGCGGAATACCGTCGAGCACGCTCGTGCGGTGCGGCTTCTCTTCCGCCTTGCGCAGGTCCCAGAGGGCCACGACCTCGTCCGAGGTGGCCGCGATCGCATCGCCGAAGACATGGGGATGCCGCCCGATCATCTTCGCGGTCATGTGGGCTGCGACATCTTCGATGGTGAACTCGCCAGCCTCGGCGGCGAGGTCGGAGTGGAAGATCACCTGGTAGAGCACGTCGCCGAGTTCTTCGATCACTTCATCGCGTCGCGTCAGTGGATCGCGACCGCGGGTCTCGATCGCCTCCACCAGCTCGTGGGTCTCTTCGATCAGGTACGGCACGAGCGACTCGTGGGTCTGCTCGCGATCCCACGCACATCCGCCCGGCGCCCGCAGGCGAGCGAGCACGGCGATCAATTCGTCGAGCCTCGGGTGAGACGAAGATTCAGATTCACTCATGCCCCCATCCTGCCTCGTGCAAGGAATCTCGCAGGTGTCCGGGTCAAAATAGAGTGTGCTCTCCCCCGACGACCCGGCTGGCCAAGCCGTGTTGTCGGGTGCACTCGTCGTACTGGTCGCGCTACTCGGGTACCGCGCCGTGCGAAAGGACCGAAACGAATACCAGCGCTTCAAACGATTCGAACGCACCCGCAACCGCCAACGGATGATGCGCAAGTGGCTGCTCGATTCCCTCGCCATGTTCGGCGGTGCCGCGGTGATCATCCTGGTGCTCGCCGGGCAGTTCGTGCCTCTGCTGCAGCGCGAGATGAACCAATCGCCCCTCGGACTGTGGTGGCATTCATTGCTCGCCGACACCGGCGGTTTATTGCCCGGTTTCGCTGTCGGACTCGCGGTCGCCCTCGTCGGCGGCACCATCGCAGCGGTGGTGCTCGCGCGGCGATCCGACTCCGTTCCGACCATTGGCGATATCGGCGCCCTACTCCCCCGCAATCGTCCGGAGCTCGTTCTCGGAGCGCTCCTCTCGGTCAACGCCGGAGTGGTGGAGGAGCTGCTGTTTCGCCTCGCTCTGCCGGCCCTGATCTTCGGCGCGACCGGCAGCGCACTCGCCGCCGTGATCGGCAGCGTGATGCTCTTCGGAGCACTGCACTTCTACCAGAGCTGGCCCGGCATCGTGGGGGCGACCGTAATCGGCGCCATCCTGATGGTGCTCTACCTGGCCACCGGGAGCATACTGGTAGCGATCGTCGCCCACGCGCTCATCGACCTGCGGTCGCTGGTGCTGATTCCGATGCTGGTGTTCCGGGTGCAGCGGGTGCGCGTCTAGGACAGGCGGCGGGCCTTCCCCCACAGCGTTGGTTACGCCCCTAGGTTGGGGTTGTGACCGAAACTCAGACAGTGGCAAGCATCGTGGTCAAAAATGTGGCCCGCGCATTCGGTGAGGTGAAGGCCGTGCGCGATGTCAGTTTCGTCGCCGAACCCGGCACTGTCACCGCACTGATCGGACCCAACGGCTCGGGTAAGACCACCCTGCTCCTCATGCTCGCATCGCTGTTGCGCCCGGATTCCGGCACCATCCGCATCGCTGGGTTCGATCCCGTTGCCGACACTGCCGCGGTGCGATCCCGGCTCGGCTGGATGCCCGACCTGCTCGGATCATGGAGCGCGCTCACCGTGCGAGCCACGCTCGAAACCACCGCGCGGCTCTATCGCATGGATGCGGCTATGGCCGTGGCACGCGCCGAGGAACTCATCTCCCTTGTGGGGCTCGAGCACCTCGCCGCCCAACCGACCCGCGTTCTCTCTCGAGGCCAAAAACAGCGGCTCAGCCTCGCGCGAGCCCTGGTGCACGAGCCGACGGTGCTGCTGCTCGACGAACCCGCGTCGGGACTCGACCCGCAGGCCAGAGTCGAACTTCGCCAGCTTGTTCGCAGGGTCGCCTCCGAAGGCACGGCTGTTCTCATCTCCAGTCACGTGCTCGCTGAGCTCGACGAGATGGCGGATGGCGCGGTGTACCTGCGGCAGGGTGTGACTGCCAGTGCGGAGAGCGTGGAGCGCACCAGGTCAACGGTCCGACCGTGGCGAATCAGGGCGGCGGATCGGGCGGCTCTCGAATCTGCCCTCCTCACCGCCGGAGTGGATGCTTCCGCGATCGTCGTGGACCGGGATGAGTTGCTCGTTCCCCTGCAGGGCGAAACCGCGGCATCCGCTCTGCTCACCACCCTCATCGCCGCGGGGGTCGCAATCAGCACGTTTGCGCCCGCGGTGGGTGACCTCGAACACACCTATCTCGACCTAAACCGAGGCGGCCTCGAATGAACTATTTCTTCTCTGGAGTCGGCGTAATCGTGTCGCTCGAACTGCGCCAGCGCGTACGGGGTCGGGCCTGGTACGTGCTGCTCGGCATCTTTGTGAGCCTCATCGCCCTCGTGACCGTGCTTCTGACGATTGCCCTCGCAGCGACCCGCGAAAATAGTTCCAGCGGAGGAGCAATCTTCTCCACGATCATTTACTTTGTGTTGCTGCTCGGCACCCTGGTCGCGCCCGCCCTCGGTGGCAACGCGATCAATGGCGATCGGGATGCCGGTACTCTCGCCACTACCCAGGTGACGCTCATCACCACGGGACAAATCGTGATCGGTAAGTTCCTGGCCGCGTGGATTACCGCCCTCGGTTTCCTTGCCGTTTCGGTGCCGTTCCTGCTTTACTCAGCACTGCTCGGTGGCCTGAGTGGTGCGGCGATCGCGGTGTCGATTCTCGTGCTCGCGGCAGAACTCGGTGTGGTCTCCGCCATTGGAGTCGGGCTCTCTGGAGTGCTGAATCGCCCGCTCTTCTCGATTGTGGCAACCTACCTCACGGTCGCCGCTCTCAGCATCGGTACGCTCATCGCGTTCGCCCTCGGTGGGCTGGTCGTGCAGACGCCGCAGACCACTACGACATACTCCGGGGCCACGTACGACGAGAACGGCCGAGCAACCGGGTGCGGGGCGGGATCGACCCAGGTTTCACAAGTGCCACGATTCGACTACTTCTGGGGCGTACTGGCAACCAACCCCTATGTTCTGCTCGCGGATGCGGTTCCCACCCATTTCGACTCGCGCGGCAACGTGACCGACCTGTTCGGCAGTGTCAAGGTGGCGGTGCGCATGGTGCAGGTCCCGCCGAAGTCCACTGTCCGTTTCGACGAATGCAGCCGTGATCCGAACTCTGGCTTCAGCAGTGGCGTCAACTCTCCGTCGGCTCGCAAGGTGATCGAATCGACCGTGCCCGGCTGGGCTGTCGGGCTGCTGATCCAACTGGCACTTGCGGCCGCGGCTCTTACCGGCGCGATGGCGCGCACGAGAACTCCGGCGGGCCGGCTGTCGCGGGGCAGCCGCGTCGCTTAGGTATTCTTCCCTAGGAGGCCGCCGCCTCGACCGGTGCCACAGGAGTGCGCGGCATCGCGAATGCGGCAGCGACCGTGGCGATCGCGGCGATCGCCACGGCGATGAACACGGCACCGGATGCCGCTTCCACCGTCGCCGGTACCCTCTCGCTCCCCCCGGTCGCGTGAAAGATCCCGTTGGCGATCGCCCCGAAAATGGCGACGCCGAGGGCGCTGCCGATGGACCGTGAGAACAGGTTGGTGCCCGTGACGACTCCGCGCTGATTCCACTGCACACTGGCCTGCGCAGCGATCAGGCTCGGGGTGGCCACCAGTCCCATGCCGAGTCCGACTACGAAACAGGCCGTGGCCACGAGCGCAATACTCGGGGATTTGCTGGTGAGGGCGAGCACGAGGGAGCCAGCGACGGTGACCGCCATGCCGATCAGCACGGTGTTGCGAAAGCCGATTCGCAGGTATAGCTTGCCCGACTGCGAGGCCGCGATGGGCCATCCGATTGTCAGGGCGGCGAGAGCGAGACCGGCGATGAGCGGCGGGGCTCCGACCGAACGCTCGAGGTAGGTGGGCACGTAGGAGGTGAGCCCGATGAGCACCGCTCCGACTCCCAGCGAGATGAACGCTGTGGTGAGCAGCAGCCGGCGGGAGAAGACCCAGAGCGGCAGCACCGGTTCGGCGGCATACTTTTCAGCCACCACGAATCCGGCAAGCAACAGCGCTCCGATCGTGAAGGCGCCGATGCTCTGCACAGAATTCCAGGCCCAGGCCTGGCCGCCCTCGAGCACGGCGAGAATGATCAGGCTGAGGGATGCCGTGAGCAGGCCGGCGCCGAGATAGTCGACCGTGTGCCTGGTGCGCTCGATCTTCTCGTGGAACACCCGCACGAGCAGTACCAGTGCGAGTATGCAGAGCGGAACGTTCACAAAGAAGATCCAGCGCCAGGACAGGAACTGCGAAAATACTCCACCGAGGGTCGGTCCGACGACGGAAGAGACGGCCCAGACGCTCGCCAGATAGCCCTGAGTCTTGGCGCGCTCGGCAACCGTGTAGATGTCTCCTGCGATCGTGATGGCCATGGGCTGCACAGCTCCGGCGCCCAGCCCCTGGATGGCGCGGAATGCGATCAGTGCCGGCATGCTCCACGCGAATCCGCAGAGGATCGATCCGAGCAGGAAGAGTCCGACTCCAATGAGGATGATCGGTTTGCGTCCAAGGGTGTCCGACAGTTTCGCGTAGACCGGCACCGACACGGCCTGGGCGAGCAGGTAGATCGAGAACAACCAGGGGAATGCCGAGAACCCGCCGATATCCCCCACGATCGACGGGACTGCTGTCGCGAGGATTGTGGAATCGATCGCCACCAGTCCGGTCGTCACCATGAGGGTGATGAGAATGGGGCCACGCTCGGACCGGAATCCTACGTCGAGTGCATTGGAAGGCGAAGTCACGAGTAGTGCAAGCGCAGCACGGTGCGCTGCATTCCCATCGGCGTACACTCGGCGCCATGTCACCCTCCCGCTCCTCTCGCGCGTCCGCAACGGGCCGCTCCGCATCCGATGTTGCCGCTCAGGCGAAGAACAGCCCCGCGCTCTCCCTGTTGGCCCGCACGGGCTATGCCGTCAACGGCATCCTGCACATCCTCATCGGGGGCATCGCCATCGGGGTCGCGTCGGGGGCCGGGACCGGATCCGGAGCGGACCAGTCTGGCGCTCTCGGCGCACTCGCCTCTGCTCCCGGAGGGGTGTTCGTGCTCTGGGTCATCGTCGTTGGGCTTGCTGCACTCGGTATCTGGCAGCTTCTCTCGGCGGCGCTCGTGCGCGATCCGGATGCCACCAAACGTGCCGCCCACATCGCCGGCGAGTTGGGGAAGGGAGTCGCTTATCTGGCGATCGCCGTCACCGCACTCACCTTCGCGCTCGGGGGAAGCAGCAATTCCGCCAGCAGCACCAAGAGCTTCAGCGCCACTCTCCTCGCGAGTCCCGGCGGGGTGTTTTTACTCGTCGCTATCGGGCTCGGAGTGCTGGCGATCGGCGTGGTGTTCGTCGTGCGCGGTGTGTGGCAGTCCTTCACCAAGCACATCCGGGTGCCAGCCGGCACCGTCGGCAAGGCCGTTGTCGCACTCGGTGTCGTTGGATACGTGGCCAAGGGCATTGCGGTCGGAGTGGTGGGCATCCTCTTCATCGTGGCGGCGGCGACTGCCGATCCGTCCCAGGCTACCGGACTGGATGGCGCGTTGCGTTCCATGCTCCGATTGCCGTTTGGCGGGGCGATACTCGTTGCGGTGGGCATCGGTGTGATCGCGTACGGGCTGTATTGCTTCGCCCGTGCTCGGCTCGCGAAGCTGTAGGCACTGCGTCATTTCCGAGCACTGCAGGATTTTTGGGACGAAAGCCCCGTGCGCGCCGCTGGCTGCGGTATCAGGATGAGAGTGTCATCCCTCAACGACAGTGTCATCCCTCAAAGACAGTGTCATCCCTCAAAGACAGTGTCATCCCTCAAAGACTGGAGATTCCCATGGCAACCTATGACGTCGCCCACCGCTCGGCCATCGTGACCGGTGCCGGATCGGGTATCGGGCGTGCGATCGCCCTCGAGCTCGCCGCGAACGGCGCTTCGGTGATCGTCGCCGACCTCGCAGATGCGCCATTGACGACTCTTCTCGACGAGATCCGTGCCGCCGGTGGGACCGCTGAGAAGATTGTCGGGGACGTATCCGACCCCGATTTCGCGGTCGCCTGCGTGGCGGACGCCAATGCCCTCGCACCACTGCGCATTGCGGTCAATAACGCGGGTATCGGGGGTGAGCAAAACCTCATTGGTGACTACTCGCTCGACGGCTGGCGCCAGGTGATCGAGGTGAACCTCAACGCCGTCTTTTACGGTCTCAAGGCTCAGTTGCCGTCGATGGCCGAGAACGGCGGCGGATCCATCATCAATATGGCATCCATTCTCGGAAGCGTCGGCTTCCCGACATCCAGCGCCTATGTCACCGCCAAGCACGGCCTCGTGGGACTCACCAAAAACGCCGCCCTCGAGTACGGCGCGAAGAAAGTACGCACCAATGCGGTCGGGCCGGGGTTCATCCACACTCCGCTCGTAGACAGTGCGATGGATGCCGCGACGCTGGACTTTCTGGCCGCCAAGCACGCGTTGGGTCGCCTCGGCACTCCGGAAGAGGTCTCTGCCCTGGTGTGCTTCCTCGCCTCTGACGCCGCCTCGTTCATCTCCGGTAGCTACCACCTCGTCGATGGCGGGTATGTGGCCCAGTAGCGCTCGACGGCTTCGAGTTTGTCGCAGAACGGGTCGCCGACTATTCGGAAGCCGCCGGCGGTGACGAGCGAGCGGATGCCGCCAGCGCTAGATCGAGACCCCACTGTTTCGCGCGGGTGAGCTCGGCCGATACGAGCCGCGTCTCATCCGTGACGAGAAAGTCCTCCGGGGTGGTGATGGCTTCGAGACCCCGTGCGCGCAACAGCCGGGAAATCAGCGGCGCTGCAGCGCCGGTCATCCATCTCGGCATGTTGACGCGGGTATCAAATGCCGCGAAATATCGCGCTGACGTCTCGATGCCAGCCAGCCATTCGCGCACTCCCGTGCCGACGGCATCGACGTCGAGCGGGAGTGCAGCGGATGCAGAAGAGATAGCGGCGCTCCGCGAGTTCGGCCGTGACAAGCCATGAACATGGGTTGGTGCTCCGACGACGAGCAGATCGATAGTGAGAAGAGCTGAGGTCGACGCGTGGTTCACGTTGACGACGGTGACCGGCATCACGTTTTCGATGCCTTGCGCAATGGCGCGAGCGATGCTGTCGGTGTTGCCGTACATCGATTCGTAGACAACGAGAGCGCTCCTTTGCCGGCTCCCGACCGCATCCGTCATTTCCGCCCTTTTCTTAAGTGTTCGGCCTTAACTGATTCGGCCTTAACTGTTCGGCCCTAACTCTTTAGAAATCAGTCTCGATCTGACCGCGCTGCGAACGAGGGGCTAAGGTCCTGTCGATTGTGAGTTGCAAGCCTTGCAGGCCGAGTCCATTGCGCGTGGGCGACCAGCCGATAGAGCCTGCCTGGAAGAACTTCGAGGTGGGCGCGAGGGTGGGCAACCGGTCGCTTGCGAAGATGCCCGTGGCCGCGACATCCGCCAACTGCGGCCGAAGGGCGCTCGGCAGTAGGGTGCTCGGCAGTAGTGTGCGCGCAACCGGGTGCGCGCAACCGCCGGGTCAAGCCGATAGGTGCTGAGAAGGCACCACTCCACGGTGGCAGACAGGGCCGGGATGCGGAATGTCACGCCGTCGCCGCAGTGCTGGCCGTGCTGGCCGTGCAGGCCTGTTGGCTGCTGGGGTCTGGGCTGTCGGCATCTGGGCTGTCGGCGTGTTCGCTATCGGCGTGTTTGCTGTCGGCGTGTTTGCTGTCACCCTTATTGCTACGGATGCTTCGCTGCACGATCCGCTCCAGGTGCACGATGGAACGCCCCCACCGACAGGTGAAGAAAGACGGAAAGCCCGTAAATCGCGAACTTCGTCGCGATTTTGCCTGCCGCTAGTTCGCCGAATTTAACGTCCTGAAGGATCTGTGGGCGGGGCGGGGCGGGGCGGACAGTGAAATTGTCGATGGTTTCCGAGGGCAGCGCGTCAGACCGGTGGTCGCGGTGGTCGCGGTGGTTTGCCGCCGCGGCGAGCAGTGCGTCGGGGATCGATTGTCGAGGGCGGGATGAACCAAGGAACGTCGCCGCGAACTTCGATCATCCAGTTGTTGCGATGAACTTCATGGTGGTGTTTCGAACAGAGCAGTACACCGTTCTGAAGATTGGACGGACCCGAGCGGCCCCACCACACCACGTGGTGGGCTTCCGTATGACTCGGCGGTAGTTGACAGTTGCGCCAGGCGCATCCGCCGAATCTCTCAGCCATCGCGATCTTTTGTGCCCTGCTGAACAATCGCTGCGCTACTCCGAGGTCGAGAATTTCGCTGTCCCCACCGAGAACCATCGGGATGATTTGGGCTTCTGCAGCCAATCGCCTCGCTGTTCCCGCCGAGATCGGCTGCTCGATACCATCGATATTCGCCTCACCGAGCCCGCTGAGCAGGGACTCGAGCGACATCCGCACGACAATGGTGGTTGCGCGGATCGGAATTTCCGTGTTCGTGCAGTCGATGCCGTGCCGGGCGAGCTCGAAGATCGCCTCGGCCCCGAGCTGGGCGATGCTGCGCTGAGTGATGAGCGCGTCATCGGCCGCTGCATCGCCGTTGGCTGCATCGCCGTTGGCTGCATCGTGATTGGCCGCCTCGCCGAGCCCGCCCTGAGGCGCATCGAAACTGGGACGCCGGATGTTGGCTCCGACATGCGAATCGATCGCGGCATCCAGATAGGCCGCACCGATCGGGTCGGCATCGATGATGTACCGCTTCATGCCGTTGGGGCGAATGGTGCGGCGCAGGGAGATCAGAGCCGCAAGGGCTTCCTCCCGGGGCTCAATGCCGTCAACGTCGAGCGCTTCGCGCCACGAGTTCGCCACCCTGCGCACCAGATCGGCCGGGCACTCCCGGGCGAACGCGACGAGTGCATCCTGGGCGGCGAGAAGGTCGGAGGCGTCGGCTCGAGGGGAGGCCTGTGCAAGCGCGGAGATGATGTAGTTCGCGGAGTCCAACGGAATGCTGCCATCGTCGAGCGCGCCTCGCACCACACCGAATTCGATGGGAAGTGGCTGCCCGAGAAGAGTCGAGCGCTGCTCGGTCGCGACCCCGACGCGGTAGTAGCGATGAGCCTCTGCTCGAGAAATGCGGCCAACGTCGACAAGCAGTTCGGCCACACTGCGACTGGACTGCGCCATGTGCGGAGCCGCGATCGCTCGCATTGCCTTCATCATCTCGCCGGCATCCACCGAAAGTCGGGTGATCTTCGCGTCGATGATCCGTCGCTCGGCGAAGGCGCTCTCGAGGTCTTCGAGCATGAGTGATTCGCCCGCATCTCCGCTGCCGAACCCATGATTGAGCCGATTCTGTACCCCAGGAACAGTCCACACGTCAGCCGCGGCCAGCGCGACTTCCGTGGGGTGCTCGAGGGTCAATGTCATGTTCCTATTCTCTCACTCTGCACCTCAAAAGTCTACTAAAATATTGGCTCTGATCAGGTATTTATCTGTTTTTACCTGTGGATAAGTTCGGCCGGGACGCCCTGTGGAGGAGAGGACCGACGGGACCGCAACTCAATACGCGGATGGCGTCCAGATCCGCCGATTCAGACGACGTTTCGCAACACGATTCTCAGTGCGGGGCGAGCGGGGCGGTCACCATAAAGCGGGATCACCACACGAGGCACCACCCCCGAACGGGCGATAGACCAGTTCCCCTCATTCCGCGAGGATAGGTCGAAGAATGAAGCAATGGTCACCAGCCGGGGCGACCATGTTTGGGGGAATGACGATGTCCGCAGGTCACTCGGCTGCCGGCGAGGCCGCCCGATATTTGGCCGAAGCCGAAGCCGCGGAATATGCCTCCGTGAAGGCACGCCAAATGTATCGAAACTACTCCGCCGGAGCTGCCGGGGAACGCACCCTCGCCGACCTGATGGAGCCCCTCGTCGAGCAGGATTACTACGTTCTTGCCGACCGCGCCTGGCCGGGGTCACGCACGGCGAATGTCGACTTCGTCGTGGTCGGGCCGTCTGGTGTCTTCCTCATCGACGCCAAAGCGTGGGGGCAGGTGAGCATCCACAATGGTCGCGTCTTCCAGGGACAGGATGATGTCACGGAAAGATTCGAAAACTTCGGGTCGCTGCGCGAGATCACCGAGGCCACCCTCGCCGATGTGGGAATCGCACCCGGTGAGATCAGGGTTGCGGCGATCTTCATGGGGAAGGGAGGCATGGGGCAAAGAGGCATGGGGGAGGGAGGTTTAGGGAGCGAAGGGCTGCGGGGCGAGGCATCCGGTGTCGATCTGCTGAGTGAGGATCTGGCCATCCGCTATCTGCTCGATCGCGGAACGCGACTTCGACCAGTGCAGATTCATGCCGCTCGTGCCGCGCTTGAGGTGCTTTTTCCCCCGATCGTCGCTCGCGGCCGTGCGGTCGAGCTGACTCTGGTCGAGCCGGTGATCGAGACGACCTACAACGATGCGCTGATCACACTCGAGGAGATCGAGGACGCTCTGCTCTGCAGCATCATGGTGAAACCGATTGAAGAATGGATGGCTTTTCTACACCCCGATCAGGCTCGACTCGCCCGCCGATCGTTCAACGGCCCATCCCGCATTCGTGGTGCTGCTGGCACGGGCAAGACCGTCGTCGGGCTGCATCGCGCCGCATACATCGCCCGCACGAGGCCCGGTACCGTGCTCGTCACCACGTTTGTGCGCACGCTCCCGGCGGTGCTGTCGTCACTGATGCAGCGGATGGCTCCCGAAGTGGTCGATCGCGTCGAATTCTCCGGCATCCACGCGTTTGCACTCAAACTCTTGCGCGAGCGCGGGGTCGGCACTCATCTCGATCCCGCCAAAGCGAGCCTCGCTTTCGAGCACGCTTGGCGAACCACCGGGCTGAATACCGAGCTCGCGCGCATCGACAGCGATAAGGACTATTGGCGAGACGAGATCCTGAGCGTGATCAAGGGGCGTGGCCTCACGAAGTTCGAGCACTATGCCGCCCTCTCGCGGATCGGTCGAAAGCGTGGGCTGAACGGCACCCAGCGGTACGCGGTCTGGCAGCTGCACGGCGCGTACCATTTCGCGCTACGTGAGGCGCAGGTTCACGACTTCGCCGACATCATTCTGCTTGCCGAGCAGTCGTTGAGGAAGACACCGCTCGAGGGCTATAGCGCGGTTGTCGTGGATGAAGCCCAGGATCTTTCCTGTGCCATGATCCGCATGCTGCACAGCATCGCTGGCGACCGACCCGACGGCCTCACTCTCATCGGTGACGGCCAGCAGACGATCTACCCGGGCGGTTATACGCTCGCAGAGGCCAACATCTCGATTGCCGGCCGAGGCGTGATCATGACCAAGAACTACCGCAACACGATCGAGATCGCGGACTTCGCCCTGTCCTTGGTCGCCGGTGACGAGTTCGCCGATATCGAGGGCTCACCCTCCACGGCGGATGTCACCTCAGAGGTGGTGCGGCACGGCGCGCGACCGGAGGTGACGCGCTTCGCCTCGGTTGCCGGTCACGACAGTTCGCTGATCGACCACGTGCGAAGCCTGCTTCTTGCCGGCGTGCACCTTGGGGACATCGGAATTCTCACCCCCACCAATTTCGCCGCCGGCGATGTCAGCAAGGCGCTGGCCGCGGCCGGCCTCAGGTCAATCGAACTGCTCGCCTACGACGGCACGCCCGTCGACGCGATCAAGGTTGGCACCATCAAGCGAGCAAAGGGCCTCGAGTTCAAGCAGGTGCTGGTGGTGCGCACTCCCCCGCGGCTGTTCGAGCCGGCGCCCGTCTCCGAGGACTCAACCAAGACCGAGCGGCGCGAGCTCGACCGGCGGGAGTTGTACGTGGCGATGACCCGGGCGCGGGATGGGTTGTGGGTTGGCGTTGCTTAGGGAGGTCACTAGGTACCGCTTTGACATCGACAGCGCCAACTCCCCCTGACTGGGGAGCGAAATCCTTGACTGTAACTCATAGGGTTGCGTCATGGCCGCTCCGTGGAATACCCAATTGAATTCCTTGACCACGAGGGCCGACCTAGTCGAACAATACGGTGGCAGCCGCTATTCAGGCGGTATTGTGCCCGCCCTCGCTTCGAACAACGTTTTCCTATTTTCGGACCCCTCCGCGGGCGTGAAGTATGGATACAACTTCGACGGGCCCGGGGAAGACGAAAGCTATTTCTATACAGCGCAAGGCACTCTCGGTGACCACGCCGAGACCGGAAATAACGGCGCTGTGCTTGGGCACGTTGCTGCAAGCCGTGACTTGCGGCTCTTTGTTGCAGATGGATATGTAGGCAAGAGCAAGACCAAACTTCAGCGCTACATAGGCCAGTTTCGTGTCGACCCCATGGGGCCGGCTTCGTGGCAGACCGCACCGGACTCCTCCGGAGAAGTTCGGCAAGTACTGATATTTCACCTGCTTCCAGTGGGCGAGACGGCCCTAAAGGAGTCGGATCAAGAAGGTGGCGCCTCACCGGCGCTCTCTGTAGCTCGAATGGTCCCACCGGAAGTCGACGACTCGATATTCTACGAAACCTCGGGCTCAGAGCCCACAACGGCATCGAGACTGGAAAGTGGACTCCTAGAGAGCTTTCGCGCGTGGTTGGGACACCCCTCCTACGCTGTCAAACGCTGGGCAATCCGAGTTCCCGGAGCTCGGTCGCCGCTTCTATCTGATATCTATGACACAACCACAAAGACGTTGTATGAAGCGAAGTCGTCACCGGCGAGGTCAGACGTTCGGATGGCTATTGGTCAGCTTCTTGACTATCAACGCCACATCCCCATCTCGAAACTAGCTTGCTCTCTGTTGCTTCCCTCGCGGCCCATCGATGATCTCGTTGACCTCGCCCATTTCGCGCAAATGGGAGTCACTTTTCGGCAGAGAGATGGATCGTTTGAGAATCTGCCAATTTGAGATTACGACCTCGAAATCTTTCCGGTCGCGTAATGGAAAACTAGCTCGACCCCCGGCTACTCGTATACGTATGCTTCCCCCATGCTGCGAGCGCGAACCCGACGACTGCTCGCCTTTGTGGGCGTGGGGTATGTCACGGCGTGCCTGGTGATCGGATTCTGGCCGTCTCCCGTCGACGCGCCCATCGACGGCTTGCTCGAGCGGGTACTCGTATATCTGCATTTAGTCGGGATTCCGGATGTCGTGGACTATCGGTTCATCGAACGCGGAGCGAACGTGCTGCTGTTCGTGCCGTTGGGGGCGCTGGTTGCAGCGCAGTTGAGTCGGCGGCACTGGTGGATCGTGCTGCTTGCCTGCATCGCGCTCTCGGGCTTCGTCGAACTGGGCCAAGCGCTGCTGCTGCCGAGGCGATTTGCGAGTGGGAGCGACATCCTCACCAATTCGGTGGGAGCGGCCATCGGGGTGGGGATCACGATGCTGTTACGACGGCATAGCGGAAGACTCGACCGGTCGCCTGGCATCGGCGGGCAATAGTCACCGTCAGTTCATTCTCCGTTCTCCTGAACGTCGCGGTGGAGGCCTACCGTGCCGTAAGCGACCGCAGATTGAGCGGCCGACCGTCGAAAGGATCCACCCCCGTGACCTCCAAACATCCGCTCATTCCTCACTATGGGAAGGCGCTCGGCGCCGTGGCCGTGAGTGCTCTCCTCATTGCCGGATCTGCCACCGCACCGGCACTTGCCGACGGAAGCGAGTCCCCCGACTCGGGAGGACACGCTCACTCAAAGCGGGAGCATGTGCTTCTGCTTTCGGTGGACGGGCTGCACCAGAAAGACCTGGACTGGTACGTCAAGGCCCACCCGCAATCAGCGTTCGCAGCCCTCGTCGGGAACGGCACCAGCTACACCCACGCCCAGACTCCGGTGCCGTCGGACTCGTTCCCCGGCATGGTTGGGCAGGTGACCGGCGGCAATCCCGGCACGACCGGCATTTACTACGACGACAGCTACAACCGCGCCCTTCTGCCCGCCGGCACGACGAATTGCGCGAGTGCAGCCCTCGGAGCCGAAGTCGCTTTCACCGAGGACGCCGACAAGAACCCTCACGCCCTGGATGCCGGAGCGGGACTCGCCGGGCTGCCGGGTAGCATCCTCTCCCTCACCGGACACCCGGAGACGTTGCTCAACCCCGCCGCCCTCCCGGTGGACCCGAAGACCTGCACCCCGGTGTATCCGCACCAGTACCTCAAGGTGAACACAATCTTCGAAGTCGCCAAGGCTGCAGGACTCACGACGGCATGGTCTGACAAGCACCCCGCCTACGAGATCCTGAACGGCCCGTCGGGTAAGGGCGTCGACGACCTGTTCACCCCGGAGATCAACAGCGCGGCACCCGCCTCCTACGGCAGTTCCGACTGGACGAAAAACAATCTCGCGACCCAGCAGTACGACGGCTACAAGGTGCAGTCCGTACTCAACGAGATCGGCGGTACCGATCACTCCGGCACGGTGAAGCGACCGGTTCCGGCGATCTTCGGCATGAACTTCCAGAGCGTCTCGACGGCCGAAAAGCTGCCGACCTCAAACGGCCTCACCGGCGGATACCTGGCGGGCGGCGTTGTGCCCGGCCCGCTTCTGAGCAAAGCCCTCGACTATGTGGATGCCTCACTCGGCCGCCTGCAGGCGGCCATCGCCTCTCACGGACTGGCGAAGCAGACCACGATCATCCTCTCGGCAAAGCACGGCCAGTCTCCGACCGATCCCGCAGCCCTGGTGCGCGTTCCTGACGCGCCGATCATCGATGGACTGAACGCCGCCTGGAAGGTCGGTCACCCGACCGCCGCCGATCTCGTGGTCTTCTCGACCAATGACGATGTCATGCAGCTCTGGTTGAGCGATCACTCCACCGGCGCAGCAGCATTCGCGAAAACCTACCTCGCGACCCACTCGGCCGCCGGCAACACCATTGCCGGAACGGCGAAGACCGTGGCGGCATCCGGACTCAGCACGATCTACGCCGGACCTGAGGTTGCTCGGTACTTTGGCACCAGTGAATCGGATGCTCGCTACCCCGACATCTTCGGACTGGTGACCACCGGCGTGGTCTACACCGGCGGAAAGTCGAAGATCGCGGAGCACGGTGGGGCAAGCGCCGACGACCGCGATGTTCCTCTCGTGGTCTCGACGGTCGGCGCCTCCGGCGACCGGGACGACAACCGGTCACGCACCGTCGATTCAGCGGTCGAGACGACTCAAATCGCGCCAACCATCCTGAAACTGCTCGGGCTCGACCCGAAGCAGCTGCAGGCGGTTCGGATCGAAGGAACGCACGTGCTGCCCCGGCACTAGAGCGGTTCGGCCGGGACGGTCGACCCGGATGGTCAGCGGATGAGACGCCACGGTGCGCTCGGATCGCCAGCCCAGGGTCGACCGTCCCGGCAGTCCGGCGCGCGGTGATTTCGCGATCACTCTGTGACGGCGGACTTCAGGGTGAATCAGCGGATCAGTTGCACGTGGGGCACGTCGCGGCATGCGGTATCCGCGGTCCACGCCGTCGCGGTTAAGCGATTCGTCAGCGCCAAACAGAGACGATCTGCGAGCGAGAGTGCAGAACCCGTGACCCACAGCAGCGCCGCGTCCTCGGCATCCGCCTGCGTGACTGGCTCGACCGAAAGCTCGTAGCTCAGGAGCAGCGCACGGGAGATTTGCCAGTCTCCGCCTGCGAAGCGCACCTTCTGTGCCACTTCGCACCAATTGGCCGCGCTGCACACACCCCCAACGAGCAGCTGCTCCCGCACCAGCTCGCTACCCGATTCTCGGCGGAGATAGGCGATCAGCGCAGAGGAGTCAAAGACGTTCACGCGCGATCATCACGTGCAGCGGACGCACGGCGTTCTTCGAGAAGCTGGGCCACGAGGTCTATACCGGCAAGCTGCTTCGCGACAATCGACTCCAGCTCATCACGAGACGCGACAACCACACCGGTAGCACTCTCTATTGCGACAAGAGTGGTGCCCTCTGGCCAACCGCGATTCTGCCGAAGTCGGCTGGGAAGCACGACCCTGCCCCGGTCTCCCACCGTGAAGGCATGCGTACCACTCATGGATAGAAGGTACCACTTCTGGACTCTGGAGAGGCATTAGTTTGGGGGTGCCGCACGCTCGAACGCCCACTCGGGCATGACACCGGTGCACATCATCGACTCGAGCAGCTGCGCCATCGAGTAGGTGGGCGCGATGGCCAGTGCTTCGTCCAGGTGCAGCCCCGCCTGCGTTCCGTGACCGAGCGCCCAGTTGAGCCAGGCGAGCATGCAGAGCAGGGGTGGCCGGTTCACATCCTCGGTGCGCGAGGTGAGCTCGAGCATCAGCGCGAGTGCGCCCTCGATACGGTGCGGATCGGGGCGCGGGCCGATCCCGATCATCAGATTGGCAAGGTCCGCGTCGTCCGGGCCGTCGAATGGCCCCTCCCGTGGATCGCGCTCCCACAGCCGGTCTCCGGCCTCGAGACCGAATGCCCACTGCAGCATCACGAGATCCCGAATCGGCGGCCCCTGAAGTGCGAAAACCAGAAGCGCACCCTCTGCATCGAGCGCGGCGGCATCCCAGGCGAGCGCACCCTCGGCGAAAATGGGGATGTCGCCGAGCACTGTGAACACGCCGGGCGGGGAGTTCCCATCCTGCTCATCGAGCCCAGTGACGAGGTTCTGGTAGGCCGCGAGTCTCTTCGACATTCGTGATCGCTGCGACTTCTCGGCGCGAGGCACGCGATCGGTCATCGTCGCCGGAGTCGGGAACAGTCCGCGCTGGTCAGCGATCGCCCGGGCGACAGTCGACTCGGTAATTTGCGCGAGTGGATGACCGCCGACCGGTACCTCGCTGTCGAAATAGGATGCCCAGCCATCCGCCGCCTGGCAGATCGACTCGCGCACCTCGAAGCCCGAGAGCTGCAGTCGGCGCCCGATCACGTCGGCAAAGTCTGCCTGCGGAATGGCATCACCGCCGCCGAACTCGTCGTCGGTGTAGACGATCACCACCGCAGCATCCACCGCCGGCAGCTTGCAGAACATGCCGACGATGGTGGTCACGACGCGCTTATGCACGACACGATCACCGGATGCCGGGAGGTCAAACCGCATCGCGCCACAGGTGCGTTTGCCGCGGAACGCGACGAGCACGACGCTGTTGCGCGGGAGGAAGCCCACCATCGGTGGCGCCATCGCGAGCAGGTCTGCCGGGCCGTTTGCTTTGAGGATCACTGTCATGCGGCAAGTGTGCCGAGTTGGGAATGGGCGTCAGTGGGCGATTGCGCGATCTGTGGACAAGTGAGTCGGGCGGTTGTGGTGTGGAGAGCGGGACCTATTCGAGATCGAACGCGGCGAGCAGCGCGTCGGTGAGGGCGCGCTCCTGCGAGGGGAGCAGAAAGCCGATCTGTCGGCCTAGTTCCGTCGCTCGAATCGTCTGGACGTTGTCGCACGATATGACGGATTCATGATCCAAGCCGTTGGGGGTGCCGACGATGACTTCCGTCTGTAGTCCGCGTCTCGTGGAGGTAATCGGCGCGACGGTGATCCAGGTCAGGTACGGTCGAACTCCTTCTCGCGTGAGCATTACGACCGGGCGAAGCTTGTCGGTTCCCGCCAGATAAATGGGCCGCATCAGTCGAGTTCAGGGAGATTACGGCTGCTGTATTCCGCGAACTGTATCAACTCAGGATCCTCGCCCAGCCGCTTGAGGATCTCAACGTCCGTGAGCGTTCCCAGCCGCCGCTTCTCGTGTTTCAGCGCACGGGTGACGATGGATGCCCGGCTGGCTTCGTCGCCGCTCGCGACGAGCTCGTCAAGAAAGTCCACCAGGTCGTCAGGCAGTCGCACTGCGATTTGTTTGCTCATCCCCGTACGATACCGACTTGGGATGCGATATGGTACCGTCAGCTCGACCACAACGCCTCTACCCTGCCGGTCTCCCCGAGCGCGATCTTTACTTTTCCCATCAGGTCGCTGTAGATGAGCCACTCGTATTCGTCCACGTCGAGCGTGCGATGCTCGCCAGGGCAGCTGCAGTTGGCCATCTCACCCATGACTTCGATCTCGATGCGCTCGTAGGCGCGCTGGATCATCGCGCGCGTCTGCCCGGTCGCGATGTTGTGCAGTCGGGGTGCGCCGGCACTGCTGAGGCTGACCGGAAAGCTGCGGATGGCCTCGGCAAGGAGCCGGGCCGGCTCGCCCCCGACCAGGGGTTTGGTGTGGGGCTCGGCTGACGGCTGGGGGTGGGGGTTCATGCCGTGACGGTAGCGGTAGTGCGGGGAAAGTGGGAACGTGATGCCGTGCGCTATGGAATGGTCGTGCAGCTGAGGGCTTGTTGAGGAGGGGTCTGGGGTTTACTCGGCGCTTGCGTTTACTCCGGCACCGGGGCTTCTACCTTGAGCTCGGCGCCGAAAATGGCGACCAGCAGCTGGCCGGTCCACTCGATCAGATCCGAGTCGGCGAGCGGAATTCCTTGGCGCACCGGGAGCGGAACCGACACCGAATGGGTCTGGCCAAAGTAGCGGGCACCCGGGAACATCCGCTGCAGCCGGATTTGGATCGAATCCGCGAGCTCCATGGATGCGATCCGCAGGTTGCCACCGGCGGTCACGACCTCCGAGAGGCCGGACTTCTGCGCCATCCGCCGCAAACGCGAGACCGCGATGAGGTTCTGTACCTCGACGGGCGGCTCGCCGTAGCGGTCAGTGAGCTCCTCGAGAACCCGATCGATGGAGTCGGGGGATGCCGTGGGAGAGGCCGCGGTCGACAGCTTCTGGTAGGCCTCGAGCCGCAACCGCTCGCTCTCGACATATTCCTCGGGAATGTGGGCATTGACCGGCAGCTCGAGACGCAGCTCGGTCTGGCCCTCGGCGACATCCCCGCGGAAGGTCGACACCGCCTCGCCGATCATGCGCAGGTAGAGGTCGAAGCCGACACCGGCGATGTGACCGGACTGTTCTCCACCGAGCAAGTTGCCGGCACCGCGGATCTCGAGGTCCTTGAGAGCGACCTGCATTCCGGCGCCGAGCTCGTTGTTCGCGGCGATCGTGGCGAGCCGGTCGTGGGCGACCTCACCGAGGGGCTTATCGGCGTCGTAGAGAAAGTAGGCGTAGGCCCGCTCGCGCCCGCGGCCGACGCGACCGCGCAACTGGTGCAGCTGGCTGAGTCCGTATTTATCGGCCCGGTCGATGATGAGCGTGTTCGCGTTGGCGATGTCGAGCCCGGTCTCGATGATGGTGGTTGAAACGAGCACGTCGAATTTGCGCTCCCAGAAATCCACCATCACCTGCTCGAGCACGTGCTCGGGAAGCTGGCCATGCGCGACAGCGATGCGCGCCTCCGGTACCAGCTCGGCCAGCTGCGAGGCGACCCGACTGATTGACGAAACCCGGTTATGTACAAAGAAGATCTGGCCTTCACGCAGCAACTCGCGGCGAATCGCGGCGCCGACCTGCTTGTCGTTGTACGGACCGACGAAGGTGAGGATCGGATGCCGGTCCTCCGGCGGTGTCGCGAGCGTCGACATCTCGCGGATGCCGGTCACCGCCATCTCCAGCGTGCGCGGGATGGGCGTCGCGCTCATCGCGAGGATGTCCACGTTGGTCTTCAGCTTCTTCAGTGCGTCTTTGTGCTCGACTCCGAAGCGCTGCTCCTCGTCGATGATCACGAGCCCAAGGTCCTTGAGCACGATTCCCGAGCTGAGCAGGCGGTGGGTGCCGATGACGACATCCACCGTGCCATCCGCCATGCCCTCGATCGTCTCCTTCGACTCCTTGTCGGACTGGAAGCGACTGAGCGCGCGCAGATGCACGGGAAAGCCCGCGAAGCGCTCGGCGAAGGTCTCCATATGTTGCTTCACGAGCAGGGTTGTGGGCACCAGCATCACGACCTGCTTGTTATCCTGCACGGCCTTGAAGGCGGCCCGAATGGCGATCTCGGTCTTGCCGTAGCCCACGTCGCCGGAGATGAGTCGGTCCATCGGGATCGGCCGCTCCATGTCGGCCTTGACCTCGTCGATGGTGGTGAGCTGGTCGGGGGTCTCCGCGAACGGGAAGGCCTCCTCGAGCTCGCGCTGCCACGGGGTATCCGGGGGGAAGGCGTGGCCGCGGCTCGCCATGCGGGCCGAGTACAGCTTCACGAGCTCGACGGCGATATCACGCACTGCCTTGCGGGCGCGTCCCTTCTGGGCCGCCCATTCGGATCCACCCATCTTGCTGAGGGCGGGCGCCTCTCCCCCCACATAGCGGGTGAGAAGGTCGAGCTGGTCGGTGGGAACGTAGAGCTTGTCGTTGGGATAGCCGCGCTTCGACGGCGCGTATTCGACCAGCAGGTATTCGCGATTGTTCTTCACCGGGTTGCGCCCCCCGGTGGAGACGGTGCGCTGCACGAGCTCGGCGAATCGCCCGATGCCGTGGGTCTCGTGCACCACGAAATCCCCGGCCTTGAGTTGCAGCGGATCGACGACGTTCTTACGTCGGCTCGCCAGCTTCTTCACCTGACGGGTGTCGTAGCCCGCTGCCCGCCCGTAGAACTCGCTCTCACTCAGCAGTGCGAACTTGATCTCCGGCAACTCGAAGCCGTGCTCGACGGATGCGCAGAGCAGGTACGCGACGCCGGTATCCATCGTGTGCGGTAACTCGTCGACCATGCGCGCGGCGAAGCCATGCTCCCCGAGGGCCTCCACGGCGCGTTCGACCAGACCGTGCCCGGCGGCGACGACCGCGACGGTCCAGCCATCCTTGAGCCGGTCGCCGACATAGTCGATTGCACCGTCGGCCTGGCCCTGGAAGGTGGGAACGGTGGTGGCGCCGATGCGGATGTAGTGGTCGCCGTCGCGAAGTTCGGAGGTCTCTGACGACTCGGTGCCGCTGTCGACACTGCCACCGCTGTCGAAACTGCTGAGCGTCCACCAGTTGCGGGAGCCGGCGGCATCCCGCAGCGCGTTGATGCTGAGGAAGTCGCCCGAATCGAGGTCGATCGGAGCCTCGGCCCCCGCGGTGGCGGCATTCCAGGCGGCACTGAGGAACTCGCGATTGGTCTCGACGAGGCTCACGGCGCGACTCGCGACCCGTTCGGGCGCGAGAACGGCGATCGCGGCATCCGTCGGAAGATAGTGGGTGAGCGGCACGAGACGATCGGCGAGCGCGGGCGCGAGCGACTCCATGCCGTCGACCGGGATGCCCTCGCTGATCTTGGCGAGCATCTGGCTGAGACTCGGAAACTCATGCTGCATCTCGCGGGCGCGCTGCTTCACGGCATCGCTCAGCAACAGCTCGCGGCTCGGCGGCAGCTCGACCATTGGGACCGGCTCCTCCATCGAGCGTTGGTCGGCGACCGAGAACTGGCGGATCTGCTCGACCTCGTCGCCGAAGAACTCCACCCGCCAGGGATGCTCCGCCACCGGCGCGAACACATCGAGGATGCCGCCACGCACCGCGAATTCGCCGCGACGCGTGACCATGTCGACGCGGGAATACGCCAGATCGACGAGCTGGCGGCTGATGCCCGCCAGGTTGTAACCTCGGCCGCCGGCGGTCAGTGCGAGCGGCTCGATGCTGGTGAGATTGTCGGCGAGGGGCTGGAGCGCCGCGCGCACACTCGCGACGACCACGAGATCGCCCGCCGGGGCATCCTGCCAGCGCTGCATGATGCGCAGGGCATGGATGCGCTTGCCGACGGTTTCGGCGCTGGGGCTCAGGCGCTCGTGTGGGAGGGTCTCCCAGGCGGGGAACTCCACGACCTTGGCCTCTGGCATCACGCTGGCAATGGCAGATCGCAGGGACTCGGAATCACGGCCGGTCGCCACGATTGCAAGGAGTGCCTGCGGAGCGTTTGACCTGTCAGCGCGCGACTTCAGCAGTGACGCGAGGAGTGGGGCGCGGAGGCCATCCACGAGAGAGAAGTCCGCACTGCGGGACGCCCAGGAAACGGCGTTTTCGAACGTGTGGGCGTGCAAGAGCGCAGAATTCAAGCCCGAAAGTATCACTCGGGCAAGTGTACTCGTGGGGGATGACAGGCAGCTGCGGGGATCTCGATACGGCACAGGCGCGCCTGCCTGATCAGCGCGCCAGCTCGATCAGCGGAGCGCGCGCGCTCGATCAGCGGAGCGCGCGGGGCCGATCAGCGGAGTGCGCGGCTCGCGCTGCTATTCGGCGGCGGTATGGAAGCGCAGCTGGGCCGCAGTGAGTCCGTCGCGGGCGATGGACTCGACCGCATCCGCGGCATCCGCCAAAAGATTGGGAAGCACGGCGCGCTCGGTGGAGCCGAAGTCGCGCAGCACGAAATCGGCCGCGGACTGCCGACCGGGCGGGCGACCAATACCGACCCGCACCCGGGTGAAGTCCCCCGTACCGATCGCCGAGATGATGTCGCGGATGCCATTGTGGCCGCCGTGCCCGCCACCGAATTTGATCTTGAGCTTGTCGAACGGAATATCCAGCTCGTCATGCACAACGATCAGCTGCGCCGGCTCGATCTTGTAGAAGTTGAGTAGCGAGACGACCGGCCCGCCGGAGAGGTTCATGAAGCTGTTGGGCTTGGCCAGCACGAGCCTCGGACCCTCGAGACCCGAGCGCCCCTCGGCCACGGTCGAGTGTGTCTTGTGCGAACGGAAGGATGCCGAGGCACGGTGCGCGAGGTCGGCAAGGACCATCTGGCCGACATTGTGTCGATTGCTCGCGTAGTCGGGCCCGGGATTGCCGAGCCCGACTACGAGCCACTGAGTGGAGTCCATGGACTGTTACTGCAGTGTGGTGATGAAGGGGTTACTACTCTGCGGCGTCTTCCTCGACGGGGGCTTCCTCAGTCTCCTCGACCTCTGGGATCTCGCCGAGATCCTGCTCCTGCGGGATGCTGATGGCGACGACGAGCGTCTCCGGGTCGGTAACAAGCACCGAACCCTCGGGCAGCGCGACATCCTTCGCGAAGATCTGCGCGCCAGCCTCAAAGCCCTCGACGTCGACGACGACGTTCTGCGGGATGTTGGTGGCGAGAGCCTCGATTGTGATCGACTTGGCATCCAGGTCGATCGAGGTGCCCGCGGCAGGCTCTCCTGTCACGTGAACGGCCACGTCGACCTCGACGCGCTCGCCCTTGCGCAACACGATCAGGTCGATGTGCTCGATGATCTGGCGAAGCGGATCCTTCTGCACGTCTTTCACGAGGGCGAGCTGGTTTGCTCCTCCGTCGAGCTGGAGGTCCAGGATGGCGTTGGCCTTACGAAGCAGCAGCGCAATCTCGTGGGCCGGCAGGCTGATGTGCTTCGGCTCGGTGCCGTGACCGTACACGACTGCAGGCACCTTGCCGGCGGCACGCAGTTTGCGAGCGACGCCCTTGCCGAAGGTGGTGCGCGACTCGGCCGCGATCTTATTGGTGAGCTCTTTGTGAGCTTTTTTCTCAGACATTTTTCTCCTTCGCGGGTGCAACCCGCGTCTATTGGTTTTCACTCGAACGCATCAGCGTGAGGAAAGACTTTGGGGCTGAAAGCAGCCACGTGCCCGATCCACCGCGTCGATAACGGATGCATGACATCCCTCGCCGAAGTACAGCTTGAAATCTTACACGGGTCGCGCCGGTCGCGGGACGGTCGCTGGGGCGTGCGGGGGACCTCCGCGCCGCCGAGTGACACGTGCGCCCGAATTTTCGGGTGCGCGTGTCACTCGGCGGCGCAGAGGCGTCACTCGGGCACGCGGGGCGTCACTCGGGCACGCAGACGTGACACCCGACAACGCGGGTGACATCGGGCAGCGCGCGTGTCACCCGACGGCACACGGGTCACCCCGCGGCACACGTGTCACTCGACGGCGCGGAGGGTCGGATCACTCGACGATCCAAAAACACTGGACTTTCGGACACGATTTAGCAACAATGACCACGAGGAGTTCATAGTCGTCTCCCCGCCGCCATCCCGAGCACCTGCGCCGGCTCTGTCGATAGTCAACAAGGAAGTTGGTCACGAATGATGAAAAGACGCAGGCGATGGGCGGGTATCGTGCTCGCCACCAGCAGCACGATCGCGCTGATCGCAGCACCGGGAATTGCGAATGCGGCGACTCCCACCGGAAATACCTGGAGCGGCAAGACCGCGCCCCTCGCCACCCCGTGGACCGCCGACGTCACCCCGACGAACGCGCTGCCCGATTACCCTCGGCCGCAATTGGCGCGCCCGTCCGTGGCATCCCCGCAGTGGCAGAGCCTCAACGGGCTCTGGCAGTACGCGGAGACCGACGGCTTCAGCGCTCCCCCAATCGGCACCGACCTCGCCGGACAGATCCTGGTGCCCTACCCGACCGAGTCGGCACTGAGCGGAGTGCAGAAGCATTCCGACTACATGTTCTATCGCCGCGCCGTGGACGTGCCGAAGAACTTCACCACCGGTGACCAGCACCTCCGACTTAACTTCGGCGCGGTGAACTACGACGCGACCGTCTACGTGAACGGCACCCAACTCGCGCGCCACACCGGAGCGTACGACGCCTTCAGCGTGGACATCACGAGCGCTCTCCGTGCCCGCGGCCCGCAGGAGATCGTGGTGGCGGTGCACTCGCCGGTGGACAGCGCCACCATCCCGGTCGGCAAGCAGCGGCTCGATCCGAGCGGCATCTTCTACACCGCCGCATCCGGAATCTGGCAGTCGGTCTGGCTTGAACCCGTGGCTGCGACGAGTATCGCAAGCCTCACCGCGACTCCGGATGTCGCCTCCTCGAGCTTCACGATCACGACGACCCTCAACGGCGATCCGACCAACCAGAAGCTCGCAGTCGACGTCTACGCCGGAACCAAGAAGGTTGCCAGCGGCAATGGTGCGGCGAACGAGTCGATGAAGCTCACGGTGCCAAAACCCCACCTGTGGAGCCCGGATGATCCGTTCCTCTATACCTTCAAGGCCACGCTCAAGGGCAACGGCCACGGCACCGACAGCGTAGAAAGCTATGCCGGCCTGCGAACAATCGCCGTCGCAAATGTCGGCGGCAAGCAGCGCATCACCCTCAACGGAACACCGACCTTCCTGCTGTCGACTCTCGACCAGGGCTACTGGCCGGACGGTATCTACACGGCACCGACGGATGCCGCCCTCAAATTCGACATCCAGAAGACGAAGGATCTCGGCTTCAACACGATCCGCAAGCACATCAAGGTCGAGCCAGCGCGCTGGTACTACTGGGCCGACAAGCTCGGGATCATGGTGTGGCAGGACTCTCCTGCGCTGCCGACCGGACGCAACGGATCACTCACCACCGGTTACAAGGCGAACTTCCGGGCCGAGACGGCGCAGATGGTGACGCAGCTGAAGAATGTGACCTCGATCATCGGCTGGATCCCGTTCAATGAGGGCTGGGGCCAGTGGAGCGTTTCGGCTGCGAGTGACGTCGGCGCGCAGGTCAAGAAGCAGGACCCGACCCGACTCGTGAATGACCGGAGCGGATCGAATTGCTGCGACACTCCCGGCGACCCGGGTACGGGCGACGTGATCGACTGGCACCAGTATCAGGGACCGGCCCTTCCCGCACCGGACGCGACCCGGGCATCCATCGACGGCGAGCACGGCGGGCTCACCCTCTCCGTTGCTGGCCACACCTGGCCGGGCGCTCCGATCAACCCCTACGGTTCGGTGAAGGATGCCGCGGCGCTCAACGACGCGTACGAAGCGAACAACGCCGTGCTGCGTGTCCAGGGAGCCCCTTATGGCCTCTCCGGCAGCGTCTACACGCAGATCACCGACGTGGAGGGAGAGCAGAACGGTTTCTTCACCTACGACCGCCAAGTGGAGAAGGTGGATGAGGCGCGCGTTCGTGCGTCGAACCTCGCCGTGATCGCGGCCGGTGCGAAAGCCACACCGGCCGCTCCTCCCGGCACGCCGGGGCTCGCCGGGGTCGACCGCTGGTCGTTCGACGAGACCTCCGGCGCAGTTGCGGCTGACAGCGTCGGGTCGCATGATCTCGCGCTGCGCAATGGAGCGACCTTCGCACCTGGCATCAGTGGCAATGCATTGACACTCAATGGAGCAGACCAGTTCGCCGAGTCATCCGGAACGCTCATCCCGACCGAGAACACGAACTACAGCATCTCGGCGTGGGCGAAGCTGAACGCGGTCGGGGATGCCTTTCAGACGGTGGCGAGCGAGGACGGGGACGCGAACAGCGCCTTCTTCCTGCAGTACTCGGGGGCCGACAAACGCTGGGCCTTCAGCTTCGCGAGTGTGCGGGCACTGGCCACGACGGTCGGCCAGCCGGTCGCGGGCAAGTGGTACCACCTCGTCGGCGTGCGGGATGTGACGAACTCGAAGCTGTCGATCTATGTGGATGGCGTGCTCTCGGGCTCGGTCGGCATCCTCGGCGGCGGCAACAAGGGAACCGGCAACCTGGAGATCGGACGGGGCAAGTTCGGCGGTACACCGGTGGACTTCCTCGGAGGAGCTGTCGACACCGTGAAGGTCTTCGACCGGGCGCTGTCGGCGGCCGAGGTGTCGACGCTGAACGCAGCCGGCGCGGGGAGCTAGGGGCTGCTCCGCCGCCGTGAGTGACACGCGCGCCCGAACATTCGGGCGCGCGTGTCACTCGGGAGCGCGGAGGAGCGGGGAAGTGTCCGGGGAAGTCGCCGGGGGATGCTCCACCAGCGGCGCGGCGACCAGCGGCGTCACCACCAGCGGCGCGACCACCAGCGGCGCGACGACCAGCGGCGCGACGACCAGCGCAACGATCGACGGCACGGTGAGGTGCTCGTCGAGCGACACCCGCACTCCGGGCTCGTCCGGCGCGAGCGGCTCGAGCGTGGCGAGCTGCGAATCGAGCAGCGCCGCCGGCATGAAATGGCCCCGCCGAAACTGCACCCGGGACTCCAGCAGTCCACGCGAGCCGTCGAGGAACACGAACCGCACCGACGGCGCCGCCGCGAGAATCGCCCGCCGATAGACCTTCTTCAACGCAGAACACGCGATGACGAGACCACCAGGGGCGGCGGCGAGCTCGGCGCCCACCAACGCCAGCCAGGGCATCCGATCGCCATCAGTCAGAGCGATCCCCGCGGCCATCTTCGCCACATTCGCGGCCGGATGCAGGTCGTCGGCATCCCGGAACGGCACGTCAACTGCCGCAGCAAGCGCGATCCCGACCGTCGTCTTACCCGAGCCGGAGACACCCATGACCACGAGGAGGGGCTTCATGGGAAACGCAACAACACCTTGCCGGATCGACCCGAATCGCGAGCCATTTCGAACGCCTCGAGAGCGTCGGCAACCGCGTATTCGTGTGTCACGACCGGATCGACGAAGAGCGATCCGTCAGAAAGAGCATGGATTACCTCATCAATTTCGTCGACAAACCGGAATGAACCAACAAGCTCAAGTTCCCGGGTGATGGCAAGGGAAATGAGTGCGGGCTGTTCGCCAGACGGGAGCAGCCCCACCATCACGATACGTCCACCGCGCGTCGCACCGCGCACTGCCGAGGCCAGTCCGCGAGAGCTGCCAGACGACTCGATCACCACGTCAGCGTCCACCGCTGCTATCGCATCGGTATCGCCCGCGTGGAGCACCCGGGTCGCTCCAACCGCGGATGCGACCTCAAGGGGTTTGTCGAAGACGTCGACGGCGATAATCTCCGCCGCTCCGGCTCTGGCGAGTACGGCAATCACCAAGGCTCCGATCGGGCCCGACCCCACGACCAGCACTCGCTTTCCTCTGACCGAACCCGCGCGCGCGACCGCGTGCCAGGCCACACTGGCCGGTTCGATGAGGGCGGCGGTGAGCAAGGGCAATTCCGATGGCAGGGGATGGAGCATCCGCGAGTCGAGTACTACGATTCCTGCGAACGCACCGTCGGTGTGGGGAATGCGCGCGGCACTTCCGAGATAGCTGCACCCCGGCGAGAGATTCGGGCGATCGAGCGGATAGCGTGACCCATCGCCGGGGCCGGGAGTGGCCGGGTGAACCGCCACAGCAGTACCGACGATCGGGCCCGATCCGTCCGCTGCTGAACGAACTACGCGCCCGACAACCTCATGGCCAAGCACCATTGGTGCGGACAGGATGGACTCCCCTGCCGCACCGTGCAGCCAGTAGTGGAGATCGGAACCGCAGATTCCGCCGTAGTGAATCTGCACAACGCTCTGGTGCGCCCGCGGCACCGGGACAGCCACCTCCTCGACCCTGAGGTCGCCTTTCGCGTAGGCCACGACTCCGAGGCTCTTGGTGGGCAGTTCGGGCATGCGGCCTCCTAGCCGATCGTGTTGGTGAGAGTGCCGATACCGGCGAGCGTGATCTCGACCCTGTCACCAGGTTGTGCTGCGAAAAAGGTATTTGGCGCGCCGGTGAGAACTACATCGCCGGTTTCGAGCCGCAGCCAACTGGTGACGTACACCAGGGACGCCACTACGCTCGACGGCAGGTTGAACGAGCCGGACTGACCGACCACCCGCCCATTGATGACGACCTCGGTAGCGACGTTCTCCGGATCGGCGATCTCCGTCTCAATCCAGGGTCCAAGCGGGGTGTAATTGATTCCACTTTTAGCCTGGAAATTCTTCTCGTCCTTGGGCACCTGGTCGATGTTGGTCACGTCGTTGGCGACGGTGTAGCCGAAAACGTGATCGAAGGCGTTCGACTCAGTGAGCTGGTAGGACTGCCGACCAATCACCACAGCCAGCTCTCCCTCGATATTAACGGTGCCGATGTCTCGCCGCACCGGGATGATCTCGCCCGGGTTCGCCACACTGTGCGGTGACTTGTGCCAGGCCTGTATCGGCAGCGGATGATCGTTGTTACCGCGGTTGTGGGCGATGCCTACGATCACTCGAGGTCGCACGGGAGCGAGAAGTATCCCGTCATCCGTCGGCGTGTGTTCGCCGGTATATTCCAGCGTCTCGGCGAATGGATCCTCGATGTGGCGCCATGAGTCGCCGGAAGCCACGGCATTCGCGATGCCGTCGGCAGTCTGTAATCGGGCAAAGCGCATTGCGTGCCTCCTGTTCAGGGCGCTGCAGTCAGACGACTGCGGTCATCCCACCATCGACGTACAGCACCTGGCCATTGACGAAATCGGAAGCGTCAGAGCAGAGGAAGACCAGGGCTCCGATGAGGTCGTTCAGCTGCCCCCAGCGCCCGGCGGGCGTGCGGGTGCGTACCCATTCACTGAAGGCCGTGTCTTCGACGAGAGCCCGAGTGAGTTCGGTGTCGAAATAGCCGGGGGCGAGGGCATTCACCTGGATGCCACTCGGTCCGAGATCGGCGCACATGCCCTTCGTGAGCATCGCCACTCCCCCTTTGGTCGCCGCATAAGGTGCGATGCCTGGCCGACCGAGTTGCGACTGCACCGACCCAATATTGACGATTTTCCCTCTCCCACGAGGCACCATCCGGCGAGCGACGGCCTGACCCACGAAAAATACACTGGACAGGTTGGTCGCTACCAGGTCGTCCCAATCCGACAGGGTGAACTCGACGAACGGGTTGCGTCGCTGGATCCCTGCATTGTTCACCAAAATGTCGAGGGGGCCGACCTCGGACTCGACACGCGCGACGCCTACAGCAACCTCCGAAGCATCCGTCACATCAAATACAGTCGTAAACACTGTGGCGCCGGATGCGCCGGCCAATTCAGCTCGAGCGGATTCGAGAACCACGGGGTCGCGGCCGTGCAACACGACGCGCGCACCCGCCTGCGCGAGACCGGTTGCGAGGGCCAGGCCGATGCCTCGGCTGGATCCGGTGACCAGAGCGACTCGATCGCTAAGGTCGAACAGTGATGACGTCATTGGTATCCCTGGGTAGCGGCAACCAGGAGGACTGGTCTGCCCACAGCTCCTGCAAGCGTCATACTACCAGTCTGCTGAACTACGTTCAATATGATGAACGAACCCCGGTCGCTTAGATGCTTTCGGAGACCAGCAACGGGGTCGTGAGTTGGGCCGCCGCAGAGCGAAGTGCCTCAACCGCGATTGCCTGCTGCGCAGCCGTATTGTCGGGAAAGACGAGCGAGACTCCAATCGCAAAGGATGGATCAGACGCTCGCGACGACGGAACGAGCACCGCGAGGCCAACCACGCTCGGGTGCACCTCTCCCGCGTCCACCGCGAAGCCCTGCTGCCGGGTGGCCGAAAGCTTCTGCTGGAGCTCCGTGAGGGTCGCGGTCGACTCTGGCGTGAACGTGACGATGTGCCTGCCGTCCGCAAATAGCCGGTCGATCTCGTTCGGGTCTAGCTCGGAGAGCAGCGCCTTTCCCACCGCGGTTGCAGAGGCCGGGTAGCGATCCCCCACGCTCGCTGAGAGGGGAAACCTCTCATGCCCTTCGAATACGGCGAGATAGAGCACCCGGGGGCCGTCGAGCATCGCAATCTGCACGAGTTGGCTGGAGAGCGCGGGCGAATCCTCGCAGATCCGATAGAACTCCCTCACCTGATCGAAAGTGGAGAGGTAGGAGCTTCCAAGCTCAACGGTGCGTCGACCAAGGAGGTAGCCACCGGAAGTCCGGCGGATGAGACGACCATCTTCAAGCGCCGCACAGAGGTTTGATGTCGACGACTTGGCGATTCCAAGCTCCCGGGCGATATCGCTCAGCGAACGCACCTGCCCGTGGGACTCCGCAAGGAAGTCAAGAATGCGAAGCGAACGCACGACTGCGGGAGCCGACGCGGTGCGCTCACCGTCCGTCTCGCTTCCCACGTCATCTCTTCCGATGTGGCTGACGTTGCCGCTCACTCGAACCCCTCACCAGCCATCGTCAATAGAACTCGACCGTGTCCACCCGGTTGATAAGGGGACGTGAGTCGAGCAACCGTGTCGCATTGCGCGCAAACAGCTCGGCGATCAGCCTATCTTCCGCCGGATTCAATGCGGCGGTGTGGGGGCTCACCAGCACGCGGGGATGCTGCCATAGCGGGCTATCGACCGCCAGTGGTTCATCGGCGAAGACATCGAGAGCGGCAAATCCGACCCTGCCGTCCCGAAGGGCGTCGATGAGCGCCCTTTCGTCGATCACGGTCCCTCGCCCGACGCTCACCACGGTGACCCCTGGCTTCACCGCAGCAAATACTTCTGCGCTCATCAAACCCTCGGTGGCAGCCGTACCCGGCAGCGTCACAACGATTCCGTCCACGGAAGCCACTGCTTCCCTTAGCCGATCGGGGTGAACGATTTCGTCGACTCCTTCGACGGCATTCGCCTGTCGAGAAGTGCCCATGACGTAGGCGCCGAGCGACGCAAGCTTGACCGCCGTGGCGCGGCCAATACTTCCGAGACCCACAATGAGAATCTTCTGCTCAGAAATAAGACCCATCGCCCACCGACCCGACCAGAGGGATGCCTCCTGCTGCTCCATGAGTCGGGGAAGGGTCTTGGCGCCCGCGAGTAGGCCGAACACCGCGTATTCCGCCAGCGGCTGGGCATGCACTCCGGCCGAGGTGGTGAAGATCACCCTGTGGAGCTGCGCAGCTGTCAATCCAGCCGCCCTGACCTGGCCGCCGCCGCCGGCCGGCATGGTCTGCACCCAGCGCAGGCCTGGATTTGCGGCCACCGTGCGGGCGAGCTTGACCGGTGTCTCATCGGGTACTCCATAGAGTGCATCCGCCGAATCGACGAGACGGCAGAATTTTTCTTCCCCGGCATCCGTGCGGCGAAAACTCGGCTCTCCCGCATGGTCTCCCGGCCACCGCATCGGCGGGAGAAGCGATTGGTCACGAATCAGCTCGACCCTGGGTTCGAGTTCTTCGATCCTGGCGCAAAGTTCTTCGCTGAGGGGTGTCGCCACGACAACGCGGAGGCGGTCGGTCTGGTTCGTCACGGTTTCATCTTTCGTCGCGAGTGAGAGTAATTACGCCAGGGGTAGCGGACAGTCGAAATCGACCATTCACCCCTCTGAACGGGGTTCGTTATGCTGTGCAGATGAATCCGGATACCACCACGTCGCAGCCTTTTCCCCGTGTCGGAATGATCGGGCTAGGGGTGATGGGGCATCCGATGGCCGTGCATTCCCTCCGCGCAGCCGAAGAACGATCATCACAACTGACGGTGACCGCGAGGAACCGAGAGAGAGTCTCGGACCTGGTCGATACCGGCGCGAACTGGGCCTCGACCCCTCGCCGCCTGGCGGAACAGAGCGACGTGATCGTGCTGATGCTGCCCGATCTCCCCGACGTCGAGCAGGTGCTGGAGGGGGCGGACGGCCTCCTGGCCGGAATCACGATGCCGACCGTGATCGCCATCGGATCGACCTCATCCCCGGAGGGAGTGCGACTCATTGCCAGCATGATCGGGGACCGAACGGCGGGCCTCGCGACCGTGATCGATACTCCGGTGAGTGGCGGCGAAGACGGAGCGATCGCGGGAACGCTGTCGATCATGGTCGGCGGGGCGCCGGATGACTTTGAGCGGGCTCGTCCCGCCCTGCGTGCTTTCGGCACCCCCGTGCTGCTCGGCCCCCTCGGTTCGGGGCAGATCGCGAAGGCGTGCAACCAGATGATCGTTGCATCCGCCGTGCTCGCCCTCGGAGAGGCAATCGTGATCGCGGAGAGGAGCGGACTTGACGTTCGGGCACTTCTCACGCTGCTTTCCGGCGGATACGCCGGAAGCCGAGTGCTCGAAACGCGGTTGGAACGATTCGTCAACAAGGATTACAGCCCTTCCGGAGTGGCGAAATACATGGTCAAAGATCTTTCGTTCGCGAGGGCCCAGGCCACGCGCACGGCCACGGTCACCCCCCAGCTTGACCTCTTGTTCGATCAGTTCAGTGCGCTGGTTGCCGAGGGTTTCGGTGACAACGACATCGCGGTCACCCGAGCCTTCGTGGAGTCGCACACTCCCTGATCGTGAGCATGCCCGATGAGCGAGTCCGGCCGGACAACCCGAGAGGTGGCCCGGCCGGAGCCTGCGCTTGCTACTTGCCCCACACCTTCTTATAAACGTCGCGATATCCGCTCGCCGGGTCGAAGGTGTCGCCAGAGGGCACATTGGCCTTGGTGATGAGCCCGGGAGCCGGAACAAAGCCCGACCAATCGGTCTTCGCGAGTGCGCGGTTCACCTCGTCGACGATCTCCCAGCCCTGCAGGATGAGAGGCTCAGCGACCGTTGCCGCTTGGTAGTCGACCGATCGGATGCGCTGGAATTCCGCGGAATCTCCATCACCGGCCGCGACAGATTTCGGAGTTCCCGCGGGGTCCTTGCCCGCCGCCCGCAGAGCCTGCTGGGCCCCACCGAAGTAGTTACCGTTGATCGCGAGGAGATAGGTGAGCTTGTCGCCATCCTTCTGAAGCAGATTCGAGATGAGCCCTGGCATGCGCGAGTCTGCCTCGGCGATCGGCGAGTCTTGGTACGAGAGCACCGAGCATCCGGTGCAGGCCTTGACATAGGCCTCCATGGCCTTGGCCTTTTCGACGGCAATCTCATACTGGCCATCGGTGAAGATCGCGACCCCCGCCTTGCCGTTCGAGTCCGCCACCGCATACGCCGCCGCAAGCTGCGAGACAGCAAGTGGATCGGTCGACACGTTCGTGAACAGGCCTCCGCCCGGGCCGGCAGCGCTCCCTGCATGCCAGCCGACCAAGGGAATACCAGCGCCCGCCGCGGTCTTGATGGTCGCAGCCTGCTCGGTCGGATCGAAGCCACCGAGCACGATCGCGACCGGCTTAGCGGCGATAGCCTGATTGAGAGCATCCGTTCGCCCCTGCGCTGTCGCCTTACCGTCGTAGACGTTGACGGTCCAGCCCATCACCTTCGCGGCTTCCTTCACACCCTGCGAGACGGTATTGACCCCGCCGTTCGTCAGGTCGCTGCCCACGAATGCAACAGTTGCGCCGCCCTGCTGGGCCTTCGGGCCCGTGTTTTTGGGTGTAAACCCGGTCGAGGCGCTGAGGCTGTCGGAGACGAGCTTCTTTGAAGCCGCGACGATGTCTCCCTTCGGGATAATCGACGCATATTTGCTGTCGGACGCCGCCGGAGTCGCCTTGGTACCTCCTCCGACGGATCCGCTGGCGCATCCGGTCAGGACGACGGTGAGCGCGACGGGAACAGCCGCCCAGGAGAGAAGTCCCCTACGCAGTTTGGCTTTGTTCATGACTGACTCTTTCTCTTGGTTTCTTGGTGGGGAGGCGATACCGGGCGGCTTCGCCCGGCATCGCCTGTATCTGTGTTGCATTCGCGGGTGTTCTATACATCGGTCCTACTTTTCGGGTGGGGTCGACCCCGTCGTCGATACGGCCGCGACGGCATCGACGGTGCCGGGTAGGGAGGCTGCAGACTCCCTACCCCCTGGTGACGGATCGTCACCAGGCGTTTCCTGAATTGGCAGGCTCGGTTCCACTGCGCGACCGAGCCTTCGCCGACTGGCGAGCGACGCGATAGTGATCGCCGCAACGAGGGTGAGCCCGTTGAAGAGCGGCTCGAGGAAGAACTGACCCGGCAGAAGCTGCTGCAACCCGGAAATCCCGATGGTCGCGATGGATACTCCGAGAATCGTGCCGAGAGCGTTCACTCGTCCGGGCCGGATGGTCGTCGAGCCGAGGAACGCCGCCGCGAGGGCAGGGAGTAGAAACTCGGAGCCGATGTTGGCTTGCGCCACTCCCGCTTGGCGGGAGGAGAGCAGGATGCCGGCGACCGCGGTGAGCATTCCCGAAGCCACCATGGCGCCGACGATGTAACGGCGACGACGCACGCCCGTGAGCTCTGCGGCCTTCGGGTTGGCGCCGACCGCGTAGAGGTAGCGCCCAGCGGGGAGAAACTCGAGAACGACCCAGAGCAGCAGGCCAATCACCAGGGCGATTACGAAGGTGCCGGGGATTGGACCGAGGCTCCACGTGGACAGCGCATCGAATGCGGATGCCCGCATGCCGGTATTGTCGGTCACCTGACGGCCGCCGGTGGCCCAGTAGGTGATCGCGTAGATGACCTGGGCGGTCGCGAGAGTCGCGATGAAGGCATCCACCTGGGCAAGCTCGATGAGCAGCGCGTTCACGAGTCCGACGATCGCTCCTCCAACCAGGCACATCAGGATGACGAGTCGATAGTCGATCCCCTGCAGCTGCCAGAGCAACGCCATCACCTGCCAGAGTCCGACACCATAGCCAATGGAGAGGTCGATCTTGCCGGCGACCATCGGCAGCGTCACTGCGAGCGCGAGGATCAACAGGATCGACTTGCTCGATGCGAGCAACTGAAAATTGAGCAGGGTAGCGAACGAATCCGGCCGGGCAATGGCAAACAGGATGAAGAGCACGACAGTGAGCACCACCATGCCGTACACGGTGAACAGTTTGCGATACCAGGGCGCGCCCTTCGGCGGCTCGAGTGCCGTCGATTTGAGGGACGTGTTCATGCTCATGCGACTCTCGTTTCTTCTGGGGTTCGTTCGAGATCGGATGCCACGGCGACAAGGTTGGCGATGGTGAGCTCTGCTCCGGAGAGCTCTGCGATCACCACCCCGCGCCCGAAGACAATGGCTCGATGCGCGATCTTGGAGACTTCCTCCATATCGGTAGACACGACGATCGCCGCCGTCCCCTGCCGTGCCGCATCCCGGAGGAGGGCGTAGATCTCGGACTTCGCGCCGACATCCACTCCCATGGTCGGCTCTTCGAGCACCACCACCGTGCGACCGACACCGAACCAGCGAGCGAGAATGACCTTCTGCTGGTTACCCCCGGAAAAAGTGTCGAGGGGCAGCTCAGGATCGGTCGGACGAATGCCAAAGGCTGAGACGTATTTTGCGGCGGCGATTCGTTCGGCTCGCGCGGTGCGGAACTCGAATGTCTTTCGGCCCCACACCGCAGGGTTAAGGAAGAGGTTCTCGCGCACGGACAGCCCAGGCGCAACGGCCTCCGCCTCCCGGTTCGAGGTTGCGAATCCGACGCCCCGTGCGACGGCCGTTGCGGGGTTCCGTGGGGCAAGCGGGGCACCGTCCAGCTCCATCGCCCCGGAGCGGATAAGGGTCGCGCCGGCGATTGCACGCCCGATCGGCTCCTGGCCTGCACCGCGGAGGCCACACAGGGCAACAACCTCGCCCCGTCGCGCCGTGAAAGTGACCGGTCCAGCGCCGTCGACGACGACTTCAGTGAGGCGCAGCCGAATATCCTCTTCTGGCTGGTCGAAGACTGTGACCGCGGTATGGCGGCCGACGATGAGTTCGACGAGTTCGCCGTGGCTCAGTCCGGCAACGGGCCGTTCCGCGACGACATGACCGTTTCGCATGACCACCGTGCGACTCGAAATCTCGTAGATCTCGTCGAGGCGGTGTGACACGTAGATCATGCCGACGCCGCTGTCGCGAAGGGTGCGAAGCACGCCGAACAGGCGCGCGACATCAGCTGCAGGAAGTGATGCGGTCGGTTCATCGAGCACGAGGAGCTTGGGTTTCGTCACGAGTCCTCGCGCGATGGCGAGGAGGCTACGCTCCGTGCGAGGAAGATCGAAGACTCGCGCCGTCGGATCGATGCCCCCTCCCACAAGCTCGAGCGCCTCCTGCGCCTGTCGATTCATCTGCCGCACATTGATCAATCCGAATCGACGCGGGTAGCCGAGCACGAGTGCGATATTCTCGGCGACGGTCATCCATTCGATCAGCCCGAGGTTCTGATGGACGAACGAGATTTGGCGGCGGATACCGGATGCTTCCAAGTCCGCGCCCGAGAGGGTCACGCTTCCCGAATCGGCGCGATAGACACCGGCGAGCATCTTGATGATGGTCGACTTTCCCGCTCCATTTTCGCCCAGAAGCGACACGATCTCGCCCTGATTGACGCTGAAGCTCACATTGGCCGCGGCGCGGGTCGCAAAGAAGGCTTTCGAGAGCCCTGTCACCTGGAGCAGGGGGATTTCTCGGCCGCCAGTTACATCGAACGTCATCGTGGGTCCTGTCCTGTCGCGAAGGTTCCGAGCTGCCGAGCAAGGACGCCGAGGTCGGCCACCAACCGAGCCTGAAGATCCGGCCTGACCCGCTGGGTGAGGAGCGTGGTGCTCACCGCCGTCGGCTGGGCGGGGCCGCGCAGCGCCACGGCGAAACAGGTGACGCCGATAGTGTTCTGCTCGTTATCGATCGCGAAGCCGCGGTCACGGATTTCGTCTAAATCGCGACGAAGTTCGGAGGTGGTGCGGTGCGCGCGCTTGGTTGGGCGCGGGAGCACATCCAAGAGCTCGAGCCTCGCTTCGAGCTCTTGCTCAGGCAGGGAAGCGAGCATCGCTTTGCCGAGGGAAGTCACGGGAGCTGGCATCCTTTTTCCGATGTCGCTTGCCAGGCGGATCGGCTGCGTGCCGTCGTGGCGGGCGAGATAGACCACCTCCATTCCATCGAGCACTGCGAGCAGGGCGGTGTCGTACTGGAGCGCGGGAAGGGAAGCGGAGATGCGCGCGAACTCGGCCACCAGCGTCGTTGACGCGAGCATCGAGTGTCCGAGCTCGAGTACTTTGTACCCGAGAACCCAACCGTCGGAGACCCGCCGAACCATCCCGACGGTCTCGAGGGTCGTGACAAGATTCGAGACGGACGACTTCGCGAGCCCCAGCGCGAGGGCGATCTCCGTGATGGTGATCGACTCGCGCCGGTTTCCCATTGTCTCGAGCACCTGCACCGCCCGGTAGACGGCAGGAGCGGTGACCGATTCGATGCCCGTCGCGGGCCGCGCGTCGGTCTTCACGATCGTGCCCTGTCGCTCGTGGCGCCAAAGGTGACTGTCTCGATTGAGTAGAGGCTGGTGGTGGCGGTGACATAGAGGGTGCTGCCGGTTCGGCCGCCGAAACAGAGGTTGCTCACAATCTCCGGCACGGGAATCGCACCGAGCCGCTCGCCGCGCGGGCTGAAGACCTGGACGGAGTCCGCGCTCGACGTCCAGATCCTGCCCGCAAAATCCACCCGGAAGCCGTCGGAGACGCCCGGATGCACGTCGGCGAACAGTCGGCCGTTGTCGCAGTGGACGGAGTCGATCACGTCGTACGCCCGAATGTGGTGGTTGCCGGTGCCATCGGTTCGAAGCACGGCCGAGGTGTCGGAGATGTAGAGCACTGACTCGTCCGGCGAGAACGCGAGGCCATTCGGCTCTTCCATATCCGTGACGACCGGTGCGATAGTCGCGGTGACCGGGTCAAAGCGGAAGACGAAATTTCCGCCATATTCCCTGGTGCCCGGATGTCCTTCGTTGACTTGAATGATGCCGTAAGGGGGGTCTGTGAACCAGATTGTGCCGTCGCTTTTCACGATGACATCGTTGGGTGAGTTGAATCTCGATCCGTTCCACCGGTCGACGAGGGTCGTCACGACACCGTCGAGGTCTCGTTCGATGCCGCGACGACCGTGCGAGCACTGGATGACCGCGCCCGACTTGTCGAGCGACCGCCCATTGGTGAATTCCACATCGGTTCGGTACACGACAAGCTTCTCGGTGTCGGCATCCAATTGCAGGATGCGGTTGTTTGGAATATCGCTCCAGCGCACAGCGCCTAGCGAAGGAATCCAGATCGGTCCCTCCGACCATGAGGCCCCGGAGGCGACCCGCCGAAGAACCGCACCGTCGGCGAGCAGATGCTCGATGCCCTGCATTGCGCTCATTTTTCGCTCTCGGCCCAGACCACACTGACTGTTCATCTGACTTAACCATGTTCCGCATGATGAACGCAATAACCTTGTTCGGTATCTCGAACTGAATTCGGAGAATTACCGTTGGTGTATCTGCTCGCGCATCCGCCCCGGTTCGAGCATTGTCGCCGTGCCGAGTGACACCCGCGCCCGAACATTCGGGCGCACGTGTCACTCGGGAGCGCGGAGGAGTGAGGAAGTGTCCGGGGAAGTCGCCGGGGGATGCCCCACCCGCGGCGCGACGACCAGCGGCGCGACCACCAGCGGCGCGACCACCAACGGCGCCACGACCAGCGCCAGCCGGGGCATCCGATCGTCGTCGGTCAGAGCGATCCCCGCGGCCATCTTCGCCACATTCGCGGCCGGATGCAGGTCATCGGTATCCCGGAACGGCACGTCAAGTGCCGCCGCGAGCGCGACCCCGACCGTCGTCTTGCCCGAGCCGGAGACGTCCACGAGGCGGGGCTTCATGGCTGCAAAGTTACCAGTCGTGAACCGAGCCATCAGCAAGCGGATTATTAGGAGGCAGTCCCAGATCGTGTTGAAGATTTCGCCGATTGCAAGCGGGATCGCCGCGTGCTGCCCACCGTCTCGCGGCGGACATTCCGATCGAGACCTTCCGACTCGGGTAGCTCAGCCACACGCACTAGCCTTGAGAACGGTACTTTTAGAAAGAAACGCGGCAGGGAGTAAACATGGTCGAGGCACGGGCAACTGAAGCACAGGCAAACATCGGGGTCGTCGGGCTCGCTGTGATGGGGTCGAACCTCGCCCGAAACCTCGCGAGCCGCGCGGGCAACACCGTCGCCGTATTCAACCGCAGCCACGAGAAGACCGACACTCTGCTCTCGGAGCACCCCGAAGCCCACTTCGTCGGCACCACGACCTACGCCGAATTCGCCGCTTCGCTCACGAAGCCGCGAGCCGCCCTCATCATGGTGCAAGCGGGTGCGGGAACGGATGCCGTGATCGACGAGCTCGTGAAGGTCTTCGAACCCGGCGACATCATCGTCGACGGCGGCAACTCACTCTTCACCGACACCATCCGTCGCGAGAAGGCCGTACGCGAGACCGGCATCAACTTCGTGGGGGCCGGCATCTCCGGCGGCGAAGAGGGCGCTCTTCGCGGCCCGTCGATCATGCCCGGCGGATCCGACGAGTCATGGGTGACCCTCGGCCCGATCCTCGAGTCGATCGCCGCGGTCGTGGACGGCGAACCCTGCGTCACCCACGTCGGCCACGACGGCGCTGGACACTTTGTGAAAATGATTCACAATGGCATCGAATACGCCGACATGCAGCTCATCGGCGAGGCCTACGACCTGATCCGTCGTGGCACCGGCAAGAGCCCAACAGAAATCGCGGATATCTTCGCCGAGTGGAACACGGGAGAACTCGAGAGCTACCTGATCGAGATCACCGCCGAGGTCCTTCGCCAGGTTGATACTTCGACGGGCAAGCCCCTCGTCGACATGATCCTCGACCAGGCCGGATCGAAGGGCACCGGAGTCTGGACCGTGCAGACCGCGCTCGACCTCGGCATCCCCGTCTCGGGCATCGCGGAGGCCGTGTTCGCGCGTTCCGTGTCGTCGAAGCCCGCCCAGCGCGCGGCGGCCGCGGCGCTTCCCGGACCGACCGCATCCCCGGTCGAAGACGTCGACGGCTTCATCGAGGGCGTGCGCCAGGCGCTCTACGCGTCGAAGGTGATCGCGTACAGCCAGGGCTTCGACGCGATCGTGGCGGGAGCCGAGCAGTACGACTGGGACATCAAAAAGGGTGAGATCGCCAAGATCTGGCGTGGCGGCTGCATCATCCGCGCCCGTTTCCTCAACCGCATCACCGAGGCCTACGCCGAGGACCCTTCGCTGGTTTCCCTCGTGACCGCGCCATTCTTCACCGATGTGGTTGCGAAGGCGCAGGACTCGTGGCGCAACGTGGTAGCGGACGCCGCGCACGCGGGCATCCCCGCGCCGGTGTTCGCGTCATCGCTCGCCTACTACGACAGCCTCCGTGCCGACCGTCTTCCGGCCGCCCTCACGCAGGGCCAACGCGACTTCTTCGGCGCGCATACCTACAAGCGCATCGACAAGGAAGGCGTCTTCCACACCCTGTGGAGCGGCGACCGCACCGAGATAGAGACCGAGGGCTCTGGCCACTAGGCAACCGGAACCATAACTGCGCACCATCCCCGGCCCGCAATCAGCCGGGACCGTGACAAGATCGAAGCGCCATGACCTACAACGACGAGCCCGAACTGGCCGGCTACGTGCCGACCGAGGGAGCTCCACGCCGTCGCCGTATGCGGGTGGTTCTGCGCCTTGTGGTAATCGTCGGCATCGCGTGCCTTGTGCTGCCGGGGGTGCTGACAACGATGTCGGTCGCGGCGGCGACCGCGCAGGAAGCCTGTAACGCCTGGGTCGCCTATGAAGCCCCGGAGGCGACTGCGGCATCGGCGCGATTCGAGCTCTTCGCCGCCGCCGGCCCGGGCTGGGAGTGCTACACGGTGGGAGCTTTTGGAGGCGACAGGCACGTCGCCTCGCTCGGCCTCATCCCTATTTCCCCGACGCTGTCCCCGGTGCCAAAGTCAGGAAAAAACGCCTAATCCTCGGTATCTCCCGCTCGCGTGAGCTCCCGAAGCACACTCATCGACAGTTCGGCCTGATGGCCAGGAACCAGCAGGTGGTCGTGGTGGAATCCCGCGAGTACATTGCTGCTGATCCCCGCTTCGGCCAGGGCGGTCGCGATCGTCGCCGTCAGGCCAACCGTCGCCAGTGATGAATGCGCCGTGAGCGTGATCCAGCGGGAGACGAAATCATAGGGAAGGAACTCGGAATCTGCGTCCTGGCGACGCAGCACTACCGTCGTGCCCTCCAGCTCGACTATCGTCGCCAATCCGTTCAATTGCGCCGCCCGATCCGGCGCGACCGAAACGAACACGAACTCGCCCGCGTGGAGTCGGGGCTCAAGGGAACGGAGGATGGTGGGAACATGGGTGGTGCCCCACGACGACGCCCTGTGTGAACCAGCCATGGAAAGAGGCTAACCCGCCACGATGGCGCGCGGGACCACGACCCGGCTCAGACCGGTGACAGCTACTGTGCAAGCAGCTGGTCACGCACTTGCCGTCGGATGACTTTGCCGATGAGTGACTTCGGCAATTCATCGACGGCCACCACGTGCTTGGGAACCTTATAGGCGGCGAGGCTCGGGCGCAGATAATCGCGCAAACCCTGCTCGTCGAGCACCGCACCGGGCGCGAGAACGACCGCGGCCACCACCTCTTCGCCACTGTGGTCGCTCGGCAGGCCGACGACCGCGACATCCGCCACGGACGGATGCGACCGAAGGGCGTCTTCGACCTCACTCGGTGCCACGTTGAAACCACCGGTGATGATGAGCTCCTTGATGCGGTCGACGATTCTCACGAAACCGTCCGCGTCGATGGTAACGATGTCGCCGGTGCGAAACCAGGGACCGCCGTCGTCGCCGTCGGCCGCCGGCACGAAGACCTCCGCCGTCTCCTCGGCCTTCTTCCAATAGCCGGAGAACACCTGCGGGCCGCGCACGATCAGCTCGCCCTCGTCTCCGGTGGCGCGATCGACCGTCGGATTCTCGGGGTCGACGACCCGCGCCTCGGTGTTGGGCAGGGGTAATCCGACGGTGCCAGCCCGGCGGCTCGGGCCCACCGGATTGGCCATCAGAACGGGACTCGTCTCGGAGAGCCCGTAGCCCTCCACCAGATAGCCACCGGAGCGTTTCTCCCACGGTTCGACGATGGATGCCGACAGCGGCATGGCCCCCGAAATCGCGATCTCGATGCCCCTCAGAGACACTCCCGCCTCATCGGCGGCAGCGGTGAGTCGCTCATAAATCGGCGGCACCGCTGGAAGGAAAGTGGCCGGATGCTTCCTCACGACCTTGAGCACCAGGTCGGGGTCGAATTTGGGAAAGAGCACCAGCCGCGATCCCATGCTCATCGCGAAGGTCAGACAGAGGGTGAGCCCGTAGGCGTGGAACATCGGCAGCACGGCGTAGACCACCGAGGTTCCGCGAGCCACCGAGGGTACCCAGGACCTGGCCTGGGCGGCATTGGTGGCGAGGTTGAGGTGGGTGAGGGTGGCGCCCCTTGGCGAGCCGGTCGTGCCGCTGGTGTACTGGATGAGTGCGACATCCGCCGGCGTCGGCCGGAAGATGTGCCCATCGACCGTCGGGTGATCGAGGAGCGTGCGCCAGGGAACCGTGCCTCGCACCGCTGTCGTCAGCGCGGCGCGAGACTCTCGCGCCTTCGCGATCGGCAGCCGCAGCAAAGCGCGAGTGCCGAACGGCATCGCCCGGGTGATGTCGATGGACACGATCGATTGGACCGCGACATCCGCCGGAAAGCGCTGCACCGTCTCGACGACGTTGTTCCAGACAATTGCGACCTTCGCCCCGTGATCTTCAAACTGGTGCCGGAGTTCACGCGGTGTATACAGCGGATTGTGTTCGACGACGATCGCCCCGAGGCGCAGAACTGCATAGAACGCGACGACATGCTGTGGGCAATTCGGTAGCACCAGGGCGACGGTATCGCCCTTCTGCACACCGAGTAGTCGCAAGCCCTCGGCGGCGCGCAGTACCTGTTCCCCCAGCTCGGCGTAGGTGGTGGTCGCCCCGAAGAACTCGAGCGCGATGTTGTCGCCATATTCGCTCACGGATGCCTCGAGGAGATCGAACAACGACCCGGTCGGTAATTCAATCTCGGTCGGCACGCCCTCGGCGTAACTGGAAAGCCACGGCCGCGGTGTCGTGATCGTCATGCCTCCACTCTACGAGAGCAGAGCGACACGGTTCGGTCGGTCAGTCCTCAGGCCGCACCGTCGAACATCGAGGTGACCGATCCATCGTTGAACACCTCGTGGATCGCGCTGGCGATGAGCGGGGCGATCGGCAGAACGGTGAGAGTCGGAAAGCGCTTCTCTGCGGGGATCGGCAGGGTATCGGTAACGACGACCGAGTCGATGAAATCGCTCTGCAGAATCTCGCTCGCCGGGTGGGAGAACACGGCGTGGGTTGCCGCGACCACCACGTTGGTGGCACCTGCCGCCTTGAGCGCTTCGGCGGCCTTCACGATCGTGCCACCGGTGTCGATCATGTCGTCCACGATCAGGCAGGTGCGACCGTGAACCTCGCCGACAATCTCGTGCACTGTCACCTTGTTGGGCACCAGCGGATCGCGACGCTTGTGGATGATGGCAAGCGGGGCCCCGAGCTTGTCGCTCCAGATATCGGCGACCCGCACTCGCCCCATGTCGGGCGACACAACGGTGAGCGTGGACGGGTCGAGGCGTTCCTTGAAGTATTTGAGCAGAACCGGCATGGCGAAGAGGTGATCAACCGGGCCATCGAAGAAGCCCTGGATCTGCGCGGCGTGCAGGTCGACACTCATGATGCGGTCGGCGCCGGCGGCCTTGAACAGATCGGCGACGAGGCGAGCCGAGATCGGTTCGCGACCACGCCCCTTCTTGTCTTGCCGCGCATAGGGATAGAACGGAGCGACCACGGTGATCCGCTTCGCAGAGGCCCGCTTGAGCGCGTCCACCATGATGAGCTGCTCCATGAGCCACTCGTTGATCGGATAGGTGTGCGACTGGATGACGAACGCGTCACAGCCTCGGACGCTCTCGTCGTACCGGGCGTAAATTTCGCCGTTGGCGAAAGTGCGGGCATCGGTGTGCACGAGGTCAGAACCGAGCTCCTCGGCGACGTCGATCGCCAGCTGGGGATGAGCACGTCCGGTGACAATGACCAGTCGCTTTTTTCCGGTTGCGGTGATCTCGGCCACGTGTCCTGCTCTCTCTCGGTTGGGTGATCGTGGTTCGGTGATCGAACGTGTCGAAACCTAGTCGGACGCGACCTGATCGGACGATTCATCGGCTTTCGCGGCCGCTTCCGCTGCGGCGGTTCCGACCCGATTCTTCTCCACCCAACCCATCACATTGCGCTGCGGTGCCACGGTCATCGCGAGGGCTCCGGCTGGTACATCCTTGCGCACGATCGTTCCCGCTCCCGTCTTGGCTCCGTCCCCGATTCTAACCGGGGCGACGAAGACGTTATGCGAGCCGGAATGCACCTGCGACCCGATCTCGGTGCGGTGTTTAACAATGTCGTCGTAGTTGGCCGTGATCGCACCCGCACCGAGGTTCGTGCCCTCGCCGATAGTGGTGTCACCGATGTAACTCAGGTGCGGCACCTTCGATCCGCGGCCGATCGTCGAGTTCTTCGTCTCGACGAAGGTGCCGATCTTGCCGTTTTCCCCCAGGTAGGTGCCGGGGCGAAGATAGGCGAAGGGACCGACGGTGGCGTTCGCGCCGATAACGGCGAGGGTGGCATCCGCCCGTTTCACGATCGCGTTCTCGCCGACCTCGCAGTCGAGAAGTGTCGTGTCCGGGCCGATGATTGCGCCGCGTTCGATCGCGGTCGCCCCCTTCAGCTGCGTGCCAGGCAAAATCTCCACGTCTTCGCCGATGCTCGTCGCCAGGTCGATCCAGGTGGTCGCCGGATCCTGGATTGTCACACCGCTCAACTGCCACCCCCGCACAATACGGGCATTGAGTTCGGCGGCGGCAGCGGCGAGTTGGGCACGGTCGTTGATGCCGGCGACGAGCCAGTGATCCGTGACCGGAACCGCCTCAATTCGACCTCCAATGGCGCGGATGCCAGCCGCGGCATCCGTCAGGTACTTCTCGTTCTGCGCGTTGTCTGTGCCGATCTTCACGAGAGCCTCCCTCAACGAGGCGGCATCGAAGACGTAGACGCCCGCATTGACCTCGTTGATCTCGCGCTGCTCTTCGGTGGCGTCTTTCTGCTCCACGATCGCCTGGAAGGACCCGTCAGGGGCACGCAGGATTCGGCCAGCGCCGGTCGGGTCGACGAAGTAGGCGCTCAGCAGAGTGAGGGCGTTACCGGCGAGTGCGTGGGTCTGGATGAGCGCGTGCACGGTGGCCGCGTCGAGTAACGGCACGTCTGCGCTCAGCACGACGACCGAGCCGGTGAAGTCGGAGGGCAGCCCGGCGAGGCCGAGTTCTACCGCACGGCCGGTGCCCGGCGCCTCATCCTGGTCGACGATGATCGCCTGCGGAACGTGCTCGGCGATTACTGCAGCGACGGCGTCTCGCTCATGCCGCACTACAGCCACGATGTGGGCCGCACCCAGTTTCTCGGCCGTGGCGAGCACGTGCGAAACCATCGGGATCCCCGCGATCGAGTGGAGCACCTTTGGCTTCGCTGACTTCATGCGAGTGCCCTCACCCGCGGCGAGGATGATGATCGCGATGTCGGACATGGTGGCTCCTTTGCTCTGGTCGCCGAGTGGCGCGCTCTCGCGTGCGAATCGCCGGTGGTCATGCAGCGCACTCTCGCGCACACCCCGACCGCTCCGCCTCCAGGATTCGAACCTGGACCGAACAGCTCCAAAGGCTGTCGTGCTGCCGTTACACTAAGGCGGAATTCTCGGCCGACCCGTAAAACGGTCGACCGCGACAATTCTGCCAGATGCGCTCCGCCGCTGGAGCCGCACGCGTGGGCGGGACCTCCTGGGGTCGCCGGCGGCCTGCCTGCGCTCCCCCTGCCTGCGCTCCCCCTGCCTGCGCTCCCCCTGCCGGCGGCCCGAAACGCAGGAGATGCACCACGAGGAGGGGCGTTTCGCGGCGAATGACGGCGTTTCGTGGCGAATCTCCTGCGTTTTGGGGAGGGGCCGACAGCGCGAAGCATCCGCGAGACGCGCCTCACCTGACGGTGGCGCTGTCGCAAATGCAGGAAACCCTGTGACAGGAGTCGACTCGGAGGCATCATCCGCCTCAGGAGTAACGCCGCATCCTGCATTTCGAACGACGACCGCGATAATGGACGGATGCCTGCACACGACGAAGTCGACCGTATCGTCGGCGCATGGGTGCGCGAGCGTCCCGACCTCGACTTCGCGCCGCTGCAGGTTCTCTCGCGGGTCGGCCGGCTCGCCAGGCACCTCGACCGGGCCCGTCGCACCGCCTTCACCGCATCGGGTCTCGAGTCCTGGGAGTTCGACGTGCTCTCCGCCCTGCGCCGGGCGGGTTCGCCTTACCAGCTGAGTCCGAAGGCACTGCTTCAGCAGACCCTCGTCTCAAGCGGCACGATGACCAACCGCATCGACCGGCTGGTGACACGCGCACTCGTGGAGCGCCGAACCGACCCACGCGATGGGCGAGGCATCCTCGTGACTATGACAGTTGATGGCCGTCAGCATGTTGACACCGCGATCAGCACCCTGCTGGTTTCCGAGAATGAACTCCTCGACGGGCTCTCTGTCGGCGACCAGGAGCGGTTGGCCGCGCTGCTTCGCAAGCTCAGCCTCGACTTCGACTAGGGCGCGCACTAGGAGTGATACGAGTTGGCCACTTTCGCCACGTCATCCACGTAACTCTCCGAGTGATTGTAGGAAAGCACAGCCCGCCGCCAGCCGTCAACCGTCGACAGGTCTCCCGCGTGGCAGAGGTACCGAGCCGCGGCCAGGGCTGCGTCATCCATCTGGTTCGGATCGGCCTGGCCATCACCATTGCCGTCCGCGCCCCAGATGCGCCAGGTCTGCGGAATGAACTGGAACGGACCCACGGCGTGATCCCAGACCGTGTCGCCGTCCCACACGCCCCCATCCGAATCATGGATGCCCGCAAACGCGCCGCCGTCGAGTTTCGGTCCGATGATCGGCACGCTCGAGTACCCATTTTCGCTCAGGACCGCCCCGCCGTGCCGCCCGTCGTCGGACTCGATGTGGCCGATGGCCGCGAGGGTATTCCAACCGAGGTGGCAGCCGGGCGATTGCTCCGCAAGCGCGGATGCCGCACCCGCGTACGCTGCGAGTGCCGTGCGCGGGATACCGGCGCGCGACGACACGGTGTCAAGCCAGGCCGGGTCGATTCGAGCGCTGATCGAAACGGGTCGAGCGATGACGGGGGCCTGCACTGTCGGCTCGGGAAGCGCCGCCGGCTCCGGAATGACTTCCACCCGGGCATAGTTCGTTGCCTCCGGTCGCGTGTTGGCGAAGGACGCCCACACTGCGGCACCCCAGCCCACAAGCGCCAGCAGAGCAACGCACTGCAGAACCACGAGGGCTGCTCGCCAGTGTGCCACCCTCGCTATCCAAACCGGCCGTTGACGTAGTCGAAGGTGCGGGAGTCGGTTGGGCTGCCGAACATCACCTCGGTGTCGCCGTGCTCGACGATCCCGCCCGGCGTCCCCTGGGAGGCGAGGAAGAAGGCGCAGTTGTCTGAGACCCGCTGCGCCTGCTGCATGTTGTGCGTAACAATGACGATGGTCACCTCGCGAGCGAGTTCGAGCATGGTCTCTTCAATCACCCGGGTGGAAGTGGGGTCGAGGGCCGAGCAGGGTTCATCCATCAGAAGCACCTTCGGACGCACGGCGAGCGATCGCGCGATGCAGAGTCTCTGCTGCTGGCCTCCGGAGAGGCCGCCGCCGGGCTGGCGCAGTCGGTCGCGCACCTCTTTCCACAGGCCGGCCTTGATGAGGCACTCCTCCACAAGGACGTCCTTCGAGTCTCGTCCGGCACGGATGCCGGTGAGCTTGAGGCCAGCCACTACATTGTCGTAGATCGACATCGCCGGGAAGGGGTTCGGCTTCTGGAACACCATGCCGATGTCTCGGCGAGCGTCGGTCAGACGACGTGTTGCCGCGTAGATATCTTCGCCGTCGAGCAGCACCTCCCCCGCGAGCGATGCGGATGGGATCATCTCGTGCATGCGGTTGAGGATGCGGAGGAAGGTGGACTTGCCGCAGCCGGATGGCCCGATGAGTGCGGTGATTTTGCCCGCCTCCATGGTGAGCGAGACCCGATCGAGCACCTTGTGGTCGCCGAACCACGCCGAGATGGACCGGGCCTCGAGCATGGTGAGTTCGTTGCCCGGAGCTGGCGTGGCAGCCTCGGCGCGCATCCGCTTGGCTTCGGCGTCGAGTCGAGTGTCGAGTGTCTCGTCGTGGCTTGGCGACACGAACTCCGGCCCGGTTAACAGTGGAGCTGGCTCAATCGGGGCGGGAGCGATGAAGGACCCCGCTGGAAGTAACAGGGTCGCCGGATCGTGGCTCGTGGTGGGGGACATCTGATTCTCCATCGTGCTCACAGCGCTCCGAGGCGGGCCGGGGTCATCGGCTCTTCCTTGATGCGGATATCCCCAGCGGCTTCGGCGGCCAACAGGTCCTTTTTCTGGCGTGCGTCGCTCGCGCACGCCCTCTTCAATTCATTCATGTCATCCTCGGGTCGGGCTAAAGCAGGTTCGGGAGATTCGTTATTGCGGCACCGGCGGTGGCGCCACCGAGGGCCAGCAACACTGGCAGGGAAATGATCCATGTTTGCCACATGCCCCATCGCGAGCGCACCCACCGCAAGGCAACGACGGCGATGGTCAGCCAAGTGAGCCAAAACAGGGTTACGAACCAACCGGATTCGTCCGACGCCATTGCCAGCTCGCTGGGGTCGAGCACTTCTTTGGTGAACGACGGGGTGGGCGCGGTGAACACCTTGCTGGTCAGGGACGCGTCGATGTGAAGGGCCCCGGATGGTGCGAGCGGGATGCCGTCCGCGGTCACCAGCTCGAGGCGACCCTTGCCAGCCTTCAGCGCCTCGGGCTGCAGGTCTCCCTCTCGACGGATGCCGAAGACCGTGAACTCGCTCGTACCCTGGCCCGTCGTGAACATGATCCGGTCGCCGGGTACGACACTGCTGAGACCGCCGAATGGACCGCCGTAGGTGGCCTGGCGGCCCATCACGATGCTCGTGCCCATCTGTCCCGGCAATACCGTGTCGCGACGGTGCCCCGGTCCGGCCGTGAGGTCGCCCGGCCGGGTGCCCTGCACAACGACCTCGTTGATACCGAGACGGGCGACGGTCATCAGGCCGATAGGAGTGCCATTGGCCACCAGCTTGCTGTTCACGTCGAGCTGGCCGAGGGGCGCAGTCGCGAGCGCCAGGTCGGTGCGAAGCTGCTGGTACAGCACGTATTGGGCTCGTGCGTGCTGTAATCCGCCGACGACGGTCACGTGCGCGACGAATCCGAGTAGCAGGGTCGAGACCAGCAGCCAGACCACGCCCACCCACCAGCGGATCTCGCGAGTGGTTGGTGCCGGACGCTGCGGCCGAGGATTGCGAGGAGGGGTTCGCAGCCAGATTGGCAGGCCCTTGGAGGGGGGCCGCCCACTACCCGACCTTCCGGGGGCGATCACGGGAGCTCCGGTTAGCGGCGGGGGTTGGCGATCAATAGTGGAAGTCATGACACGAATCCCGTCGCTGGCGTGGACGGGGCAAACCAGCCCGCGATGGAGCGCCTGAAGTACAGGACGAGCGCGAGAAGTCCGAGGAGAACCGCGCCGACCACGATTCCAATCCACCAGCGATAGGGCAGATTCCCGGCGAAGCCGACCGAGACGACGGTGATCGGTGCGTTGCGCACATAGTGCGAGCTGACTCCGGTCGCCTCGACGGTGTGGGCTCCGGGGCGGGTGTCCGCGGGGATGCGGAACCGGGCCGTGATGTGACCAGACGCGTCCGCGGTGAAGGTGCCAAGGTCCACCGCCCGAGGAAAGAGTACGAAATGCACCCGCTCAGCGGCGGTGTAACTGTCACCGGTGGCGAGAATCCACTGGTTGGGGGCGACCGAGGTACGGTCGAGGGTCAAACGGGGAGCTTCCTGCACGGACCCGTCGGAGGAACTGTTCGTGCTCTGCGGCGCGGTGGTGGTCGCGGGCGGGCCTGCCACCGAGCCCGATGTCGCTGTGGAAACACCGCCCTTTGTACCGGTACCGCTCAGAGAACCTCCTGAGCCCCCGGGCGTTGCGGAGCCCCCGGAACCTCCGGACCCGTCCGAACCCCCGGTCGAATCGGGAGGCGTCGACGCCGTGGGGCAGGCGCTGGGTGCTGGGGTGGCATTCTCCTCTGGAATTACGAGGGTCACGCTCGATTCATTCCCCGTCGTCGTCGAAGTCGAACTGGGGCACGGATCAGCCTGGGCTGCACCGGCGAAAGGGCTGACTATCGCGCTGACGACGATTGCGGCACCGAGGCCAGCGCGGATCGCCCGGAGCGAGAACGTCACTTGGCGACCTGCGCTGCGCTAGCGCCCAGCGCCTCCTCACGTGCGGAGACGAAAGCCTCATCGATCGCTTGGTAGAAGCGTTCGCGTGTTCCTGTGACATAACGCCAAACCAGGAAGGCGGCAGCGAGCACCAACACGAACAGAGCAAGGGAAGACCAGGAGATCGCGGCGGCCATCACTGTGGATGACACCGGCGTGTAACCGCCAGCCTTGGCAACTCCACTCGCAGCCGCCGGTGTGGATGCCGCCGAGGGCACCGCTGACGGTTTGGCAGTAGCCGATGCGCTAGGAGTAGCGCTGGGATTTTGCATCTGGCTGCCCGGTTTCTTGCCCGCTGTACCGACCTCGCCCGGCGACACCGTCACGGTCGACCACGCCAACAGCAGTGCGACCACGCCCGGCACCTTCGCCTCGTAGTGCACGGTCTGGCGTGGCAAAAGGTTGGTGAGGGGCTTGGGCGCAAAAGTGCCGAGCGGGATTCCGAACGGCCCGGCGATACTCACGGTGTTCGTCACATCGAGGCGGGTGTTGCCGCTGTTGCGCACGTCGTAGCCGACGGTCATGTCACCGGGCGCGAACGGATTGAGGGAGGCGGCGAATCCGGAAGTCACGCCCGCCACCGCCACGCCGGGCACCCGCTCCCCCGATACAGCGAGGTACATGCGCGTTCCGACGCGCTGCTCGAGCGTGACGGTCGATCCTTTACTGGTGCCGGTGGAAAGCACGGATGCCACGATTCCGGCCGCGTGGTCGCCCGGGGTGGCATCCGAAGGGATCAGCAGGTTGAACGGGATCGTCGCCTTGGTTTTGGGCTGAATCGTTACCCGGTCACTCTTCGTGGTGACCCACGAGCCCAGGTCGGTCGGCTTGACGTCGCGCTTGAGCAGGCTGAATGCGCCGGTCGCCTGCTCGTTGATGGCATCGGTGGCGTAGATGAGAAATTCCGCCGGGACTGCGCTCGAGTTGGTCACATCAACGCTGTCGACGATTTGGGTACCGGGGCCGACCGAATAGTCAAACAGGCTGCGGGCACCCTTCGCGGTCGGAGACGGTGCGATACTCCACGTGATGTCGGCTCCGGCTGCGGCGACGGGTGAGCTGGCCGAGGCGCTCGGAACGGCTAATGCGAGGGGCGCCAGCGCGAGAGCCAGGGCGACGAGGCCAGAAATGGCTGCGGGAGTTCGGGGCATTGGGGGAGCCAATCAGGTGAAAGCGAGCGGATGGTTAACGGGGGATATACGGCAACGAGTCGACAACTGGACAACTAGATGAGCGTCAGGGTGAGCACGCCGGCGTAGTTACCCGCGGCGGTGTTCTTCGGAGCCTTCAACTGCAGCAGTGCCGCCACCGTGGTGGTGGTGACCTGCGGGTCAGCAGCCGACGTCGAACCGTAAGACAGCTGGCTAGAGGTCTTCAGGCCACTGGGCGAACCGGGGGCCGGAAGAACAACCGCACCCGCGCTACCGACACTGCCGGCAGTCACCGTGGGGTTCCATCCGAGGTACTTGGCACTGAGCGTCCTGGCCGGAGCGGTTCCCACAGCCGGGGCCGTGAAGTCCGCCATCACACCGGTGAGGTTCCAGTCCGGCGAACCGGCCTGGCGCGAGTCATCCACAACCGCGTTCAGCGTGCCCGAGGCGTTGAACGTGGTGCCGCTGACCGTCGCCGTATTCAGCGCAACGATCGAGTCGTGACTCGTCAACTGCAACACGCCACCGTTCGTGGCCGCAGCAATATTGAAGGTCACTCCGATGCCACTACCGGCGCTGACTGTCACCGAGGCATCCGCCGAGGTGGACGCCGAGAAGGTGAACGAGTAGTCGGGCACGTACTCGGCGGCATAGGTGTGTGAGCCTGCCGCAACGTTCGCGAGCGCCGCGGTGGCGCCGCCGCCGGAAACCGGAACGGTAGCGACAGTGACCGAACCCTCGGTGAACACGATCGAACCGCTGGCCGTGGAGGCAACCGCTGCCGTGTCGAGCAGCCTGATGGTTGCGGTGAGGCTCACCGCAGTTCCGGACGCACTCGCTGTGAGCGACAGGGTCGTCGGGCTGGGCTCGGGCAGCACAGCCCAGGCACCCGAGGATGCGTTGTAGGTCATGGGCAGAGTGACGTACGAATCGAGGTCGAGGTTCGCAACTGACCCGGACCAGTAGTACCGCAGCTCGAACGCGCCGGACGTGAGACTCACAGCGGTGGAGTTGAGCAGCCTGTCACTCACGTAGGGGTTGGCGGCCGCGACCGAGCGGTCGGCGAAGGCGTTCAGTCCGTCGAATCCGAATGTGCCATAGCGAGACGGGGTATTCGGGGTGCGGGTGGCGGAGATCACACCCATATTCACGCCGTTCTGGAACACATAGGTGGCGCCGGTAGTGGCGGTGGCATCGCCACCTCTGGTCGCGATGCTCGTGAGAAACACCGTGTCGGTGTTGACGTTGCCACTCGTGGGCGTGATGACCACACTGCCAGTGCCAAAGTTGATGTCGGCCCGGGCTGCGACGGGCACGAGAGTGAGGGTCGCGGCGAGGGCGATGCCGATGACGATCCCAAGGGACTTCATGAGGGTTGCGCTCCGAGGTTGGTCGAGCGTGGTGCTCGGTGAGGGGGGCACCGACAAACGGGAAGGAGGCGGGTTGAGCCGACCGAAGCCGACCCAACCCGCCCAGTTGAGCTACCTAGCTGGTTGAGCTACCTGACTAGATGAGCGTCAGGGTGAGCACGCCGGCGTAGTTACCCGCGGCGGTGTTCTTCGGAGCCTTCAACTGCAGCAGTGCCGCCACCGTGGTGGTGGTGACCTGCGGGTCAGCAGCCGACGTCGAACCGTAAGACAGCTGGCTAGAGGTCTTCAGGCCACTGGGCGAACCGGGGGCCGGAAGAACAACCGCACCCGCGCTACCGACACTGCCGGCAGTCACCGTGGGGTTCCATCCGAGGTACTTGGCACTGAGCGTCCTGGCCGGAGCGGTTCCCACAGCCGGGGCCGTGAAGTCCGCCATCACACCGGTGAGGTTCCAGTCCGGCGAACCGGCCTGGCGCGAGTCATCCACAACCGCGTTCAGCGTGCCCGAGGCGTTGAACGTGGTGCCGCTGACCGTCGCCGTATTCAGCGCAACGATCGAGTCGTGACTCGTCAACTGCAACACGCCACCATTCGTGGCCGCAGCAATATTGAAGGTCACTCCCACGGGAACCGCAGCGGTGTCTGTCGGCGCGATGAGTGCGCCGATACTGACCGAAGAGGAGCCCGAGGTCGACGCCAAGTACACCGTGTTGGACGGGGTGAATGCAGCGGTGTAGGTGTGCGCACCGTTGGCGACAGCGGTCAGCGAGACGGACGCTTGGCCGGAGGCCACGGTCTGGGTCATGCCGACCTGGGTTGCACCCTCGAAGAACGAGACGGTTCCGGCGGCGGCGGTTGCCGGTGCCGTGAGGTCGCTCGACTTCTTGACGGTTGCACTGAGGGTCACCGAGGTGCCCGAGGCGCTAGCCGTGAGGGAGGTGGTGGTTTGAATAACAGGGACCGGTGCAGACCAGTTCCCGTTGAGCTGGTTGAGAGTCAGCGAGAAGTACGGCGAGCTGGCCTTGGCCGTCGAGTTCGTAATCGTCGCACTGGCGAAGCAGTACACCCGCAGTTCGAAATTGCCATCGGCCAGACCAGCCGCGGAGAGCGGGAGATTGCTGACGTAGTCGTTAGTAGGCGAACCGCTCCGGTCGATGGAGATCGGGTTGGCACCGAAGCCCCAGTCTCCATAGATGTTGCCCACGTTCGTGGCAGTGGAGGTGCGAAGGTTGGATATGTTGAAGTTGATGGTGCCCTGTACGACAGAGGTGGAGCTGGCGACCTGGTAGCCGGCCGGGCACGCCTGGTTCACGGCGAGCCCCGTCAGGAACGGGTCGCTGGCAATGGTTCCAGAGGACGGCGTCAACGTGATGGTGCCGCCCGGGACGACGGCTGCCTCGGCAGCCTGGGCGACACCGACGCTACCGAGCATGACCGCCCCGACCACCATGGCCGCTGCGATTCTTTTGGGGGTATTCATTGTCTTTCCTTTTCTTGTGATGTGGGTTGAATCGATTGAGAGGGAGAGTTACTTGGCGGTGCGGTAGCCACCGACGATGGATGTGACACCACAGTTGCTCGCAACGGCGAAGCCGTACGACTTGATGACCGCCTGGCCCGCGGTACCGCAGACGGTCGAGGAGCCGCCCACGAAGGTGTTCGCAATCGCCGTCTCAGCAAGACGCGAGGTCTGGACAACGTTGTAGACGGTGCGCTTGATCGGGAAAGTCGCGTTGAGAGTGAGGGTCGTGCCGGTCAGCGAGAACGGGCTTTTCGTTCCGACCTTGCCGAGGACGGCGTTTCCGCGACGCTCGACCACCGTGGAGGTGGTGATTGCCGAGTAGCGACCCTGGGCGATGTACTGCCCAATCGAGTAGGGCATGATGTCACCGGCGCCAGTCAGCGCGCGGCCGTCGTGCTCTTCCACCGTGTTGTTGCGGCTCGTGACGCAGGTGGGAAGAGCTGTGTCGGTGAGACCGACCTGGCCCTCCCAGTAGGAACGCGTGCCTGATCCCGCCTGCGGAAGCAGCGGAACGATCGTGACGTCGTTGCCGGCGGCATCGGGGAAGGTCGTGACTCGGCAGTTGTAGACATTGCGCAACGTGAAGGCGACGGTCCCATCGTTGGTCGTGTCGCCGAGCGGCACGTCGGTCGGGAACGTGCTCGCACCGTTGTACGCGTATGTTACGGCGTCGATCGCGAACGGGATATACGTGAGGTCGCTGCCGACGTAGGACGACGACGGGCCGGAGGAACTGCGCGCGTAGTCCAGTTGGCCGGCGATGTTGACAGAGTTATACAGTCCGGTTCCGGCTCCGGCGGACATGCTCAGGGCATAGACGCCGTCTCCCGAACCGTTCGGACGCTGGAAGGCAGGGCCCCCGGACTTCGTCTGAATGGTCGCGCTGCCGACGGCGTTCCACGAGCCAACAACAGTCGGGGCGAGGGTGGTCAAACCGCCGACGACGTCCTGCGTGGTGTCCGATCCGGCACCCGCAAGGGTCGGGAAGGGCGGTGTTGTCGGGTCTGCCTGGGCGGGCAAAGCGCCGAATGCGATCGCCGCAATTGCGAGCGAAGCAACCGCGCCGAGGCGCAGTTTGGTGTTCTTGTGCATTTTCCAACCTTTTTTACGATGCCCCTGTATACGGCCCAATTGGACCTGATTGCCACCCCAGCTTTCGGAACTGGACTTTCTCTCGGGACGGAGCGGTGAAAATCCCGAAGGAAATCTGTGTCAGATCGCACGCCTTCCCCGGAAGAAGAGAGGTGCAATCAGGAGTCCGAGCAGTCCGAACACCAGCGCGACCGCCAAGGCGTTGCTGGGAATCGTCGAAACGCTCGAGGCTGCCGTGAGGGAATCGTTTGCTTTGTCCACGCCCGGCGTCACCGAAGGCGTGCCTGCCGCTTGCGCTGCCGTGGCTGTGCCGACGGTGCCCGCCGGGAGACTGGCTTCGTAGGTATCCTGCGCAATCCCGCCGCTTGATTCCGCGGGTTTTGAGGATGATGTCGTTGCGGTGGGGACGTAGTTCTTGATCGAAGTAATGGTCTGTTCCGCCTGCCCGAGAAGGGTGCTCGTCAGGGGAAGGTATCCCGCGGGAAGCTGTCCGAGCGCCGAACCCGAGACCTGGCCGGATGTCGTCACCTTGCTGAGCATGGAAGCGACGCTCGTCCGGCTGCTCCCTGTGCTCTTTGTGAGGTTCACCATCGCGTAAGTCACCATCGTGAGCGGGTATCCGTCGCCGGTGACCTTGCTCGGGTCGACCTGCTTCACCGTATCGAGCGCAGTGGGCTCGAGCGCCGTCAACGACGCGGCAAATCGATCCGACGACGGGTCGACCCGCTCTGTCGAGTTGGGCAGCTGCAGGGTCGCCGTGCTCAGGCCGTAGCGAATCGCCGAGGGGCTGTCCGTGATGGTGACGATGAACTTCTGCCCCGGCGATTGGGCTCCGCTACCCACCCAGTCCCCGATCTCACCGGCCGAATTGATCTTCGACGGGTCCCAGGAGGTTCGTGAGTTGGTGTTGGCGCGAAAGGCCTGTCGGGCTCCGCTGAGCAGACTGTCGGTGTAGGGCGCGAACTGCAGCGAGTCGAAGCGCGAACGCTCCCCGGTGAGCTTCAACGGAACCTTGCTCTCGTCGTCTTTCGGGAGCACGTCCAGCGGGGCCGTCGACAGGCTCTGCGGAGTTCCGTCGATGTTGGTCTGACCGACATCCCGCATCACACGGTTGCCGTTGGCATCCACGATGAACTCGCCGTTCTCGTCGAAAGTCGGCACCTTGGCGGCGGCGTTGCCCAAGGGGAGGTAATAGGGGTTGACCGTCATTCCCCCGGGAGCCGGCGCCCCGTTGAGGAAGCTGACCGCGTCGGCGTCGGCCTGAATCCATCGCCATACTTGGCGAAGAGCGTCCGCCCCCGACGGGCCGGGGAGTACGAGAGACGGCGTGCGGATGAACTGGAGGTAGTTCGTCGGGTTGAGTGCCACGAACTCGGGGTCCAGGTAGAGAAACGTGGTCTTCTGGTTCTGCGCGGGCAGATGCGCGATGTTCTTGGCCGGATCGGAACTGCTGGTCGGCACGGTGAACGGATATGACTGGGTGAGAAGCTTGGCCATCAAACGGGGCGACAACACCATGTGTTCTTGCCTGCCGTTTCCGAACTCGGCATTGAAAGCGATCACGACACCCGAGATCGCCGCCGGAGCGTAGACAAGTTTTGTCTTCGCCAGTGTCTGACGATCCTGATCGTTGTCGAGACCTCCCGCGCTCAGCGGGAGTCCACTGAAACCAACGGGAGCCAATCCGTCCAGGATTTGCGCTCGCGCCACCGCGTCGGAGTTCGTCGAAAAGCTGTAGGTGGTGTTGAGCGAGCGGCACAGGTCAGGCTGCCACGAGCTCATCGCCCCGACCATCAGCTGCGAGCCGATGACCTTGACCTCGGAACTGCCGACGACGCAACCGGTGCCGGTCTTCACGAAGTCGAGTGGGACGACGATCCGGTTGTCCCAGTAGTCGCACTTCGGGTTGATCGGACTGCCTCCCTGGTAGGAGTTCGGACGGCCCTTTGCGTAGGGCACAGATCCGGCGTCCGGATCGAGCAAGCTGCTGCACTGGGCTCCATCGCCGCCGAAGATGGTGCCGCGCGGCACGACGACGAGCCAGCATCGCAGGTGACCCTCACGCCCGCAGCCCAACTGGGGAGCTTGGTCGGCGCTCTGGGTCTCGAAGTCGAAGGTCCCTGTTCCATCGGCCGCGACGCGAGCGCTGGTTATCTCGTTCGTCGTGGTCGGGTCGAGAACGTCGAGCAGCGCGTTCTTGACGACCCTCTTGCCGTCGACCGTAACGAATTGGTTCTTTCCGGTGTAGACGGTGCCGTCAAAAGTCGCGAACGGCACGTCGAAGGTCGTCGGGTTGTAGGGGTTGTTGTCGATCTGCGCGACACGCAGCGCATTGTCCGGATAGACGGAGCTGCCGAGACCGTTGTTTCCAGAACCGGATCTACCGCCCCACTGGCACGTCTGGCGGAAGTCAGCAGCGGCCGGATCGCCCCAGCACTGCATCGCCTGAATATAGTTTTTGACGTTGTTACCGTAATCAGGCGATGACACGGTGCCTGCAAAGCCTGTGACGGAGACCCGTACGGCTTGATCGATCAACCCGGTCGTCTGCGAGACGTTGATCGCGAGGTTTTTGAACTCGGGGTAGTGGGGGCTCGTCATTGACCGGGCCGGCTGGAAAGTGGAGGCCGCCGAGGTGTCGGCGGTCCATTTCACGTCCAGGCTGGCCGAGGCCGCAGCAGCGGCAGCAGGCAACGTCTGCGAAGTGAGCGAGAGCAGCGGTCCCGCCAGGAGCATCAGGCACATGATCGCGGAGACCCGAGAGGGGCGCATGCCGAAGCCCTGCTTGCGCTTGGCCCGGGGCGGTGTCGACATGGTCATGACGTTATGAGTCCTTTCGTTGGAGAACTGCACGACCACGTTTCCTGAAGAAGTCACGAACCTTAACGTTTGGATTTTTGACCTCGGCCGCGCCAAACATCTCCGGAATGCGAGACGGTCGTCGCGCGCGGCGTGGTCCGGCAGGAGCCGCGGTAGACAGGCGACGGGCCAGTATCGGCGGCAGCAACATCACAAGGAGGACGCCGACTGCCGCTAGCGTCATGAGAAGCACTGTGGGCACAAGAATCCCTCGACCGGGGATGTTCAACGGCACGCCCGCGATCACCGGCGTACCCCCACTGGCGCTCGACAAACCCACGGCTTCACCGCTGGTGCTGACCGCTCCGGTGGAGAGAGCGGCTTCGGTCGCGCTTGTTGCGCTTGCGGTACTTCCTGCCTTCGCTCCGGTCGACCCAACGCCGCCAGTTGCGCTGGACCCGGCCGTCACCACATCCGCCGCTCCGCCCGTGCCGGTGAGGCACTGGTCAGAGCCTTGCTTGTCGCAGGCCTGAGGCTGCGGAGCATCATTGGCCACTTTGTTGGTGCCATCGGGCGAGAAGGTGGGGTTGTTGCAACTGCTGACGTTCTTGTTCTTCGGATTGCCGCCGGGAATCTTCTGTATTTGCTCCAGACCCGCCTGGGCGAGGTTGATGGGCAGCGGCGAGTAGCCGAGGACCTCAGCCTGCTGCTGACCCTCGCAGAGGAAGTAGGAGGCGAAATCAGCCAACGTCAGGCCCTTATTCTCGGTAAAACTTCCCTCCAAGGCGGTCGGCACGATCATGTAGGAGTATGACGACAGCGGGTACGTCCGCTGATCGGCATTGCCGTAGACGCCGCTCAGGTTGGCTGTCAGATAATCGGGCGAATTGGAGTCTTTATTGATCACCGCAGCGAGGAGCGAGACAGCGACATTCGATGCGGTGGGCTCGGTGTAATAGCCTGCGGAGTTGAGCACCTTGGCTACCGGGAAACGCGCATTGAGGGCGTATGAATCCTCGACATAGGTAATCGAGCCGACGGACTTGGACTGCGCGACGAAACCGGCTACGCCGTTGGAACCTTGCTGGCCGATGAAGGCCGTGCCCGAGACGATGGGATAATTCGAGGTGATCCCGCAGTTTGCGCGACCCGCTTTCGCGCAATACGCATTCCAGATGGCTGGATACGTCGCGCGCATCCAGCTGGTTAATTGCGCCGTCGTGCCCGATCCATCCGATCGCACCACGGGTACGATTCCCACCCCCGGTAGTGCGAGCTTGGGGTTGTCGGCGGCTATCGCCGGGTCATTCCACTTAGTGATCACGCCCGTGAAGATTTTGGCCAGGACCACGCCGGACAACCGCAGGTTCGTCACGCGCTGACCGCCGATCACGAGGTTGTACATGAAAGCTGTGCCACCGGCCACGATCGGTACATAGGCGAATTGACGGGTCGGTCGCGGGTCCGGGCTATCGCTGCCGGCCAGCTGGTACGGGATTTCGGACACGCCGAAGTCAACGGTGCCCTGCGAGAAGAGCTGCCGACCAGCCGACGATCCGCTGTCGTCGAAGGTGACCTTCCACCGGTAGTTGTCGAACACGTTGCGGATCCACTGCTGCAGGGCGTTGGCCGACCAGGTGGATCCGGCTCCCGCAACCGGGTAGTAGGTCGTGCCGATCGCTGCGGTCGCGCTCGAGGCAGCGACGAGAGAAGGCGCGCTGCCGATCATGGCCACGAGCGCAACAATCACGATGGTGCGGAAGCCGCGTAGTATCCCCCTGCTGACACAGGACTGCGAATTGCTCACGCGTCTGAGTCCTTTCTGGTTGGCTCTGAGCTACCGGGTGCCGGTGGAATTGATCCCGATTCGGCCGGCCCTCCTGTGGGGCGTTGAGCGACCCCGTGAATCCGCTTCACGGCGACGGCCGGCGACGCGAGACGGCGGCGGTTGATTTGCTGCCACGGCCACTCGCGCGCGGCCCGGGCCCGCGGCGCGATGGCCTCCGCGGAATCGGAGGGCACTGTCGCGACCGGACCGGACAAGAGCGGAGTGCCTCGACGCACTGCCGAGGCCGGCACCCCCAGGTCACGGGCACGGTATCGGTATCCATCGTCGCGGGACTGCCGTACTCTGGCTCGCTGCTGCCGGGCGCTCAGCACGCCGGGTCCGCGGCCGCCGATCGCCCGCGCCAAAGCGAACAGCAGCAGCACGAGCACCATGAGCACGGCGGCGGTGCCGAAACCCCGGGCGATCATGTTGTTCTCGGGTGACTTGACAAATGTGAACGTCGTCAGGGGTAACGAGGTCATCGGTCCGCTGAACGGGTTGACGTTGAGAAACGTCGTCGCCCCCGCAGTAAGAAGTACGGGCGAGGTCTCGCCGATTCCGCGGGCTGTGCCGAGGATGATCGCGGTGGTCAAGCCGGAGCGCGCGGTCGGCAGGGTGACCGTCCACACCGTGCGCCAGGTGGAAGCGCCCAGCGCGCGCGCTGCCTCCTTGAGGTTTCCGGGAACGAGACGCAATACGACATCCGCCGATCGGATGATGATCGGCAGCATCATCACGGTGATGGCAAGGGATGCCGCGAAGCCAGACCGGTTGAAGCCCAGGAATACGATGATCGTCGCGTAGATGAACAGGCCGGCGACGATAGAGGGCAGGGCGGTCATGGCTTCGACTACCGTGCGAACAAAACGGGCGTAGCGACCGGGAAACTCGCTGAGGAAAACGGCCGTAAGCAGGCCGAGCGGAATGCTGATGGCGAGCGCAATCGTGATCATGATCAGCGTGCCGAGAACAGCGTGGATGACTCCGCCGCTAGTCAGCGGATCAAGCGGCCCGGCATTACTCATGTCCTGCGTGAAGAAGTTGAGATGGCCCAGCGGCCCAAGCCCACGACCGACGGTGTAGATGACGACGGAGAACAGCGCGAGGAGCAAGAGGAACGCGAGCGAATTGACGAAAACGGCGACTATGCGGTCTCGAACCGTCTGGCTGTTCTCATCAAATGCGGTGAGGATGCCGAAGAGCAATAGAAAAATGACATACGCCACGAGAACGAAGCCGATTTGTCCCTGGAGCGGCAATGCGTAAAAGAACAGCCACGCGGTGAAGCCGATAGACGCGAATGCTGAGCCGAAGAGGCGGATGACATCGACCGTTCGAATGGTGGCGGTCGACCGGCGTGGTTCGGATGCGGGGGGTGGCGTTCCCACTGGGATCCAGGTGCGCCGACCCTCTTTCATTTCCCCTGGAGCCGGTGCTGCTGCACCCGTCGACGGCCTGTCGAGCACGGTAGTCATCAGTTGGTCTCGTTTCCGGATCGGCTTCGACCGATGATTGTTGAGGCGATGAAATTGACGATCAGCGTTATCACGAACAGGGAGAGCCCGGCCGCCATCAGCGCCGAGATCTCGAACTTGGAGGCCTCGTTGTAACGCAGGGCGATCAGCGCCGAGATCGAGTTGGCGCCCTTCTCGAGAATGTGTGGCTGGATCACGAACACCGGCGAGATGATCAGGAAGACAGCGATCGTCTCCCCCAACGCGCGTCCGAGGCCCAGCATGGTTCCACCGATGATGCCTCCGCGGCCGAAGGGCAGCACGACGCTCGAGATCATGCCCCACTTGGTGGCACCGAGGGCGAGTGCCCCCTCGCGCTCACCCATGGGCGCTTGGGTGAACACCTCGCGCATGATCGAACTCGTGATGGGCGCCACCATTAGCGCGACGACGATACCTGCGATAAAGGTGGATGCCGCGAATGCAGTTGGGCTTGCGAGTGGATCGCTCACGTCGAACCCGTTGACTGCAAAGATCGGGATCCACCCGAGGTAGGTGGAAATCCACTGGGAGACCGGGAGGATGGCGCCGCTGAGGAAGAAGACGCCCCACAGTCCATAGACCACGCTGGGAACAGCGGCCATGAGGTCCACCACCGTCACGAGGGCACTCTTAATTTTGGCTGGTGCGTACTCACTGATGTACAGCGCAGTGCCAAGCGAGAGCGGGAGTGCGAACGCGATGGCGGTGAGCGCAATGAAGAATGTGCCAGCGAGCACGGCGGCAATGCCGAACTTGCCCGAGTTCGGGTCCCACGACTGTTCGGTGAGAAACGAGGGACCGGCCACTTGGAGCGCCTGGAAGCCCTGGTAAAGCAGGAACAAGCCCACGAGAGACATGACTGTGACCACAATCGTGCCGCTGCCTCGCGCAATCCATCGGAATGCGATATCCGGCCCGTCGCTCGCAGAGATGAGGCGTCGTGGCGTGTCAGGAGAGGCCGTCACCGGTGACCCGATGAGCTCGGTTCGAGTGCCGTTTGTGTCGAGGTTCGATTCGTCGGCCACGACCGCTGTGGAGTTGCTCTTGCTAGAGGACACGAGCACCCGCCACGACTAGGACGCCCGACAGGGGGGCGCCCGACGGCAGTGATGCGCTCGGATTTACGGGATCCCCACAAAACCGTAGGTGTGAGCGCCGCGACATCCGGGGCGCGAACATCGGGCTTTCTCTCTCGGGAAGCTTCAGGAAAAAACTGCGGGGGTCAACCGACACGGGATGGCTGCTTTCTTACTCGGGTAGCACCCCCGAAAGGGGCAGGCTTAGTAAAAGTGCCAATCCCTAACCACGCACCTCGCGCACACGTACGCCAACCTGACGAGAGGTGAACAGTGTGTGTCGGAGGTTTCAGCCGTGCTGGCACCGAAAAACCCGTTCTGTCACCGAAAGGAACCGAGAGGAAGGAGAAAGTGGGCACCCCCCACTCACGGCTAGATTCCAGGCGCTTGCGCCCAGCGAGAGCGGGTCCAAAGAGAGATCGTCTCGGCAGCATCCATCACTGCAGTTTGGCCCGGCTGATGCTCGTTCATGATCTGATGCGATCGCAGCCGAACGTCAAGGGTGGTGGTGCTTTAGCGCTTGTTCACACGCGTGTACTTTCGTGTTCATTCACATGACCTAGGTTCCCAAAAATGAAATCTTTGCCCGCGCTTACCTCGATCCTCGCCATATTGTTTTTGGGAGGGTGCTCACCAGTGCTGAGCATGGTCGCTTCGTCACACTCGCCGTCTCCAACTTCAGCGTCACCGTCACCGTCACCGTCACCGTCAAGCCAGGATTTCTCGCTCGGTCCGGTCGCGCCCGACGCAACCATGGTGATCAAGGCCGTTGCCTTGGCAGCCAACGGTTCGAAGATGGCAGTGGAAATGCGGGTACGCCAATCCGTGCCGGTCGACGACATCGGCTCTCGCACCGTCCCTGACGCCCTCATCTCGGCGTGCGGACAAGTGATCTCCCCGGCGACATTCGCCACCGACAGATGGAGTTTCACTCGGGTAAATGTCTCTGCGGTGTCATCCTCGGGCGAATGGCCAGCCGATGCTCGGATCAATCTGCAGCCCTCAGCGACGAAAGTACCTATTGCCTCCATGAGCTTTCTTTCCGAGGCCAGTGGCGCTGATGGATCGGCGCAGTGCCGGCTCGATAAGTACTTTGCCAGCGCGGGGAAGGGCGCGGTCAGTATTGGACTCCCGCACGACGCGCAAACCAATGGCAAGCAGTTCACCGGATGGGCATCGCATTCCTTCGGCTTCACCGCCGGAACCGGAGTGACTCTGTCAGACTGCTCGATCCAGGTGACCCAGAATGGCGAGCGTCTGGGTGGTTCTGGGATATCTCGGATTCCGACTGGCGCCGCATGCATCAACTTGATCCCCGCTGAGGGATCGGTGTTCTGAGACGCTCTGCAACGTGAATCGTGCGACGGAGCGCTAATATTTCTGACTAGGCGCCAGGAGACGAGCTCTGGCAGACCCCTGGTCCGACCAATCTGTCGGGCTGAGGAATGGGCCCGACTGAGCGCCTCAGTTCGTGTCCATAACGATATAAAAACAGACTTCGTTGATTCGCCCTCAGCCGCTGTACTGCTCCGTCGCGAAGTCAGAGGGCGACGTGCTCATGCTGTCCTCGGCGAACCCCTGGATCAATCGGGCGGGCACCCGCAGCCAGGTGGGAGCTGACCAGCGACAGCTCAGCGAGCTCGATTGCATTGCGGCGGTCCCGCTCTGTACCGTACCAACGCGCACAGATCATTTCGACCTCGCCATCGAGCAGGGAATACCAGCCGTACTCCCCCCGGCGCTGATGACTCGTCAGCACGATCTCGCGCGGTGCGGTGGAGCTGCTCCTGGCGAGAGCATCCGCCTGGGCGTCTTCGAAACGCTCGAAAAGGTTGGCGCTACGGGCAAGCATGCGGTTGTTAGCGGAGACAAGGTGCCAGACCACGATGCACTCGTCCTGGCCCGAGGCCACGGAGTTGACCACCAGCGGGCCATGGCCGACGACGCGATCGAAGTGGTCGATCCAGAGCTGGAGTTTCGGACTCCGCGCCGTTGCAAAGCGCATAAAGACTATGCGAGAACCGACCGTCATCGTCTTCAAATCCTCCGTGCTCGGGTAAGCACCCTCGGGGGGGCATGAGAGGAGTCAACGGCTCGCGCTTGAACGCCTACCCTCACTATCATTACCGGCAACCTGCGTGCAGATGAACAAACAACGCTGAACCTTCAGCGAAGTGAACTTCTCAAAGTGCAAGCGTTTTTTCGGTGCCACTTGCGGCCGGTACCGTCCCGCATCCGGGTGAGCGGCGGGAGGGTGATTACCCTCAGGCCGCCACGGTGAGTCACCCACGGCCTCCCCCGGCGGTGGCTCGAGTGACGCCTGTTTCACCGCGGAATCTACCAGCGCTCCGCGCCGACCAGGCTCGTGGGCCGGGGATGGTAGCCGAGCTGCTGCCGCGCCGCGGACAGGTCGAGGGTGCGCTCCAGCCCGAGCTGGCTCACCGCATACCGGGTGACCCGGGGGCGACCGCGACGGCTCACCCGGTGCGCGACTTCGACGGCGGACGCGAGCGCGAAGGCAGTGCCGTACGGGATGCGGTGCAGCGTGACATCAGACCGCCCCTTCTTGGCAAGAAGTTCCGCGAGCACCTCGCTCAACAGTACCGGGGCGTCATCGCCCACGTTGAAGACACCCGACGGGGCTGTGAGATCGAGTGCCAGAATTACGGCCGCAACGAGATTGTCGATGTGGGTGAGGGTGTGATCGACCGCCGCACCCTCCGGCAGGGTGAGCCTCCCCCGACGGATACCCGCGATCAGCCGCGGTAACAGCGTCGTGTCCCCGGGCCCATAGACGGCATGTGGACGAAGGATTACGGCGTCGGCACCAATCAACTCCGCCTCTGCCGCCGCCTTCGATTGCGAATATGAACTGAGGAATCGCTGGGCCAGCCCCGTCGATTCGTCAGCGTTCACGGTCGGCAGATAAGCGTCGTACACGCTCGACGTGGAGAGATGAACGATACGTGCCCCGGGGAAACTGCGCACGACGTTGCGGGTGCCGTCCCGGTTTACCCGCATGGCCGCGTCGAGAGGCGCCCAGTCGTCGGCGAGGGCAGCACAGTGCACGACCGCATCGACCGAGGTCTCGGAGGGCAGTCGGCCGCGGGCCACGTCCCAGATGCGATAGTGGCTGGCATCGGCGACGTGACTTCGATAGGACCAGCCACCGGGAGTGCGTCCGTAGCCGACCACTTCGTGTTCGAACTCCGGCATCGCGAGCGCTGACGCGATGACACCGCCGATGAAGCCGCTCGCCCCCGTAACCGCGATTCTCATGTCAGTGCCCTGACTTGAGATATCGCGAGACCGCCTCGGAGAGCGCTCTGCGATCCAGCTTGCTGCTGCGCCCGGCCCGCGGCAGTGCGTCCGCGACCAGTAGGAGGTCGGGCAGCACCGCGGCATCCACGAGCCCCGGAAGGGCGGCGCTCACCGTCTCGATCACCGGATGCTGCGCACCGAAGCCGCGCGCAACATCCGCCCCACCACCCCGCGCGCCTGGCACAATCACCAGCACGATGCGATCGTCACCGATTTCATTCGGCACACCGACCATCGCCACGTCTGCGACCCCGGTGATGCCAGCGATCACCGGTTCATAGAGACCCGGGTATACGTTGGTCGACCCGCGGATGAACATGTCCTTGCTGCGTCCGTGCAGCACAAGGGAGTCGCCGTTGAGCTCAGCGAGATCCCCCGTATTGAGGCAGACGAGCGGATGCCCCGGAAGGTCGGCGAGGTACCCGACCGCGAGCCCATCCCCGGCGAGAACGAGCTCGCCGTCGCCCGCCGCATTCGTCTCGATGCGGGCCCGGATGGCGGGGAGCACTGTTCCCACGTAGTCCCCTGCCCCCACGAAGGCGAGCTTGTCATCACCGTCGGCGATGGCCACCGACAGAATCTCGGTCATGCCATAGATCGCGCAGACCCGCACCGCCGGCCAACGCCGCTTGACCCGTTCGAGCAGCGGGCGCAGCACGGGGGCGCCGCCGATCAGCAGGGTTGCGAGCTGCGGCGTCTTCTCCGGGTGCTCGTCGAGCAGCGCGAGCAGGGAGTCGAGCGCGGCCGGCACCATGAAGAGCGCGTCGGTGCCGGGCAGCACGTCAAGGTAGTGCGCCGGCTTCGCGCCCGCATCCGTGCCGACCGCTGGCAGTCGCCAGTGCGCCCCCGCGATGAGGGCAGGGATTCCGATCATCAACTGGTCGGTGAGCAACCGGTCGCCCGGCGCGAACCGCACGTGCGCGGCGAACCCGGCGAGCCCGGTGCCGAGCGAGCTGCGGGAGTGCACGACGGCTTTCGGCTTGGCGGTCGTGCCGCTGGTGAAGATGATGAGCGCTTCGGATCTGGCTCGACCAGCAGAGGTGAGACGCCCAGCGGCTCGCCGACCGGACAGCAGCCTGCGCAGCCGCAGCGCCCCGCTCGGCACACCCGGCAGCCAGGGTCCGGCCACGATGTGCCTGGCGTCCGGAACCACGACCGAATACGGCGGAAGCTCGAGTCCGCGCCGACGCGCGAACGACCTCAGCGGCCGGGACGACGCGAAGTAGAGCAGGGATTCTGCGGCAACCCAGCGTGGTGCGGCGAGCGCGGCCCGTGCCCGGAACATCGACTCCCCGGCCCCGGGGTCGGCGAAGACGACGGTGCCTCCCGCCGAAATGATGCCGAGGGCGAGACAGATGCCATCGACGCCGGGGCGCACCGAGAACAGCACGCGATCCCCAGCGCGGAATCCTGCCGCCTCGAGTGAGACAGCGACCGAGGCGATGCGTGAGTCGAGATCGCGGTAGGCCAGAGTGCGACGGCCCTGGCTGAGAGCCGGGGCATCCGGATGCTCACGGCACGAGTCAAGCAACAGGTCGAGCAGGTCGACGCTCACCTACCGATCACCACCGTCGCATAGCTCGGAATCAGCACACCGCGGGCGGGCCGCCGTGAAATGACGCGAAGATCCCCCTGAGGAGCCGCCACGAGCATGGCATTACAGACCAACCGGATCTGCGCCATAGCGAGCGGTGCCCCCAGGCAGAAGTGCGACCCGGCACCGAACCACAGCTGGCGCACAGTCGCTGCGGTGTTGGCCTCCGGATCGAAGGGGCCCAACGCACGATTGGCCGCGAAGGTGGCGAGAATCACGCGGTCCCCCGGGCGCACGGCAACCGGGCCGATGGCATCCGCCGCCACTACCGATCGGAGCATCACCGGGGACGGCGTCGTCACGCGGAGCGCCTCGGCAATCGCTGGCTCGACGAGACTACGATCCGCCGCAATGAGAGGTAACCACCCGCTGTCGATGAGCAGGCATACCAATCGGGGAATATACGAGACGAGGGTCTCGGTACCGGTGAGCACGAAGGCGCCCACCGCCCCCATCGCCTCGGATTCGGTGAGGCCGAGCGCACGCATCCGCCCCGGAACCGTGCGATCATCTCCAGCCCGGTAGGCGCGCTGAGCATGCGAAGTGAGCTCGGCCATCACCACCCGGGCGCGCGCGACCTGCATCGGTGTGAGTTTCGTCCGGGTGAGGCGCACCATCGACGTGATCGACGAGACCTTGCGGAACAAGACTGTGGTCAGCTCGGCGCAATCGAGACCGACCAACCGGCTGATCGCGATGCTCGAATAACGCCTCACCTCCTCGACCAGGTCAACCTGCTCCCCCTTCGACAGCCGCTCTCTGAGCTGCGCGACCGGCTCACCGAGACTCTCGGTAACCATCGGCTCGACGAAGGACGGAGCGAAGATCGGAGCGAGTTTACGCCGAAGGGCCTGGTGGTCCGCACCCTCCATGTTGAGCAGGACGCTCGGTCCGAGCACGTCGGTCCAGAGGTCGGCCGGCGAACCCGGACCGGTCTTGGTGAAGCTCGTGGTGTTCAAGAGAGTGGAGCGCAGCAGCGCGGCATCCCGCACCAGGATGCCGAGACCGGGCACCCGGAGCACCGGCCCGCGCGCCGCACGCAGCACGGGATAGGCGATCGGATGCGCCGCGCGCATCACCCGCTCCTCCCACCTGGCGGCAAGCCTGTGCGGAGCCGGGCTGCCCGGTGCTGATGTTCCCGGTGCCGATGTTCCCGGTGCCGATGAGACCGGTGGCAGCCTCATCGGATGTCCACATGCTCGGGCCGATACTGGTGGTCTTTGTACCAGAGCAGGGTGTTCTTCAGCCCCCAGGCGCTCACCCGGCGACTCGATCCGAAGACCACGATGTCCGAGCGGCGGGCGTAACGTGGCGTGATCCGGCGCACCGCGTTGACGAGCGCGCGATCCTCGTGCAGGTCCTCGATGCGACTGCGGGGGAATCCGCCGCTTGCCAGGTACAGCTCCGCCGTGATGCCAACGTTGCAGCCAGCGGCCATCATGTAGGGGCCGAGGTATTCGGGTGATTTGTTCTCCCGTCGCACCCGCCCGAATGCCTCCGCGAGATGCACGGCGCCGCGCAGGCTCATGCGGGTGAACCAGGAAAGGCCCTCGTCGGTGCGCGGCACAAGCTCGCCACCCACCAGTTCCAGCCCATCGACTGTGAGTGCCCGGCGCATGCTCGCCGTCCAGTCGGGGCGAGGGAGGCAGTCGGAGTCGGTGCGAGCGAGGATACCGGCCCCTGCCAGTATGGCGGCGCGCATCCCGGTGTCCGCGGCAGCTCCGGTGCCCTTTTGCGGCTCGTGGATGACGCGCCAGCGCGGGTGATCCGCCACACACCGCTCGATGATGGCCACCGAATCGTCGGTGGAGCCGTTGTCGACGAATACGACATCGAAGTCCTGGTCGTGCTGGGCTGCGAGCGCGGCGAGCGTCGGCCGGATCCATCCCGACTCGTTGTAGACCGGCACCACGATGGCAAGCCTGGTCGAGATCGACGCCATCACAGTCGAAGCACCATCACGCCGAGGCTGATGCCACCGGCCAGCCCGATCAGGGCCACGAGACTTCCCTCGCGGATGCGCCCGGCATCCCGTGCAAGCAGCAGCTGCAGGGGCAGGGTGACCGAGGCGAGATTGCCGTGATCCTCGATCGTGATGATCGTCTTGTCGTCGGCCACTCCGAGACGATCAAAAATCGGCGGAAGATACGGCAGCGCCACCTGGTGGATGGCCACGAGATCGAAGTCACTCCAGTCGAGGTCGAGCTTCTGCAGGGTGGCGAGCACGGCATCCGGTCCGAGGTCGAGGAAAGCCTGCTGCAGCGCGGGACCGTCCATGTCGAAGTGACTACCGTGCTCGGCGTGCGGGTCCATCGATCCGCCGGTGCCGAGCGTGCCGATCCCCCAGTGGCTGGAAACCGCCACGAAGGTGGAGCCGAGGATGCCGGAGGTATCGCCGCTGCGCTCGAGGATGACGGCCGCTCCCCCGTCGCTCATCGTGTAGCCGGGGAACGACCGGAGGAACTGCTCCTTGCTCTCGAGCCGCCAGCGAACCGCATGCGAGGGCTGCTCCCCGCTCGCGATGAGCACCCGCTGATACTGTCCGCTGACGATGAGGGCATCCGCCACCTGCATCGCGTTCAGCACACTGTTACAGGCGTTCTTGATGTCCATGACCGGGCAGTCGAGGCCCAGTTTCGACGCGACGATGTGACTGGTCGCCGGCTCGATCAGGTCCTGGCTTGCGCTCGCGAAGATGAGGAGATCGATCGGTCCGGGCGAGTCAGCGAGAGCCGCGCGCGCTGCGGCCGCTGCGAGATCGGAGGTCTGCCAACCGTGAGGCCGCAGATGCACTTTCTTGACGCCGGTGAGGCGTCCGATCATGCCCGTTGCCAGCTTCAGCTGTGGATTGTGGCGCCGCAGATCCGCTTCCGTCTGGAAGGTCGATCGTGTCGTTTCCGGGAGGTAGACACCGAGTCCGGAAACACGTGATCGGGAGGTGTGCACGGTACGACACTAGCTGCGGCGCCCGGTGCGGCTGTGCGCCTCGGCGTGTTTCGCCGCGAGCGTCTCCGCCTCGAGCGCCTCCGCTTCGAAAACCTAGACCTCGATCTGCTACGCCTCGAGAACCTCGCCTCGAGAACCTACGCCTCGAGAACCTCGCTGAGCTCGAGCCAGCGAAGCTCGAGTTCGGCCATCGAATCCTCGAGGGGCTTGAGTTCGCCCTGCAGCGCGGCGAGCCCGGTGAAATCGCCCTGGTCATGGCTCGCGAAGCGATCGTGCACCACGGAGATCTGGGTGGTGACCTTCTCGAGCTTGCGACTCACCGATCCGAGTTCCTTTTGCGCATTGCGCAGTTCGGCGCCGGCAAGCTTGGTTCGTCCCTTCGAGTTGACGCCAGCGGGCGCCGCGCTGGTCGAGACCCGGTGCGACTCCGTGACGGTCTGGCCCTTGGTGGTCTGCTGCGACCGCAACTGCAGGTACTGATCGACGCCGCCCGGGAGGTGCCGCATCCGCTTGTCGAGGATCGCGTACTGGTTGTCGGTGACGCGCTCGATCAGGTACCGGTCATGACTCACCACAAGAAGGGTGCCGGGCCACGAGTCGAGCAGGTCTTCGATGGCGGCGAGGATGTCGGTGTCAAGATCGTTCGTTGGCTCGTCCAGGATGAGCACGTTGGGCTCCCCGAGCAGGATGAGCAGCAGTTGGAGACGGCGACGCTGGCCGCCGGAGAGGTCCTTTACCTTGGTGCTCAGCTGCGCAGACATGAATCCCATGCGCTCGAGCAGCTGGCCGGGAGTGAGCTCCTTGCCGCCGGTGACGTAAGAGCTCTTTTGGCGGGCGATAACATCCATCACCCGGTCTTCGAGGATGTCCGCGAGCTCGCCGAGCTGCTGGCTGAGGATCGCGACCCGGATTGTCTTGCCGCGCTTTACCCGGCCACTGGTCGGAAGCAGGGTGCCGGCGATGAGGCTGAGCAACGTGGACTTTCCGGCACCGTTCACGCCGAGGATGCCGGTGCGTTCGCCCGGCGCAACCCGCCATTCGATGTCTTTCAGAATCTCGACGCCACCGGTCGTGTGGCCATCCGCGTTCGTGGTGCCGCCGTAGGTCACTCCGACATCGAGCAGGTCGACGACGTCCTTGCCGAGGCGAGCGGTGGCGAGCTGGCTTAGGGCAACGGTGTCGCGGGGAGGCGGCTCGTTCGCGATCAGGTCGTAGGCGGCATCCATCCGGAACTTGGGTTTGGTACTGCGGGCCGGGGCGCCGCGGCGCAGCCAGGCGAGCTCTTTGCGGGCGAGGTTCTGGCGCTTCGACTCCATGGTCGCGGCCATCTCATCACGCTCGACCCGCTGCAGGATGTATGCGGCATAGCCACCCTCGAACGGCTCGATCAGCTGGTCGTGCACCTCCCAGGTGTCGGTGGACACCTCGTCGAGGAACCACCGATCGTGAGTGACGACGACGAGTCCGCCCTGGTTCGGCGACCAGCGCTTGTTGAGGTGCCCGGCGAGCCAGGCGATGCCCTCGACGTCGAGGTGGTTGGTTGGCTCGTCGAGGAAGATGACGTCCCAGTCCCCCACGAGGAGTTTGGCGAGAGCGACGCGGCGGCGCTGGCCTCCGGAGAGTTCGCCGATGGTGGCCTCCCACGGCACATCGAGTAGCAGTCCGTCGATGACATCGCGGATGCGGGCGTCCCCCGCCCATTCGTACTCGTCCTTGTCGCCGACGATGGCGTCCTTGACGACGAGGTCTTCCGGAAGCAGGTCGGCCTGGTCGAGCATCCCCAGCGTGACGCCGTTGCGGCGGGTCACGCGGCCGGCGTCGGGTTCGATGCGCCCGCTCAGCAGGCGAAGCAGGGTCGATTTGCCGTCGCCGTTGCGCCCGACGACGCCGATGCGGTTGCCCTCATCGAGGCCGATCGTGACCCGGTCGAAGATGACACGGGTGGGATATTCGAGGTGAAGGGACTCGGCGCCCAGGAGATGTGCCACTGAACGACTGTAGCTGCTGCGGAGAGCCCTGCCGTTCGGTCTCGCTCTCGGCGCAATCCGCATGCCACTCGCTTGATCGACTTGGTAGTTGTTGCGACTTTGCCGCGCCGCATCCCGCAACAACTACCAAGTCGATTGCGGAACTGGGCGGGTCAGGGCTGTCAGCGCGGTGGCGCGAGGTGAGCGCGCTCGCGGAGCGCGCGACGCACTCTCTCGGCGAGCCAATGCGGATGGTCGAAGATATGCCCCTTGATCACCCGAATGACCAGCCAACCGGCATCTTCGAGAAGCTCGCGTCGCTCGATGTCTTCGGCGAAGACGTGGGCGTCCGTCTGATGGATGGAGCCCTCGTATTCGATCGCGATTCGCTCTGTGAGATAACAAAGATCCGGCGTCGCGACGAAGTCCCCGTCTCTATTTCTGATGGTGTTCCCGATGACCGGCTCTGGCAGTCCGGCCGCAATCAGCAGCAGCCGCAATCGCGTCTCCATCGGCGAATCGGTTCCCGGGCGGATGTCGACAATGGCACGGCGCGCAGCCCGCGCCCCACGCGCTGGACCCATCGAGGCGACAGCAGAGGCAAGCTCAGCCATCGTGCAGAACGGTTTCTTGCGCCGCACCAGGTGGTCGCCAGCCGCAACGAGGTCGTCATGACCGAGAATCGCAGCGAGCTGGGTCCAGGTGCGGGCGGGCGAGACGACGGGGAACCCCCGTCGGATCCGAGGTGCAATCGGCACGAAGAGTCGATGACCGATGACCGCTCGAACCCGCGGGGGAAAGTCGGGCGCGTGAACACTCACATGGAGTTCCGATGCATTTTCCTGCATCCGGGGAAGCGGTATCTCGTACAGCCGAGCGGCGGTGACATGGCTGAAGTATTCGCCCCGCACCATATGCACCCGATACGACGACAGCCGGGCGTAAAGGGAGACTTCGGCCGGTTGGGGCACCCGCACGCCGCGGATCGGCGCACCGAGGTCGGATGCTCGCAGCCGCGACGCCGAAATCCCCGCGGCCCGCGCGTCGGTAGTCGCGAATGGTGCCGACGCGAATGGATCAGGAAGTGGTCTCGGTGGGGTCATGCGTGAATAGTGCCGCACGATCGGAAACGCCCGTTCGAATAGTCCACACCCAATCGACTTGGTAGTTGTTGCGACTTTTTGTCCTCAAAAGTCGCAACAACTACCAAGTCGATTGGAAATGTGATGCGGGAACGCTGGAAGAATGGGGGGATGAGTCCCGCACCGAGCAGAGCCGTCACCGTCGCCGTCATCGGGGGCTCCGGGCTCTACTCTCTGTTCGACCCGACGCACAGCGAGACGCTCCGCATCGAAACACCGTACGGACCGACCGAGGTGACTCTTGGCGAGCTCGGCGGTCGTCGTGCTGCCTTCCTCACTCGACACGGCATCCACCATTCGGTCGCCCCGCACCTCATTAACTACCGCGCGAACATCTGGGCTCTCGCCAGTCTCGGCGTGCGCGTCATCCTCTCCTCTTCCGCGGTGGGCGGCGTGACCGCGGACTATCCACCGGGCACCCTCGTGCTCACCGACCAGTTCATCGATCGCACCAGCGGTCGCCCCGACACCTTCTTCGATCAGGGTTCGGTGCAGCACCTCGCCGCCGCCGATCCCTTCGCACCCGAACTGCACGACATCGCGGCACGGGCGCTGGCCGGCGAGAACATCAAGACCTCCGGCACCGTCGTCGTGATCCAGGGACCGCGATTCTCCACCCGTGCCGAGTCACTATGGTTCGCCGCCGCGGGTGCGCACACCGTCAACATGACGATGTATCCCGAGGTGCCGCTCGCTGCCGAACTCAACATCGACACGGTGAACCTGTCTTTTGTCACCGACAGTGATGCCGGTCTCGCACCCGTCCCCGGCACGGTTGACCCGGATGCCGTGAGCCATCGTCTCGTGCTGCAGCGCCTCGCCGAGGCCCAGCCGCGCATCGTCGCGGCGATCGAGTCCATCATCCGCGCGCTTCCCGAGGAGTACAGTCCTCGGCAGAGCATCGACCCGGCGGCGGTCGACGCCGTTCTGGCCAGGGAGACGCTATGACCACGGTATTGATCACCGGCGGTGCCGGATTCATCGGTTCCGCAATCGTCGAAGCGGGCCTGGAGAGGGGCTGGCGCGTTCGCGTGCTCGACTCCCTTCGGCCGGATGTACACGGCGACGACTACCGACCCGATCCGCGCGTCGAGTTCGTGAGGGCGGACGTGCGGAACGCGGATGCCCTGGCCGTCGCTCTCTTCGGCGTCGATGTCGTCTGCCACCAGGCTGCCAAGGTCGGACTCGGCGTGTCGATCGAGGATGCCCCCGACTACGTCGGAAGCAACGATCTCGGCACGGCGGTGCTGCTCGCCGCAATGGCGGACTCCGGGGTGGAGCGACTCGTCCTTGCCTCCTCCATGGTCGTCTACGGCGAGGGCAATTACCGCGACAGCTCGGGGCATTCGACCCGGCCAGCCGCTCGACGCGTCGAAGATCTCGATGCCGGCCACTTCGACCCGCTGGACGAGCACGGCAGCCCGCTTCTGCCCGAGCTCATTTCCGAGGATGCCCCCCTCGACCCGCGCAATGTCTATGCCGCGTCCAAACTCGCGCAGGAGCACCTCGCCGCCGCCTGGGCTCGCTCGACCGGCGGCCGGGCGATCGCGCTTCGATACCACAACGTCTATGGACCGGGTATGCCGCAAAACACGCCCTACGCTGGCGTCGCCTCGCTGTTTCGGTCAGCCCTCGAGCGTGGTGAGGCACCCCGCGTCTTCGAAGACGGCGCACAGCGTCGCGACTTCGTGCACGTGCGGGATGTGGCCGCCGCGAACCTTGCCGCGATCGAGGCGATCGTCGGGGCGGGCCACCAGTTTCGGGCCTTCAATGTCGGCAGCGGAATCGTGCACACCATCGGGGATCTCGCCTCCGCTCTCAGCCGCCATTCCGGCGGTCCCGAGCCGGTGACGACGGGCGAATACCGTCTCGGCGACGTGCGGCACATCACCGCGTCATCCGAACGCCTGAAGTCCGAACTCGGCTGGAGCCCGACGATGAGTTTCGACGAGGGGATGGCCGAGTTCGCGAGTGCGCCGCTGAGAGCGGCCGTGGCCGTGGCCTAAGCCCAGCCTCAGCTCACGCTCACCGTGATCGAGTGCCAGCCCTCCGAGCCGTTGGGCGCCGGCGGCTGGTTGGCCTGGCGCTGGGTTCGGCCCGAGGCATCCGTCGCCCGCACCTCAATCTTGTGCGAGCCGGTGGTCGCCGGCCAGCGGTAGACCCACTGGCGCCAGGTGTCGGCGGAGATCGAGTCGGCGAGGGTCGCTGTGGCCCAGGGGCCGTTGTCCACCCGCACCTCCACCGACTTCACGCCGACGTGCTGTTCCCAGGCCACCCCCGCGATCGCGACGGTACCGGCGGCGACCGATGCCCCGGAAAGCGGAGTGTCGATGCGGGAGGCGAGCTTGATCGGGCCCTTCGCGTCCCAGCCCCGCGGGGTCCAGTAGCCCTGGTCTTCGGAGAACTTCGTCACTTTGAGCTCGACCACCCATTTGGTTGCCGAGACGTAGCCGTAGAGGCCGGGCACGACCATCCGCACCGGGAAGCCATGTTCGAGCGGCAAGGCTTCGCCATTCATCCCCACCGCGAGCAGGGCGTTCGTGCCGGCATCCTGCAGTACCGACAGCGGCGTGCCCGCAGTGAATCCGTCGATGCTCGTGGAGAGCACCATGTCGGCCCCTGCCTTCGGCATCGCCTTCGCAAGCAGGTCGCGAATCGGGTAGCCCAGCCAGAGGGCAGTGCCGATGAGGTCGCCGCCCACCTCATTCGACACGCAGGTGAGGGTCGCGAGGTGCTCCTCAAGTGGCTTCGCCATAAGCGCGGCGAAGGTGAGTGACACCTCGTTCTCCACCATCCCGGTGATCTTCAGCACCCATTTGTCCGGATCGATCGACGGCACCTGCAGCGCCGTATCGATGCGATAGAACTGGGTGTTCGGGGTGACGAACGGCGAGATTCCGGGCACGTCGATCGTGGCTCCGGTCGGCACCGGATCCGCGGCTACAGCGGCCTTCGGCAGGGTGAGCTTGGTGCGGATCGCGGCAATCTTGTCCGACGTCGCGTTGATCAACCGTGCGCCGGTGCCCGCGACGATGGATGCTGCACCGGCGACGATCGCGAGGGTGAGGAAGCCGCGCCGCTCGAGTGACGGCCCGGCAACCGGACCGGACCGGGTGCCGGTAGCGCGGCCCTCGGCGGCACGCTGCCAGCGACCGAGCCGTTCGATCGAGAGGCGAAGCACCACCACACCGGCTACGGCGCCCAGGACGGTGGCGATCCCGTCGAATCCGGTCGACCCGGCTCGCGTGACAACCGCAATAAGCGCAACGAGTCCACCGATGCCGAGCACGATCACGCCGAACGGCGGGCGACGCGATTCGAGCACGCCGGCCGCCGCCGAAATGACGACAATAAGGACGCCCATCAGGGTAAGCAGGGCAGCCTTGTCCCCGGTGCCGAAGATCGCGATCACGAACTCCTTGACACCGGCCGGAGCGAGGTCGATCACGAGGGATCCGACCGCGAAGAGCGGGCTCCCGGCCGCTCCGACGAAGAGCGAGAGTACCTCGGCGACCCCGAGCACGACCGCCGCAGACACCACGCCGGTGAACGCCGCCCACCCACTGATCGCGCGGGTTTTGAGACCGGTGACCGGCCGAGTGTCGATGCTCATGCGGGCACGGGCGCGACAGTCGAGGACGAGCCGTCTGCGAGGCTGGGCGGAAGGAACACGTCGAATCGACATCCACCCGGCACATTCTGCACGACGACGCGGCCGCGATGGGCGTGAACGATGCCCTGCACGATCGCGAGTCCGAGCCCCGCACCGCCGGACCGGGCCGTCGCCGTCTCGGGAGTGCGCGAGTTGCTGGAGCGCCATCCGGCTTCAAAGACCCGGCCGAGATCTTTTTCCGGGATGCCGCCCGCCGCGTCGATCACCGAGATCACCGCCAGGCCGTCATCGCTCTGACGCGCGCTCACCGTGATCGGGCTGCCCGCCGGCGAATGCTGGATCGAATTCATCACAAGGTTGCCGACGACGCGGGAGAGCTCCCTCGGGTCTGCGAGGATCGTCAGCTCCCGCGCCCCATCGCCGACCAGCGAGATCGAGCGGGATTCGGCGAACGGCCCAAGCTCGGCCACCACATCGCTGATCAGGTCGTAGAGCGACACCTTCTGCACGGACAGGCGCAGGGACCCCGAGTGGATACGAGACAACTCGTTGAGGTCGTCGACCATACCGCTCATGCGGTCAACCTGGCTGCGCACATCCCGGAAATAGCGCTCCGGCTCGTCCACCATGCCGTCTTCGAGCGCTTCGGCCATGGCGCGGATGCCGGCGAGCGGAGTGCGGAGATCGTGCGAGATCCACGCCACGAGTTCCCTGCGCGAATTCTCCGCGAGCGCCTCGCGACCGCGTGATTCGGCGAGGCGACGGTTGGTCGCGGTCAGTTCGAGGGCGAGCGCCGCGAATTCGTTGCTCGAGTGACGCACCTGTTCGGTCATCGCCTCTTCGGTGCCGATGCGCCGGGTCGCGGCGATCAACTGGCGACTGTTGCGCACCAGGGAGCGACCGAGCAGCGCTGCGAGCGAGAGGGAGACGATCCCCGCGATCGCGGCCACAGAGAGCAGCACGGTGAGGTCGTGCGGCGTCACGAGCATCACCGAGGCGGCGAGCCACATGCCCCCGGCGATCGACAGCACCGCGGCGAGTACGACAACGCACAGCTGGAGCACGAGCGAGGTACGGGTCATGAATCGCAGCACCACCAGCGACACCGCACCGACGACCACGGCACAACCAAGAGCCAGAAGGGAGACCATGAGCAGGTCGGTCATGGTCATGATGTGACCGCCGATTCGACGTCGAAGCGATAGCCAACGCCCCACACGGTATTCAGTACGGTGGGATGCGCGGCATCCCGTTCAATCTTCTCCCTGAGGCGACGCACGTGCACGGTGACCGTCGAGAGGTCACCGAATTCCCAGCCCCACACGGCTCGCAGCAGTTCTTCGCGGCTGAATACCTGTCGAGGATGCTTCAACAGGAAGGCGATCAGGTCGAATTCGCGAATAGTGAGGGCGATCGGGTTCCCGCGCAGGGTGACCCGTCGCGACGACACGTCGAGATGGAACTCTCCGGCGTCTATGGTCGACTCTGGCGAGAATTCGGGAAGGCTCCGGCGCAGGATGGATTTCACCCGCAGCACGAGCTCGCGCGGCGAAAATGGCTTGGCAAGGTAGTCGTCAGCTCCCGCTTCGAGGCCGTCGATTCGATCCTCCTCCTCGCGCAGCGCAGTGAGCATGATCACCGGAACTGGCCGGTCGGCGCGGATGCGGCGGCACACCTCGACCCCGTCGATTCCGGGAAGCATGCGGTCGAGTACCACGAGGTCGGGGCGGATTCGTGCGGCAGTCTCGACGGCGCTCACCCCATCGGCAACGCTCTCGACGATGAAGCCGGCGGAGCGAAGGTAGCTGCACACCACCTCGGAGACCGTGGCGTCATCATCCACCACCAGGATGCGGCGACCGCGCAGCGGGTCGGAGAGCGCAAGCAAGTCGGTTGCCACGGTAGCCGAGAGCCCTGATGCGGATGACGTACTCACCCGCTCAGGATAGGTCGGCAACCCGGGAAATCGGCGTGGATGCAGCGACAACGGCCATCGGTCAGTATTTCGTAATGCTGAGCAGCAAATCCGGTGGCGCACGCCTCTTACGCTAACGAGTGTGACCTCTGCGCGCGTCGACGTTGTTTTTCCCTGCCTGAACGAAGAGGGCGCCCTGCCCTGGGTGCTCTCCCACCTGCCGGAAGGGTATCGGGCGATCGTCGTCGACAACGGGTCCACCGACCGGTCGGCCCTGATTGCCGAAGCTGCCGGCGCCCTGGTCGTGCACGAAGCGCGCCGGGGATTCGGATCGGCGGCCCATGCCGGACTGCTCGCCGCGACGGCACCGATCGTCACCTTCTGCGATGCCGACGCGTCGATGGACCCGCGGGATCTCGAACCACTCGTCGCGCTCGTCAGTAGTGGCGCCGCCGACCTCGCCCTCGGGCGGCGACAGCCGACCACTCGCGGAGCGTGGCCGCTCCACGCCCGCGTGGCAAACTTCGCTCTCGCCCGGCTCATGCGCCGGGCCACCGGAGCACCCTTGCACGACCTTGGGCCGATGCGAGCGGCGAACCGCGAGGCCCTGCTTGGCCTCGAACTCACCGACCGCCGAAGTGGCTATCCACTCGAGATGGTGCTGAAGGCATCCCGCGCCGGCTGGACGATTGTCGAGAAAGCAACCCCCTATTCCCCGCGCATAGGTCGCTCTAAGGTGACAGGTACCATCCGCGGCACGGTCGTGGCCATCACCGACATGTCGCGACTGCTGAGGTCGAATAATGCTGAGGACGAATAACCAGTGACCACGCTCATCATCATCGCCAAGGAGTGCATTCCGGGGCGGGTGAAAACGAGATTGCACCCACCACTGAGCTTCGAACAGGCGGCCATCCTGGCCTCCGCGAGCCTGGCTGACACCTTCCGAGCGGTGAGCGCGCTTGACGCGTCCCGACGGATTCTGCTCTTCGATGGCAACCTATTTCCGCTCGGCTCCGAACCCTATGACGTGATACATCAAGTGAGCGGGGATCTGGATATGCGCCTCGGAGCGATATTCGACGAATGTGATGGCCCGACGGTACTCATCGGCATGGATACGCCCCAGTTGGATGCCGCGATGCTCGCGCCGCTTTTCGGAGAGTGGCCCGCCGACGTCGATGCCTTCCTCGGCTTCGCGGTCGATGGCGGCTATTGGACGATCGCGATGGCGGAGCCTGACGGCTCGCTGATCCGTGGCGTTCCGATGTCGCAGGACACCACCGGGCAGCTCCAGCGTGACCGGCTCGTCGCGGCGGGTCTTCGGGTAAGAATGCTGCCCGAATTGGTCGACGTCGACACGATCGATGACGCCCGGCTGGTGGCCGGCTTAGCCCCGCAAACCGAATTCGCCCAGACGCTCGCCTCGTTCCAGCCAGGAGCGAACCGATGAGCGATGCGGTCTTCGCCACCTTCGGGTCCGGAGGCGCTGAACCCTACGCCCGCGCCCTGCGTCGCGACGACCAGGTGCTGTACCTGCGAGACATCGAATCCGACTCGCTCACCCCGTCGCGGGCCATGGATGTTTCGCGCTGGAATGACGCGGCGGATGCGGCGGACCTCGGCCTCCTCGACGGCATCAACGGTGCCGTGCTCGACATCGGCTGCGGGCCGGGACGTATGGTGCGTGCCGCTATGCACCGGGGACTGACCGCGCTCGGAATCGACGTGTCTGAGACCGCGGTGGAAATTGCTCGCGAGTCTGGGCTGATGGTACTCAACCGCTCGGTCTTCGAGCGCCTTCCCCGCGAGGGACTGTGGGGTGCTGCCCTGCTTGTCGACGGCAACATCGGCATCGGAGGGGACCCGTCCTCTCTGCTCGAGCGCTGCGCCGAGCTCATCGCCCCCACTGGCGTTATCGTCGTCGAAGTTCATGACGATCCGCTGCGCGACCACATGTATGACGGGACCATCGTCGACATTCGTGGTCACCAGAGTGATGCGTTTCCCTGGGCGGAGATCGGGGAGATCGCTCTCGCGCGTCGCGCCGAGCGGATCGGGCTTCGACTCGATCAGTCTTGGGATACCGACGGCCGGTCCTTCTGCCGTCTTGCCAACGCGGTGTAGCCGACGACGGCGAGGCCGGTGAGTACCACCACGACGGCCCAGAAGATCACCAGTGACGGGGCATAGTCGAGTGGTAGCACTGTCGAGTTATTTGCGCCGATGGATTTCTTGTACGCCGCGGGAAGCACGATGATCGCGAAGATCGAGCACAGCACGAGGCCAGCTTGCACAATTGCAAGCACCGCGATCGGGATGGTGCGTCCTGCTTTTCGCAGGAGGAAGGCGACGCCGAAGGTCACCAGAGCGATGATACCGTCGTGCACGATGAGGGCGAGAAGCAGCCACAGCGCGACCCCGGCGATCTTGACCGGCGTGACGGTGTCGACCATCACGTAAGCCCCGAGTGCGAGCAACAGAAGCCCCAGCACAACGAGAGTCACCCGCCAGTTCTTCACAGAGGTCGCGGACATCAGATCACCTCGAGTTTCGACAGCCATTTGGTTTGGAGCACCCCGGGACGCCCGGGAGCGATCATGCGGGCCGGGAAGCCGTGGTCGAGGTCGAGCGAGCCACCGTTGAGCTCGAGTGCGACAAGGGTCAGGTCGTCCTGCACGAATTCGTGGCCCATCTCGGTCACCCGAAAGCCGCCCTTTTTCTCCAGGCTGGTGAGCCGCAGGTCCTCATCGGGATGTGCGCCGACCGCATCCAACAGGTCGCGAAGGCGCACTCCGCGCCAGGATGCCATCTGGCTCCAGCCCTCGACACAGGCGATCGGCAAATCAACCTGGTGCTGTGTCATCGCCTCGAGGTCGGCCCTGGTGTAAATTTTGACGGTCGCGCCGCGAGACACCGACAGTGCCCAGTCGGCGCCGGTATCGGCATCCGTCACCTGGGCTGCCCGAGCGGTGCGATTAACCGGCAGTCCGTTCGGGCCGACGAAATTTTTGCGGGGAGCGAAGACATTGATCGCGTCGAGGACCCGGAAGGACTGGCCCGCCGTGAGCGCGACGACCGCAGCGGTGGCCACCGCGATGGTCGCAACGAATCCACGCCGAGAGACCCGCGCCTGCGTCGGGGCGTCGACGCGGGGAGGAGCGCTGTCGATCCAGTCGAAGACCCGGCCGGTGAGCCCATCGACGCGTCGGGAGATCGCGCCAACAGGCTCCCGCGTCGTCTCGGCGAGCTCGGCAGCGACATCCGCTTTCGTGAGTGGCTGGTCGGCATCATCGAGCAGCAGGTTGCCCTCGGCGTCGAAGCTGCGTGAGCGCGTCCAGTAGCGCGAGATCAGCGGGAGTTTTGTGGCGATGTGGATGGCGAGCGAGCCGATGATCACAAAGGAGAGGGCGAAGTGCACCTGCCGGAAGGAGAACGGGAACACGTACCACTGGTAGGTATTCAGCAAACCCGTCGTGATCTGCACCAGCGATGCCGAAATGAAGATCGTGATGGAGGCTCGCTCGAGAAAGTTCCCGAAGCTCTTGATCGGCGGCGTTTGGAAGAGATCGGGGAACACGACGTAGAGCTTGCCGAGAATGAGGGGGAAGCAGGCAATTCCGGCGGTGATATGGATGCCCTGGCTCAGCTGGTAGAGCGACTGCGGGCGGGTGGGGAAGACCATCCACGGCAGAGGATTCTGCAGGAAGTGACTGTAGAGGCCCGTGCCAAAGCAGACGAGGAAGGCGATCCCCAGCAGTCGGCCGAGCACGACAGCCATGCGCGGGTTCCTCGAGGGCGTCGAGAGCACCCGTCGGAGGTCGAGCAGTACGCGGTGCATGCTTCTATTCCAGCATCCGGATGCGTTCCGCCACATCCACCAAACCTTACGGTTCTGGAACGGCGCTGGCCGAGCCGCACGGATCCGGGGCTTCCGTCCGACAGTATGGGGTCGATGAAGATCGCACTGCCACCTCTGCTCTCCACCGTGCTGGCCAGCGTGGCCGCCGCGGCAATGGCGGGTCTCACGGCATACTCCGTGGCTGTTCTCGGCTATTTCGACCGGGCCAACCCCACCGCGCTTATCGCGTGCACCATTGCCCTCTGGGCGCTCTTCGCGCTGGCGATCCTGGCCGTCCGCTCGGTACCGACGCGGCCGGCGATCGCGATCATCCTCATCGGCTCGGCGTTGATCGGCGGCGCGGCGATGGCCGGACCGCCGAATACGAGCAGCGACTCCGCGCGATACGCCTGGGACGGCATTGTGCAGAATGCCGGTATCTCGCCCTACCGGTATGTGCCGGTGGATGACGCGCTCGCCACCCTGCGCCCTGACTGGTTATTCCCCACCCCGCTCGAGAATGCCGACGGCACCCACCGGTGCCTCGACCCGCGCGCGGACCCGACCTCCTCCCTGCCGAGCGGTGTGCCCCTGTGTTCGGCCCTCAACCGCCCGAAGGTGCCGACTATCTACCCGGCCGCCGCCGAGATGTTCTTCGCGGGGGTGCGATTCATCACCGGGCCGACGGCAGAATACTGGCCGCTGCAGCTCACCGGGCTGCTGATGAGCCTCGCTATCACCGCCATGCTCATCGTGGCGCTGCGTCGTCGCAACCTCGACCCGCGTTGGGCGGCCCTGTGGGGATGGAGCCCGATTGTCGCCACCGAGGCGATTACCAACTCGCATATCGACATCCTCGGCACGCTTCTTGTACTCGTGGCGACGCTGCTGGTCTCCCGAGGCCTGCGCTTTCGAGGGGGAATCGCGCTCGGTGCGGCGATCGCCGTCAAACTCATCCCGGTGATCGCTGCGCCCGCCCTGCTGCGGCGGCAACCGTGGAAAGTGATAGCAGCCTCGATCGTCACCTTCGGTGTGCTCTACATCCCTTACCTGGCCACGACCGGCATCGCCGTTATTGGATACCTGCCGGGATACCTGTCGGAAGAGGGTTATAACAACGGCAGTCGATTCACCCTGCTCACCCTGTTCGTGCCAACGACGGCATCGCTCGCAGTCGCCGCAGTGCTGCTGCTCATCACCGCGGTTCTCGTGTGGTGGAAGACGAACCCGGATGCGCCGTGGCTCGGGCAACTCGTCATGATCGGCACCACGCTGCTCATCGTCTCGCCCCGATACCCCTGGTATGCCCTGCTACTCGTGCCGTTCATCGCGCTGAGCGGACGATGGGAGTGGTTCGCCGTTCCCCTCGCCCTGACCGTGCGGCTGCTCATCCCGAACGACGGGGTCTCCCAGGTGGCCATCGCGATCGCGATCGTCGTGATCGTTGCTCTGGCGCTGCACCGCACCGGTCCCGTCGGACGCACGCGACTGCGGCATCCGCTCGCCCTGCTGCGGCGGTCCTCGAGCACGTAACCGATGCCTTCGGCACTCGGCAGGTCGGCCGTGGTATCCACCGAGGAAGCAGCGAGGCGCCGGATCCCGTGGTCCCCGTGGCCTGAATACCCCGGGATTCCGGGGTTTTTCGCTGGACGTTTGCTGGGAACTATAACGGAACGGTAACACCACAGGCCAATTCCAAACCCTTTGGCGGGGGGAGCCGAACCAATACCCAGAACCGCTTGTCACCAAGGGCAGGCGAAAACCTAAGGATCACATCATGCGCAAGTTTCAGAAAGTAACCGTCGGCATCATCACCGCCGGACTCCTCGTCGCCGGCCTCGCCGCCTGCTCGAGCCCCGCCAGCAGTGGCACCGCACCCGCAGCCAAGGCCTCTTCAGCTCCCGCCATGCAGAAGCCGCTCGCCTCCATCCCCAGCCTCACGGGAGTTGACACCGCAGTGCTTCTCGACGCGGGCTTCGCTTCCGCTCTCACCACCCTCGGCCTCACCCCCGGAACGGTCGGAACCGCCACGCTCACCGCTGGCAGCCTGCACTTCCCGATCACCGGCGGAAACGTGGACTACTACGACCCGGCCGGAAAGACCCGCCCCTACGTTCAGGGCACGATCAAGCACGAGGGATCCGGCTTCTCGCTGACCGCTGGCGCGACCAAGGTCGAGCTGACCAACTTCACCATCGACCCGGGTAAGTCCGTCCTGCTTGGCGACGTCTCGGTCAACGGCACCTCCGCCGCGACCCAGGTCGACCTGTTCAACCTCTACGGCGGAACCCTCAAGCCCCTCAAGATGGACGGCAACAATGCCATCCTCACCGGCACCACGGTACACATCTCCGCTGACGCCGCCGGTCTGCTGAACAAGACCTTCAAGACGGACGCCGTCAAGTCGCAGCTGCTCGTCGGCATCGCCACCATCACGGTGATCGCCAAGTAGTTTCTCCCGCTCAACGAAAGGCCCGCTGCGCATCGCGCAGCGGGCCTTTCGGCGTTGTTCGCACCGTCGGCGCACGCTATCCCGCTTCCCTCGCCGATCTCGCTGGATGTCGCGCGCAAGACGCCCGCGACACAGCGGCCGCACGTCCAACACTCGGTTCTGGCCGGGACGCGTGCTCAACATCAGAAATTCCCATGTCTCGGGCCCCGGCTGATGTCAAACGCACGGGCAACCCGGCCCGGGCGTGACCGAGCTCAGGATCCGACGAGTCGTGCCCCGTGCACGGGGCCGGTCGCCCGCACCACCGTCAGCCGGGCGGCGCTGAGCGCAATCTGCAGTTCGAGCGCGGCATCCAGGTCGACCGCGAGGAAAGCGATCGTCGGGCCGGACCCGGAAATCATGCCGGCGAGAGCGCCGTTCTCCTCGCCAAGCTCGATCACCGAACCGAGTTGCGGCTCGAGGTGCAGGGCAGGCGCCTGAAGGTCGTTGTGCAACACCTCAGCCAGCATGTGCGGATCCCCCGCCCGCAGCGCCTGCAACACATTGGCGTCCACCTGCGGCTGGGTCGTGGCAGGGAAGATGTCCTGCGCGTGCCGGTCGCGGTGGCGATCGAGTTCGCTGTAGACACGGGGCGTGCTCATGCCGAAGTCGGCGAGCGCGAGCACCCACTGGAAGCTCCCCTTGGCAAGCGCTGGACTCAGCTGGTCGCCGCGCCCGGTGCCGATCGCCGTGCCGCCGGTGAAGGCGAACGGCACGTCGGAGCCGAGCTGGGTCGCAAGCTCGAGCAGGTCCTCGCGACTGAGATCGGTGCCCCAGAGACTGTCACAGGCGAGCAGGGTGGCTGCGGCATCCGCCGATCCGCCTCCCATGCCGCCCGCGATCGGCACGTGCTTCTCGATCTCGAGATGCACGCCCTTGCGGTAGCCAGCGCGGTGCGCGAGCAGGGTCGCCGCCTTGATGGCGAGATTGCTGCCATCGGTCGCGAGAGACGACGTGTCGATTGATCCGGAGAATGTCACGGAGAAATCGGCGGCGGCTGTCGCCCTGATGTCCTCATAGAGCGAGACTGCCTGGAACGCGGTGGCCAGGTCGTGGTAGCCATCATCGAGAAGGGCGCCGACCTTGAGGAACACGTTGATCTTGCCCGGTGCCCGTGCGTGCACCACCTTCGGAGCGGCCGCGGAGGTCATTAGACCAACCTAGCCGAACCCTCGCAGGCTGCTTTACGCCCCGGCTCGAGCGATCGCGAGGAAGTCGGCTACGGTCAGCTCTTCGCCGCGGGCGGTCGGAGCCACGCCGGCCGCTTCGAGACGAGCGGATGCCGCGGTGCTGCCCCCGAGAACCACCGAGAGCGACTGCCGCAGCATCTTGCGTCGCTGCTGGAAAGCGGCATCCACCAGCGCGAAGGTCGCGACGCGCTCGGCCTCGGTGCCCGGGAGTTCGCCGCGATCGAAGCGCACGAGGATCGAGTCGACGTTCGGTACCGGCCAGAACACCTGCCGGCTCACCTGGCCGGCCGTGCGCCACTTTCCGTACCAGGCCGACTTGATGCTCGGGCTTCCATAGATCTTCGAACCGGGGTCGGCGGCGATGCGCTGCCCCACCTCGGCCTGCACCATCACGAGGCCAGCCTGCAGGCTCGCAAAGTGCTCGAGGAAGTGCAGCAGCACCGGGACCGAGATGTTGTAGGGCAGGTTCGCTACGAGGCTCGTCGGGGAGCCGGGGAGTTCGGTGATAGTCATCGCATCCTGCGTGATCACGGTGAGCAGGGCGCCCGGCTGGAACAGTTCGACGGTGACCGGCAGCTGCGTCGCGAGGCGACTGTCGATCTCCACGGCGACGACGGATGCTCCGGTCTCGAGCAATCCGAGGGTGAGGGAGCCAAGCCCCGGTCCAACCTCCACCACGCTCTGGCCGGCGACGATTCCCGCTGCCTTGACAATACGCCGCACCGTATTGGCATCGATCACGAAGTTCTGGCCGAGCTTCTTGGTTGGCTGGATGCCGAGCTGATCGGCGAGGTCCCGGATCTCCGCCGGCCCCAGCAGGCTCACGCGAGCTCGGACGAGTCGATGGCCTCGTCATACGGCGACCCGAGATCCTGGGTGACCGGTTCCGCATCCCAGGTGCCGTAGACCAGCTCAGTATTCGAGGTGATCTGGGCGGCGAGCAACGCGACGTCTGTTCCGAGGTGATCCGCCATGAATCGCAGCGTCGTGGGGATGAGGTACGGCGCGTTCGGGCGACCTCGGTAGGGCACGGGCGTGAGGAACGGAGCGTCCGTTTCGATCAGGATCTGGCTGCGCGGGATGGCGGCGAGCGCATCACGCAGGTTGCCGGCGTTCTTGAACGTGACGGTGCCGGCGAAGGACAGGTACCATCCGTTGTCGGCGCAGAGGCGGGCCATGTCCGCATCCCCGGAGAAACAGTGGAATACCGTCTTGTCCGGGGCACCAGTGCGTCGCAGGGTCGAGATCACTTCGGCGTGCGCGTCCCGGTCGTGGATCTGCATCGCAAGATCGTGCTTCTTGGCGATGGCAATATGCGCCTCGAACGATCGATACTGCGCGCCGCGGCCGCTCTCGTCGGTGCGGAAGAAATCGAGTCCGGTCTCGCCGACGGCACGCACGCGCGGCCGGCCAGCCAACTCGTCGATCTCGGCCAGCGCGGCATCCAGCTCACCCGCGGCCTCGTAGCGCGGAGCCTCGTTGGGGTGGATGGCGACGGCAGCGAGCATCCGCGGTTCCCGAGCCGCCATCTCCGCCGACCAGCGCGAGGTCTCCAGGTCCCCGCCCACCTGGACGACACCGCGCACGCCAACGCTCGAGGCACGGTCGAGGTGCTCGCGGTAGTCGAGAAGCTGGTCCCCGTCGGCGATCTCGAGGTGAGTGTGATTGTCGTAGACACCCACCGTGAGCGCCGAAGGAAGCGGCGGATAGCTCAGGTCGCGCGTTTTACCCTGTTCCGACGAGGCGTCACGCTGCCGGATCGGGGCCTGAGAGTCCTCCGTCGCTGGCATGCCTGAATTCTACCCGCCGTGTCACTTCCGACCGATCACACCGAGTCGGCTGGCCGCACTTCGAGCACGATCTTCCCGAGCCCGTGGCGGGCTCCGAGGCGCTCATAGGCGGCCCGCACCCGGTCGAGCGGGTAGGTCGCGTACACCGGGATCTTCAGCTCGCCGTTCGCGACCAGCCGCGCTAGCTCGGTCAGCACCTCCCGTGGCTCCACCGTCGACATGCCGTCCGCCTTCACCCGGAACTTTTTTTTCGCCGCAAAGTCGGCGATCGTGTTGATGCGGTCCTTCGGCACCCCGAGATCGACCGCCACCTGCACGTTGCCGTCACCGTGCGCATCGATGAAAGCGTCAACGCCATCCGGAACGATCCGACGAATGCGGTCGGCCAAACCCTTTCCGTAAGCCACCGGGATGGCTCCGAGACTGCGAAGGAAGGCATGGTTCTCCTCGCTCGCGGTCGCCACCACGGCCGCCCCCGCGAGTACGGCGAGCTGGGTTGCGATGATGCCGACCCCGCCCGCCGCCCCGGCCACAACCACGGTATTGCCGGGTCGCACGTCGACCGCAATGAGGCACGCGCGCGCAGTGGTACCGGCGACGAAGAGACTGGCGGCCTCGTTCCATTCGACCGCGTGCGGCTTCGGGATGACTCGGCTGGCATCGATCGTCACGAACTCCGCCTGCGCATTCCGCCCGTCCGAGAACCCGATGACCTCGTCACCCACCCGCGGGAAGTCGACACCCTCACCGACCGCCGTGACGATCCCGGCGAAGTCGCTGCCCTGCCCCTCCGGAAAGTGGGCGGGAAAGGCCTCATGCATCGCGCCCTCCCGGATTGAGATCTCCCCCGGGTTGATCGCGGCGGCCACGACGGAGACTTGCACTTCGCGCCGCTCGGGGGCCCTGGCATCCACTTCCACCAGCTCGAGCACTTCGCTTCCACCGTACCGGTTGAATTTCACTGCCTGGGGCATGGCGTCCTTACTGGTTAGGCCGAGACTGCAGTGTCCGGCTGTTCGATGCGGGGGAAAAGTGAGGTGGCCAGCGGCGAGACCGAGGGGCCGCCGGTCCAGTCCGAAGCGGCGCGAACGTTCTGGTCGGCCACCTCTCCGGTGCCGCCGAGAGCCGTCCAGAGCTTGGCCGCGGCATCCGGCATCACCGGGGAGAGCAACACCGCGAGGGTGCCGAGGCCACGCACGATCGTGAACAGCACGGCGTCGAGCCGCTCTGCGTTGGCCGGATCCTTTGACAACCCCCACGGCTCCTGGATGGTGATGTAGCCGTTCAACTCGTCGACGAGGGTCCAGATCGAGGCGAGCGCCTCGTGGATGGCGAGGCGCTCGATCGCGGCATCCGCTTCCGCTGTGACGCGCAGGCCGGTGGCGAAGATGGCCTGGTCCGTCTCGGTGAGCTCGATACCGGTCGGGATGACTCCCCCACGGTAGCGCGTGACCATCGCGATTACGCGCGAGGCGAGGTTGCCAAAACCGTTGGCGAGCTCCGCCTGGTAGCGCGCGGAAAGATCCTCCCAGCTGAAGGAGCCGTCCTGCCCGAAGCTGATGGCGCGCATGAAGTAATACCGAAAGGCGTCGACTCCAAAGGTGTCGGTGATCTCCGAGGGCGCAATGCCGGTGAGTTTGGACTTCGACATCTTCTCGCCGCCGACGAGAAGCCAGCCGTGGCCGAACACGCGACGCGGTACCGGCAGACCAGCGGCCATCAGCATCGCCGGCCAGATCACGGCGTGGAAACGGGCGATGTCCTTACCCACGAGCTGCACGGCTGGCCAGCGCCGTTCGAAATTCTCGGTGTCGGTTCCGTAGCCGATCGCGGAGATGTAGTTGAGCAGCGCATCGAACCAGACGTACACCACGTGGCTGTGGTCCCAGGGGATCTGGATGCCCCAGTCGAAGCTCGACCGCGAAATAGAGAGATCGTCGAGACCCTGCTTCACGAAAGAGATGATCTCGTTTCGCACGCTCTCCGGCTGGATGAAGTCGGGCTGCGACTCGTACAGGTCGAGGAGTTTCTGTTGGAATTCGCTCATGCGGAAGAAGTAGTTCTTCTCCTTGAGGATCTCCACCGGGCGCCCGTGGATCTTGCACACCAGCTGTCCGGCGAAGTCGCCGTCCGCCATCTCCACCAGATCGTCGAGCTGCTTGTACTCCTCACAGCCAACGCAGTAATACCCCTCGTACTCGCCCGAGTAGATGAAGCCATCGTCGTAGAGCTTCTGCAGGAAGATCGTGACGGCACGCTCGTGGCGCTCGTCGGTGGTGCGGATGAAATCGTCGTTGGCGATGTTGATGGTTGCGAGCAGCGGCAACCAGGCATCCGTAACGAGCCGGTCGGCCCATTCCTTCGGGGTCGTGTCGTTCGCCACCGCCGTGCGCAGGATCTTCTGGCCGTGTTCGTCGGTGCCGGTGAGCAACCAGGTGTCGTCGCCACCCTGGCGGTGCCAGCGGGCAAGCACGTCGGCAGCGACCTCGGTGTAGGCGTGACCGATGTGGGGCACATCATTCACATAAAAGATGGGTGTCGCGATGTAAAAAGGGTCTCCGGCGGGCATTCGATAATCCTAATTGGCGGCGGATGGTGCGGGGTCCGCGTTACGCACCGGGCAGAGTCCGCCGAAGTCCGTCTTGCCCGCACGCCAAGAGGCCCCGCCGAAGCGGGGCCGCTTGGTGAGCGAATTGCGTTCTAGTGCCGCCCCGCCGCCAACAGCGAGAGCAACTCGAAGCTCACACCGCCGATGCCGGTCACGGCGTCGTACTGGCGCGTTGTCTTCAATGTCGTGTCCTGGTCGAGGCTGATCAGGTAGCTGTTGCCACTCCGGGCACTCGTGTAGACGAGAGCCTTGGTGGGGTTCTGCGGCTGCACATCGCGGAACGAGGACGGCAGGATGCGGTCGAGCCCGTAGAGCGTCGGGTTCGCAAATCCGATCGAGGTTCGGGTGGCCTGCTGCACGATCGCGATCTGCGCGGCGGTCAACGGCGAAGCGAGCGAGGTGCCGCCATAGGTTTCGCGCGTGAAGTCACCGACGGCGAGAGTGACATCGTCGATGATCGGACGAATACCGACCGAGAATCCGGTGTACGGATCCGCGAGGGCCGCGATGTCCGGAGAGACCCGGAATCCATGCGAGAGCGACGTCGGAACGACGCCCTGCTGGTACGCCGGAGCCGCGAACACGGCGCTGGCGCCGCCACCCGCTCCCCCGAAGAAGTTTCCGGGAAGCGGCGAGAGGTAGGCGGTACCGGCCGGGTTGATCTTGTCACCCGCGGATCCCCATCCGGTCTCGTAGGCGATCTTGCCGGCTTGGGTGATACCAAGGCTCGTGCCTCCCACCGACGTCACGTACGGGGAAGATGCCGGGAAGTCCGGCGACGCGTAGCCGAGGTTGGCGACCTCGTCCCCGCTGTCTCCACTGGAGAAGTAGAGCCCGATGCCCTCGCCCGCCGCCTGGATGTGCAGGTTCTGGGCGCCCTTCAGCACGTCATTCGGGACGGCCTCGCCGAGGTTGCCGTAGCTGTTACTCACGATGTTCGCGAGCTTGTTGTCGAGAATCTTCGACATCGCAACATCCAGTCCGCCACCGCAGTTGGTGCCACCGACGTAGAGGATCTTCGCCCCGGTTGCGATACCGTGCACTGCTTCCACGTCGAGGGTCTGCTCACCCTGCCATCCACTCGGGTAGCCGCAGGCCGCCTGGTCGACGAACTGGGCCGGAGTCGGCACGATCTGCGAGTAGTTCGCTGCGGTCAGGCCGGGTTCACCGAGCGCGGCCGAATAGGTGTTCACGTCGTTCACGATGGACGGCGAGGCGTACGCGTCGATGATCGCGACCGTTTGGCCTGCACCGTTCACGCCGGACTTCGCGAGCGAATCCACCCCGTAGGCGGAGCGCAGCTGCGACGGCACATAGCCGCAGTTGAATGTGTCGAAGGTGGTCTGGCCGTAGGCGACCGGAGCGGTCACCGTGTGCTCCCCGGTGTAGTTGGAGCACTTGGCGGTGATCGCCGAGGGCGTCGGAGCCTGGCGGCTGAGCGCTTCGGCGCCACTGGCCGGCAGGTCGCCCTGCTTGATCGAGTCCGGGTGGGTGAGGAATCTGGCCTGGTCGAGGCTCATCCCCGAGACCTTGCCCGTGAGTGCCGCGGGCACCGAGGGGGCACTCGACGGCGCCGAAAGCACCCGTCCTGAGTAGTTGTAGTCGTGGAGGGTCGTGGCGAACAGGGCGCCAAGCTGGGCGGCCGTGCCACGGAAGACCACGTATTGGCGACTCGCTGGCACCGCGCTGATGGTGAGTCCCCGCGCGGTGAGCGAGGCGACAACGGCATCCGAGTCCGCTTTCGTCGGCGAGAAATGCTGGATCCAGGCCTGCGGCTGCAGGAACTTCCGGTACCCGCGGGCGCCGGGCGTCGAGGCGGCCGTGGCGAGAGCCTCGGCACCCGCCTGGTCGCGCAGCGGCAGGTAGATCTCACCCTCGACGGTCTGGTCGGGGGCCGTGACTCCCGCGTCGTTCGCGGCGGTGGCCCACTTGGGCACCGATCCGGCGAAGGAATCGCGATCAGTAGCCGAGGCTGTCGACACGCCGGTGAGCGAGAGTGCGATGACGGTGGTGGCCGTGGCCACGATGCCGAGTGTCCTACGAGAGAACATCCTCCGGCGCGCGCGATTGTCCAAGTTCTGAAACCTTCCCCAATGAAGAATGACCGCGCAAGCAAAAGGCGCAATCGTGACAATAGCCCCGCTCGATTACCCCCACAAAGGGGGTTCACATGGATTTTACAAACAACGCAAAAAAACTGCGCGTGCGCTCCGATTCAGGCGCGGGATCTAGGCTGAGCGCATGAAATACCGCAGGATCGGCGATGTAGAAGTCAGCGCCATCGGGCTGGGTGCAATGCCACTCTCCCTGCCAGGCCGACCGGATCGCGAGAGGGCGATCGCGACCATCCATGCCGCCCTGGATGTCGGCATCACCCTCATCGACACCGCGGACGCCTACACGACGGATGCCGACGGCCCCGGACACAACGAGATCCTGGTCGCCGAAGCACTGCGGGGTCGCCCCGAGGAGGTGCTCGTCGCCACGAAGGGAGGTCTGCTCTACCGAGACGGCGGCCCCTGGGACCGCAACGGTACTCCCGCCCATCTCAAGAAGGCCGCGCGGGAGTCCCGAGCACGGCTCGGTGTCGACGCGATCGGGCTCTACCAGTTTCATCGCCCCGACCCCGGAGTTCCCTACGAGGACTCGATCGGGGCCATTCGGGAGCTAGTCGACGAGGGGGTGATTCGCATGGCGGGCATCTCCAACGTCACCGTCGCGCAGATCGCGTTGGCCGACCATGTGCTTGGCGGTCGGCTGGTGTCAGTACAAAACCAGTTCTCCCCCGCCTACCGGTCGAGCCAGGGCGAGCTCGATTATTGCGTCGACCACGAGATCGCGTTCCTGCCCTGGAGTCCACTCGGCGGGATCGGCCGGGGTGACGAGGTCTTCGCGGCGGGCAGTGTCTTCACCGAGGTCGCGCTCGAGCTCGACGTGAGCCCGCAACGGGTCGCCCTCGCCTGGGAGCTCTCCCTCGGCCATTGCGTTGTCCCGATACCCGGAGCCTCCAGACCCGGGACGGTCACCGACTCCGCCGGTGCCGCCGAGCTCGTTCTCAGCGGCGACCAGAAGGCAAGGCTCAGCGCGCCCTGAGCGCGCCCTCGTAGAGATCCCGCTTGCCGAGGCCGGTCGCATCCGCCACTTCGGATGCCGCGTCCTTGAGCTTCGACCCGGCCGAAACGAGCCTCTGCACTTGCACGATTCCCGCCTCGAGGTCGATCTCCTGCAGGGCCCCACCCTCGACGACGATGCAGATCTCGCCCTTCACGCCCGCCGTTGCCCACTCGACGAGCTCGGCGGCGGTGCCCCGGCGCACCTCTTCATAGAGCTTGGTGAGTTCGCGGCAGACGGCCACCCGACGATCGGGCCCGAATGCCGTCGCGATATCGCCGAGGGCATCCGCGAGCCGGTTCGGTGATTCAAAGAACACCATGGTGCGCGGTTCGCGGGCGAGTTGGCGCAGCGAGGCGAGCCGTCCCTTGCGCGGCAGGAAGCCCTCGAAGGTGAAACGATCGGTGGGCAGCCCCGACAGCGCAAGGGCGGTGATCACCGCGGACGGGCCCGGAAGCGCCGTCACCGTGACCCCGGCGGCGATCGCGGCAGTCACAATCGAGAATCCCGGGTCGCTGATCGCCGGCATTCCGGCATCTGTGAGCACCAGTACATCCGTCTCTCTGGCGAGTTCTGCGATCTCCGACGCTTTCTCGACCTCGTTGTGTTCGTGCAGCGCGATCAGCCGGGGACGGTTCTCGATACCGAGCGCCCGCATGAGGTGGATGGTGACTCGCGTGTCCTCCGAGGCGATCACTTCGGCATTTCCGAGCGCCTCCACCAGCCTCCGCGAGGCGTCACCGAGGTTGCCGATCGGAGTCGCTGCGAGGATGATCACCTGCCCATCCTTGCAGCGAACCCTCGTTACCATTGCACCTGTGAGCAGACCCGAGGCCAACTTCGACGCCATGGTCGGCGCGCCGGGAGCGAAGTCGGCCTCGCCCGACGGCGACGAGCTGCCCGGCACTCGACTCGACCTGTGGTGGGGTCGGCTGCTCGCTCTGCCCGGTGCTCAGCGAATCTGGTACTGGGGCGGCCCGATTGCGGTGACGCTGCTCGCCGCGGTACTCCGCCTCGTGCGACTCGGCGATCCCCGCTCGCTGGTGTTCGACGAGACCTTTTACGTGAAGGATGCCTGGACCCTCCTGAACCTTGGCTACGAGGCGTCCTGGCCCGACAACGCCGACAAGCCCTTCACCGCCGGCAATGTCGACATCTTCACCACAAACGGTTCGTATGTGGCGCATCCGCCTCTCGGCAAGTGGATGATCGCGCTCGGCCTGCGCGTATTCGGCGCACAGGACACGATCGGGTGGCGCATCAGCACGGCGATAGTGGGCATCCTCGCGGTGTTCCTGCTCGTGATCATCGCGCGTGCGCTTTTCAACTCGACCCTGCTCGCCACCATCGCCGGTGGGTTGTTCGCGATCGACGGTCACGCGATCGTGATGTCGCGCACGGCACTTCTGGACAACTTCGTGATGATCTTCACGCTGCTCGGCTTCGGGGCGATCATGCTCGACCGCGCCAAGAGCGCCGGTCGCCTGTCGCTCTGGCTGTCACGCCGGGCGGAGGCCGGTCGCGACATCGACTGGGGCCCGGCACTGTGGTGGCGGCCCTGGCTTCTCACCGCGGGCATCCTGTTCGGAGCGGCCACCGCCGTCAAGTGGAGCGGGCTCTACTTTCTGGCCGCCTTCGCGGTCTATTCGCTCGTGGTGGACGCCTGCGCGCGGCGTACGGCAGGTATTCCCTTCTGGCTGAGCGGCACGATCTTCAAGCAGGGTCCGGTCACCTTCCTGCTGACGATCCCGCTCGCCATCGCTACCTACCTGGCGAGCTGGACCGGCTGGTTTGTCACCAGGGAGGGGTACTACCGAAACTGGGCAGAAGTACCGGGCAACGCGGCAACGGGGTTCTTCACCTGGGTGCCGCACTCGGTGCAGAGCTTCCTGCACTACCAGGCGAGTGTCTACGACTTCAACGTGAACGAGCACACCGCGCACCCCTACTCGGCGAATCCCCTCTCCTGGCTGTTCCTGCTGCGCCCCACCGCTTTCTACTACGTCGGCCAAGTGCAGGGGCAGAGCGGATGCAGCTTCTCGAGTTGCGCGCAGTACGTCACCTCTATCGCCAACCCGATCCTCTGGTGGGCGGCGACCGCGGCCCTCTTCTTCCTCGTCTACCGGCTCGTGCGATACCGCGAATGGCGGGTCGGGCTGATTCTCATGGGCACAGTTGCCGGCTATCTCCCGTGGTTGCTCTACTCCGACCGCACCATCTTTCAGTTTTATGCGATCGTCTTTGAGCCCTACCTGATCCTCGGGCTTGTCTTCGTAATCGGCCTGATTATCGGCAGCAGAAGGGATGCCCGGTCACGCAGAACCCGGGGCATCGGGGTCGTCGCGGTGTTCCTTCTCCTCGTGGTGTTCGTGAGCGCTTTCTTCTACCCCGTCTGGACGGGAATGCAGGTGCCAGAGATCTTCGCCCGGTTGCACTACTGGCTCCCCGGCTGGCGGTGACTCCGCTCACGCGACCGAAACCGAGCAGCCCGGACTGTTACCTCCGGTTTCCATCGGAGCCGGGTACAGCGTCCTGTCCGGTAGCGTAAAGCTATGGCCGATGGTAACGCGACAGACCGCGAATGGGGTTTCCGCACGCGTGCGATCCACGCGGGCAACATCCCCGATGCGACGACAGGTGCGCGGGCACTTCCCATCTACCAGACCAGCGCATTTGTCTTCGACGACACAGCGGATGCGGCGGCCCGCTTCGCCCTGCAGAAATACGGCAACATCTATAGCCGCCTCGGCAACCCCACCGTCGCCGCCTTCGAAGAGCGGATCGCGTCGCTCGAGGGCGGACTCGGCGCGGTGGCAACAGCGAGCGGGCTGAGCGCGCAATTCATCACCTTCGCATCTCTCGCTGGTGCGGGCGATCACATCGTGGCCTCCGCCAGTCTCTATGGCGGATCGATCACCCAGCTGGATGTCACGCTGCGCCGTTTCGGCGTCGAGACCACTTTCGTGCAGGGGTCGAACCCCGAGGATTATGCCGCCGCAATCACCGATAAGACGAAGTTGATCTTCGCGGAAATCGTGGCCAACCCGTCCGGGGAGGTCGCCGACCTCGAGGGTCTCGCGGATGTCGCCCACGCGGCACAGCTCCCGCTCATCATCGACTCGACGATCGCCACCCCGTATCTCAACCGCCCGATCGAATGGGGGGCCGATGTCGTCATCCACTCGGCCACCAAGTTCCTCGGCGGCCACGGCACCACGCTCGGTGGCGTGGTTGTCGAAAGCGGTCGCTTCCCCTGGGCGAACGAGCACTTCCCACTCTTCGACCAGCCGGTTCCGAGCTATGGCGGACTCAACTGGCATGGCAACTTCGGTGAGTATGCGTTTCTCACGAGGCTGCGGGCCGAGCAGCTTCGCGATATCGGGCCGGCTCTCTCTCCGCACTCGGCCTGGCTCCTGGCTCAGGGCGTCGAGACTCTGCCGTACCGCCTGCAAGCCCATGTGGACAACGCGAAGATCGTGGCCGAATGGCTCGAAAACGACCCGCGCATCGAATTCGTCAACTGGGCCGGGCTGGTGAGCCATCCGCACCATGAACGGGCCAGGAAATATCTGCCGAAAGGCCCAGGAGCCGTTTTCAGTTTCGGGGTGAAGGGTGGCCGAGCGGTCGGCCAGACCTTCATCGAATCGGTCGAACTGGCCAGTCATCTTGCCAATATCGGCGATGCCAAGACCCTGGTCATCCATCCAGCCTCGACCACCCATGCCCAGTTGAACGAGCAGCAGCTCATCGCCGCCGGCGTGCTGCCCGGGCTGGTTCGCGTCAGCGTTGGCATTGAAGACGGCGCCGACATCATCTACGACCTCGACCAGGCACTCACTAGAGCGACGGCCGCCCGGTGATCGCGCCGGTCGAGATACCCCGAAGGAGAACCCATGGCTGATCTGACCCTCGATGAAATCACCGTGCTCCCCAACGGCATGAGTTGTTCCCTTCCCGCTGACTCTCCCCTGGCCAAACTCCTCAAGTCCCAGCGCACCTGGGTTGGCCCGAGCGCTCGGCAGCGCCTCGGCATCCTGCGCCGGGCGAAGTCGATTGCAATCGTCGGGGCATCCCCCAACGCGGCGCGCTCCAGCTACTTCGTTGGCACCTACCTGATGTCCTCGAGCGACTATCGGGTCTACTTCGTCAATCCGAATGCCGACACCATTCTCGGGCAGAAGGCCTATCCCGACCTCGCATCCCTGCCCGAGATTCCCGACATCGTCGACGTCTTCCGCAAGTCGAGCGATATCCCGTCCGTCATCGACGACGTTCTCGCGGTCGGGGCGACCACGGTCTGGCTGCAGCTCGGCATCTGGAATGAGGATGCGGCCCGCGTCGGGCAGAGCAAGGGACTCACCGTCGTGATGGATCGGTGTATCAAGATCGAGCACGCGCGTTTCAACGGTGGGCTGCACCTGTTGGGATTCGACACCGGAGTAATCAGCTCGCGCAAAGCCGCCCGCTGAAGTCATGGTCGGCATCGACGAGGTTGCCCGCCTGGCCGGAGTTTCTGCGGCCACCGTCTCCCGGGCGCTCAGCGGCAACGGATCGGTTTCGGCTGGGACCCGGGCCAGGGTCGAGTCCGCCGCAAATGACCTGCACTATGTCGTGTCATCGAATGCTTCGAGCCTCGCGTCCGGGCGCACGCGCAACGTCGGCGTCGTCGTGCCGCACCTCAACCGCTGGTTCTTCTCCTCCGTCGTCGAGGGCGCTGAGCGCGCACTGCTCCGCAATGGCTACGATCTCACGCTGTACAACCTGAGCGGCGGCGGCGACGAACGCCGCAGCGTGTTCGACCACTTCCTTCGCCGACGCCGCGTGGATGCCGTGATTGCCGTCGCCCTCGAACTCACCACCGATGAGATTTCCGGCCTGCTGGCGCTCGACAAGCCGCTCGTCGGCCTTGGTGGGCCGCTCGCCGGGGTGCCATCGCTCGAAATCGATGAGATAGCGATCGCGCGGCTTGCGACGGAGCACCTGCTCATGTTGGGCCACACCGCGATCCTGCACATTGGAGGGTCATCAGAAGAAGACACCGATTTTCACATTGGAAGTCACCGCCGCACCGGCTTCCAGCAGGCGATGACCGCCGCGGGGCTCCCGGTCGCCGCGGAGTCGATGATCTGCGCAGACTTCACTATGGCTAATGGCTACGCACACGCGAAACAGGCGCTCGGTCATCCACACCACCGTCCGACCGCAATCTTCGCGGCATCCGACGAGATGGCGATCGGGGCGACTCTCGCCGCCCGCGACCTGGGCCTCAGCGTGCCAAAGGACGTCTCGATCGTGGGGATCGACGATCACGAACTCGCGGACTTCTTCCAACTCACAACGGTCGCCCAGTTCCCCGAGCGCCAGGGCGAGCTCGCGGCCGAGACGCTCATCGCCCAACTGGAGCCGTCGCGCCACGAAGAGCCGGCGCTGAGAGTACCGCTGCCATTCGAACTCATCGTGCGCTCAAGCACCGCCCGACCGCTCGAGTGATTCGCTACTTCACCGAACCGGCGGTCAACCCTCCCACGATGTACTTCTGAAGCAGCAGGAACACGATCATCACCGGTACCGCTGCCAGGACTGCACCGGCCGCAAAGATGCTCCAGTTATTGGAGAGCGCTTGCGAGACAAAGCTGTAGAGCCCCACGGCGAGCGTTTGCCTGCTCGGATCGGTCAGCATGATGCTGGCAAGCACGTACTCCCCCGTCGTTGCAATAAACGACAACAGACCGACCACGGCCAAAATCGGCGCGACCAGCCTCAGGATGATGCCGAAGAAGATCTGCGCATGGCTGGCACCATCGATTTTCGCCGCCTCATCGATCGAAATCGGCACCGTGCTGAAGAACCCGTACATCAGGTAGGTGTTCACCCCGAGCGCGCCCCCCAGGTAGACAAAGATCAGGCCTAGTTGCGTTCCGAGTCCAAGTGCCGGCACGACGTCGCCGATCGCCGACAACAGCAGGAACAGGGCGACCACGGCAAGAAACTGCGGAAACATCTGGATCAGGATGAGGGCCAACAGGCCGATTCGACGCCCGCGGAAGCGCATCCGGGAAAACGCATAGGCCGCCATCGCGCCGAGGAAAACCGTCGCGAGCGAGGTGATGAGAGAGATGACGAGGCTGTTAGCGAACCACAGGGCGTACGGCTGCTCCGGATTGGTGAACAGCGCAACATAGTTGGCGAAGTTGATTGTGGCGAATAGCTGGTTGGAGCCCACCAGGGATCCGGCCGGATTCAGCGATGCCGACACCACATAGAGCAGGGGGAACACGGCGAAGATCACGGCGAAGATCGCGATGAGGTGGCGCCAGCCGGTATCGCGAGCCCAGTGTGAGAGGCGGAACGGCCGCTTGGCAAAGTGCCGCGGCCGTTCCGCCTCGGGGACGATGGGGATTTCGGTGTGAGTCGTCACGTCAGTTGATGTCCTCCAGTGCTTTGGTGCGTCGGAATGCAATCACAGAGATTGTGGCGATGAGCAGGAAAATCACGATCGACAGTGCGCTGGCAAGACCGTAGTCCCGCGCCCCGCCCGAGCCGAATGCCACCTTGTAGACCATGGTGATGAGCAGGTCGGTTGACCCGATGTCGAAGGTCGTATCGGAGAACCTCGGCCATCCCCTCGTGAGCATATAAATCACGTTGAAGTTGTTGAAGTTGAAGGCGAACGACGCGATGAGCAATGGGGCGATCGACACCAGAAGCAGGGGGAGCTTAATCGAACGCAAGGCACGCCACGGGCTCGCACCATCCACTCTCGCTGCCTCGTTGAGTTCTTCGGGTAAGGATTGAAGCGCGCCGGTACAGACCAGGAACATATACGGGTAACCCAGCCAGACGTTGACGAGAATCACACTGAATTGCGCGAGCAGCGGGGCGGTCAGCCAGGGAATTTGCGCCCCGCCAAAGAGCACCTGGTTGACGAAACCGAACTGGGGATTGAGGAGCCCCGCCCAGACCAGTCCGGAGAGATAGACCGGGAAGGCATAGGGCAGGATCACCAGCACGCGGTAGATTTTTTTACCCCGAAGGGTCGGGTGGTTGAGTACAAGGGCAAGAAACAGTCCGAGCGCAAAAGTGAGTGCGACCGAGGCCAGTGCGAAGACGAAGGTCCAGATCGCCACCCGCAACAGTGGACCGCTGAGTTGCGGGTTAGTGAACGCCTTGGCAAAGTTCTCGAATCCAACATCGATCTTCCACCCGGGGGAGAGTTTCTTTGTGCCGTTCGCGGTGGCGAACTCGCCTTTTCCGTCATCCCGGTAGACCGCCCCGGATCCATCGGTGAAGGTGTCAGCCTTCTGGTTGTAGCTGAGATCAGATTTGTACAGGTACGCGCTGCTCGCATCATCCGTTCGTAGTGTGCCATCGGCGGGGTCAGCGGTCAGCGGTACCGCGATGGCGGTGATTGCCTCCTGAGCGGCGAGTACCCGGTCGAGAGTGAGCGTGTCATAACCGGGTAACCCGTTCGCTTTGCCAGCGCTATCACGCTGTGGATTCTTGACCTCGGTGAGCGGATCGGTGCTGGATCCCACCGACATCTTCCCGTCCGGATCGGTAATCAGAAAGAAGAACTTCCCGTCCTTCTGGAGGATGTTGACCGCGTAGGTCGGCGAGTCCGATACCCGTTTCTGGGCCGCGACCGTGATGACACCGATCGCATCAGCCTTGGTGCTGTTATGGCCGTCGCCGTAGTTGGTGAACGCGATGTAACCGCTGAAGAAGACGACAAATATCTGGAAGACCAGGAGGAACACAACGCCGGGGGTCAGGTATTTGCCGGGAAGACGCCTGCTCTTCCCGAGATAGATCCAGTTAATGAGCAGGGTGATGATGATTGTGGCGACCAGCGGACCCCAGAGGTACAGTCCCGCCATTGCAAAAATGAGCGAGAGCGAGAACGCGTCGAACAACCCGAGTAACAGGATCTTGGTGATCACGGCGACCAGTCCGCTGCGGCGGAAGCCGGCGGCTGTTCGCAGGCGATGCGGATCGGTCGTTATCGCGGTAGTCCCGGCGGAGTCCCGGTCGACCGGGGGCTTCTGCGGTGCGGCGGATATCGCCATGGAAATCCTCTCCCTCGGCAAGTACAGCGCCGGTTGATCGCGAACAGGATGAGCAAGTACGGGCCAGCGGGTGGGCCGAGCGCAACACTCGCTCGGCCCACTACAGGGGGTTGGCTCAGCCCTTGATCTTCGCCTGGACGTTGGTTACGGCTGCATTCCAGACCGTGGCAGGGTCGCCCTCGCCCTTGATGAGGGCAAGCTCAGCGGATCCCCAGTCGGCCCAGACCGACGCCATCTGTGGGATCGACGGCATCGGAACCCCGTTACGGCCGACCTTGCCGAAGGCTTGAATGTCGGAGTTCGTGGCGGCGATCGTGTCGAAGGCGCTGGTGAGCGCTGGGGCCCGGTCACCGACCGTGTACAGCTTCTCCTGCACCGCGTCGGTGCCGAGGTAGTTCACGAGGAACTTGGTGGCGGCGACCTTATTCTTGCTTTTCGCGCTGAGGAAGAATGCGTTGACCCCGAGGAACGGCTTCGCCGCATCCGGCCCAGCGGTCGGCAGTGGATCGATCGCGTATTTGATGCCGGCCTTTTTTATGGCCCCGATGTTCCACGGACCGGTGATGAAGTACGGAGACTCACCCTTCGCAAATGAGGTCGCGGCGATATCAGCCGTGATGTTCGGGTTCAGAATTCCTTCGGCACCCCAGGTCTTCAGCGCGGTGGCAAACTTCACTCCCGCAGGATCCCCGAGCGTCAGCTTCGACCCATCGTAGGAACCGTCGGTGTTCTGCGCGAATACCGAGGAGCCAAAAGAGGTTTGCAGCGGATACAGGTGGTACGGGTCGCCCTGCTTCGGGTCGAGTCCGAGGAGGAACGGGTACTTCGCCGTGCCGGACGCCACCGCAGCCTTGCCGGTGGTGATCACGTCATCGAAGGTCTTCGCGGCCGTGGGCGCGAGGGCCGTGTTGCGCACCATCGCGATGTTCTCGATCGAGTACGGGAGCCCGTAAACGTTTCCGTTGTAGGTGACGGCTTGGATGGCGACCTTTGCATACTTGCTCGCGGAGTCTCCCAGTTGGATTGGCGCAACCACGCCGTTCTGCACATAGGCGCCGAGCTTGTCATGGGGGCTCACGATGATGTCCGGTCCCTTGCCGGTGGGCACCTGGCTGATGAAGTCCTTGTCGACGGTCGCAAAGTCCTTAATGACGAGCTTGATTGTCACGCCCGTGTCTTTCTGGAACTGCGCGGAGACCGACTTGAGAGCCGGCGCTCGAAGGGCGTCCGTCCAGAGTGTGAGCGTGGACGATCCCGTAGCACTGGGGGTCGTGCCGGAGCATCCGGTGAGGGCAGCGGATGTTAGACCGGCGACGAGCAGTGTCGCCGTTGCTATTCGGGCTGTGTGGGTCACCTTCATTGGTGGGCCTTCCTGTTCTGTGGGAGAGGGAGGCTACGGCCACCCCAGACAGGGGCGAGAGGACAATCTCCCGAAACGTTGCAAGCGCTTCCAGTTATAGCAAGGTCCCAGAAGAAACGCAAGAGCTCAATATCGGGTCCAAATGACCCTCATCTCGGGGGCATGATCGTCTTTCTGCCTCATTCGCATCAACGATCGGTCTACCCCCACATGTAAACGTTTTCAATGGTCGGAGAAGGTATCTCGCCCCTCGCGCGGTCCGTATCAGTTCTCAAGCAACTCGAGACTGGTGTCGAGCAGATCGAGACTTCCTGGGCGAACTGCATGCGACTCCCGTGATGTTGTGCACGGTGTCGTTAGGAATAACAGCAGCAAACGGGATCGCCAACGCGACAGATTTGAAGTCGATCGGGCCGACCCGGGCATACCTGCTCACCCAGATTGCTAGCGTTGCTTCATGAGCACCAGTCCCGGTGAACCCGAGTCCTCACGGGAGGCACTCGGCTCGGACGATGCCGACGATCACGAGAGTGAACAGTTATGGGGCACCCCGACCACTGTTGTGTCGTGGATCACGTTTCCCGCATTCATCGTGATCTTCGGCGTTCTCGGGGAAATCTTCTTGGTGCGAACGGTGCGAAGCGGTTTCGAATTTCTCGTCTGGGCACACCTAGCGGCAGGAGCCGTGATCGTTATCGTCGGTGTGGCCCTCGCGTGGGCTGGGTGTCTGGCCTACTCCCGCATCACTGTCACCGACACAATGCGCTTCCACCGGGCCACGGCAGTCGGCGTCGCCATCTTGTCTACCGTTTTGCTTGTCACGGGAATCTTCGGCGGGTCGAACCTTCAGGTTCTCGCTGGTGTATCTGCGATGGTTGGACTCTGGATCTGGGCAACCCGGTTTCCGTCCAAGCCAATCGCGTTTCGGTTACTTCGCCTTCTCCTCTACCGTCTGGTTTGCACGGTAGCTGCCGCGCTTCTGGCCAGTGTCGTCATATCGGCAGTCTTGGCCCTCGTCGACGGGGATCTACCCACCACATTGGCCTCAACCTATCTCGGAGCGGGGATCGTCTACTGCGTCGTCGCAATCACCGGATGCGTCATCACTGCCAGAAAGTTATCGGGCACAAGCCGGGAAAACCCTGCCCAATAACTCAGACCTGGATCCACTCAGACCCGGGCGACACGACCCAACCGCCGATGGTGCTGACGATGTGTCACGGGGGCGAACCTCCCGGGGGCACGTCCCGCGGATTTTTGCGGGAAGGGGTCTGCCGGGCAGTAAGCGAGCGCTCCCCCTCCCTCTGTGAGTTTTAGGGTGAGCACTCGCCTTGCCTGACGACTATTTAAGAGCGGCCAGGATCGCCTTACGGTCGGTTCTGGCCTGCTTCAGATCGCTCTTCGCGGTCTTCACCGAAGCACGCGCCGACTTGACCACTGTCTTGTTCGAGTTGTAGTCAGTAGGCGTGATCGCCAGAACTTTTGCCGAGGCGCCACTGAGTTCGGTGTTTGCTGCCGCGATCTGCTTCGTCATGTCGGCAAGGTCGGACTGAAGAGCTGCCGTCGACTTGGCTGCGTCCTTCCCCGCGAGCATGGCGCCGAGCTTCGTCTGTGAGGCTGTCAGCTTCGGGATCTCAATCGACGTTGCGCGGTCGATTTCAGCGACGATGTGCGCCTGCGGGATGGCCACCCCGAAAACGCGGTACGTCGTGTAGACGGTCTTGAGGTCTGCGGATGCCGCAACCACCGTCGTATCGGCGGCGATCTTGGCCTCGATGGCCTTCATTCCAGCCAAGTCGGCGTTGAGGCGGTCCACAAGAGTCGCTTTGTCGGATGCGCTGATGCCCTTCGCGACATCGAGCTTCGCGATCGCGGCGCTCAGCGCCGTTTCTCGCTTGTCCGTGGCCGTCTTGGCGGCGGTCTGGACAGATTCCAGAGTGCGCGTCGTCTTGGCTGAGGGGTTTGAATTTGAGGTGCTCGCGAACGCCGGCGCGCCGGCGCCGACGACAAGGGCTGCCGCCGCGATGGTGCCAACGACTGAGGTGATAACAATGCGGTTCATTGTGCTGCTTTCCGTGGTCGATTATGAGTGCCGGACTCGTACTCCGACTTGTTCAGAATGCGCGACGTGTGTTTGGCCCTCGTCAACGGATTGTTCGAGCTAAGTAAGCGATGGTGTCGCTCATTTACGCGACTGGCTCATTTGCGAAACGACCCTGTGATTCGCGCGCTCCACTGCCAGTGTGAGTTTGGACAAACACCAAGACTTCGTGTCCGCAAGTCGAACCGTAGAGGGACGCGTCCCCATCGGAAGATCGGGGCGAACAGGTCGGTGGGCAAGAATAGGAAGATGAGCTTTACGTCCTTCGGTCGCATCACGACACCAGTGTTAGAAATCGCTTACGAGTTTTCAGGCGATGCCGGCGGAGCGCCGGTAATTCTTCTGCACGGGTTCCCGTACGACGTTCGAGCTTTCGACGAGGTCGCTCCGATCCTCGCCGACCAAGATGCATTCGTACTCGCGCCCTACCTTCGCGGCTTCGGTCCCACTCGTTTCCTCGATGACACGACGATCCGCTCAGGACAACAGGGCGCCCTCGGGCAGGACCTTATCGACTTCATGGATGCCCTCAACATCGAGAAAGCGGTCGTTGGGGGTTACGACTGGGGCGGCCGGGCCGCGTGCATCGCAGCCGCGCTGGAACCTGGACGTGTTGCCGGGCTCGTCTCGGTGGGTGGCTACAACATGCAAAATATCGCGTCCGCAGGCGAGCCTGCTGACCCGGAATGGGAGCGCACCTATTGGTATCAGTATTACTTTCAGTCGGAGCGAGGGCGTCGCGGACTCGACCGAAACCGTGACGAGCTGTGCGAGCTGTTGTGGCGCACTTGGTCGCCGACATGGGGTGGCGCTTCCCAGGCGTTTCTCGCGAGCGCACCGAGCCTTCACAACCCCGACTTCGTTGACGTCGTCATCCATTCCTACCGCCACCGTTACGGACTCGTCGAGGGCGACCCTCAGTACCAGGGACTCGAAGACCTGATCGCGCAAGAGCCCCAGATCACCGTTCCAACGGTCGTGCTCGAAAGCGGGGACGACGGTGTCGGCGGACCCAGCGCAGAAGAGGACCGAGAGTATTTCACCGGCCACTATGACCAATCGCTCCTCCCGGGTATTGGACACAACGTTCCTCAGGAGAATCCGAAAGCGTTCGCCGAAGCCGTGCTGAGCCTGTTCGCCTGACAACCGAGCGTGCCGACGCTGTGTCACAGACGGAAGGTTCAGAGCTACGGCTGACCATCAGCGGCGTCTTACGAGATACCGGCGAGTGTTCGTTCGGGTTTTAGAGGTCGAGAAAGTCGCTCAGCCAGAGCCGTATTGCGTTGAGGCATCCTTGGGAGACGTGTCCGGCGATCCCGGTAATCCGATCGCGTGAGAGGGTGCGAGGCTGCTCGCTCATGATCCACGACGGCCGATCGAGGCCACTCGGCCCGACAATCGCAATACAGTTCGGCCACCCCCGGTCTACCGTCGAGATGGGAAGAACGATCACGAGCATTGTGACGGCGTCGAGGTAGCCCGTCGAGGCGATCACCAGAACGGGTCGACGGCCGCCCTGCTCGCGGCCTCGCACAGGCTCGAGCGTCGCCCAGGCGACAACGCCCGGCGCAAGGTCAAGATCGCTCATGCGGTCGTGTCGGCGAGTTCGGCGAGCTCCCACTCGCCGGCCTCCGCTGCGTACAGCGCCGCACTCGTGCCCGACGTCTGGGCGATCGCAGTCTTCAGGTCGCTCAACCTATGCGCGCGGTCATCTGCCTCGGCGAGGCGAGCCAGATGGGCACCCAAAGTCAGCCCATCTCGCGCAGCCTGCGCCTTCAAGCGATCTCGCAGCTCATCACTGACTTTGATCGTAGTAGTCATACTTTAAGTATACCGTCGTTGTCGGCATCGCCGGAGTCGATCGCAGGTGCGGAACGGTCAACGCGACAGGTCTCGGGCTGACTACTCGCACTGCCGAGCTCGCTGATTTCGTGTTAAACGGGAATGATGGCCTGTCACCTATTCCCTCTCTCAACATCTAGACGAGGCTGCTGCAGCCGTATGGGAGCGGCAGCTCCGCGGATCACTGGGATAGCCCGGCGGTCCGGCTAGATATGGCCTGATTCCGTCGTGGAGGTGGACGCCGTCAGATAAGGATGTCGACGTACAGTTCGTGCGGTTGTTCACCACCGTCGGCCGTGTATCCGATATCGAGCTTGCGGTTCCCGAGAGTAAGTCCCTGCTCCGCAGCCCAGTCATAGATGGCCTGGAAACCACCTGCGATTGTTGCCACCGAACCGTCATGCCGGTGGTGGACGAAACTTCCACCGGGAATGAGAGCCATACCCATCCCATCAGGCACTGAAACATCGGCGACAACAGCTACTGCCCCAATAGTTTCGCGGTAACGGCCGTCGCCTAGATGGTTGCTGGCCTCGACGAAGACACCTGTGCCTGAGGCGGGCACCTCGTCTTGACGGGAAAACAGCTCGCGCCAGGCTGCAGGCATCGCGGAGCGTAGCAGGCCGAAGTCAGCGACAACTTCGATTCCAATGACAACAGTCTCACCAAGTTCAACAATCTCCACTAGTGCCTTCCCTCCCTGGCGTGGCCGCGCACGACTTACTCATGAATCCGAAAATGATGCGGTCTGGCCACTCTATCCAGAGGACTGCTGTCGGGTTGATCGCCGGAATGATCCGGATCCAGATCAGGATCAGTCGGCAGATGGTCATTAGTGAGAAAGTTCACTCCGATAGGTGCTCACAACTCTCGATACACACCCGACGGCCAAACGCTCCCACGCGATGTACAGGAAAAAAATCCCTTCAAGCTTTTCTCCTATGGAATCAGGCCTGTAGGCATTCAGCATGATCGAGACTTTTTTCCTCGATCCTTTCTTGAGTCTTCCTCGTTCGGAGGAGCAAACCTCTTCGCTGCCCGCTCCGGACCCCTATGCGGTCAGGAAAACTTCCGGACCGAGATTCGAAAAGGAGTTCATGTTCATGAACGAGTTAACGAAAAAATCTGCTTTTGGTATCGCCGGTATCACCGGTATTGCTACTGTCGCTCTGGCCATGGGGGTCGCAGGGCCCGCGATGGCATCGACTTCGAATACGGGGATTGCCGCAACGAGCACCGTCTCCGATACCTCGCAGCATCAAACCTCATCCAACCAGTGGAAATCGTCAGACTTCCGCACCGCGCAGGAGGCCCAGGCGTCGGCTGCTCTGGAAGCTCGGGTCGATGCAATTCTGAACAGTCAGTCACGACACAGTTCCGCGACCAGCCAGGTTTCCCTTAGCAGCACCGCCGAACTGGGTTCCTCTAATTCGTCGACCCGAGACACCAATTCGGCCGGTACCCAGCTGGGCGCGACAGCCACCACATCATCAACCTCGTCATCTGCACCCGCGTCAGCTACGCCCACATCGCAGTCGTCACCGACGGCACCAGTCGACACGCAGACGCAAGGCGCGGTGGTGGCCGACTCGCCTACCTCCGGACAGAACAGTGACAACTCTCGCCTCGCCGCGGGAACAGGCGTCAATGTTGGGCTCGGGCTCGGGCTGCCAAGCGACTCGAACCGTGACGACAGCCGCTCCTCTAGTGGCGACCTGAGCCTCGGGCTCGGAATCGGTGCTCTTCTCGGCCGCTAAACATATGCGGTGAGCACGGAAGTACTGCCCCTTAGAAGTGTGGCCCATCGTAATGATGGGCCACACTGCTGCGCGGGGCAATATTTGATCTGCATCGTCATATCAATCACCGCATACGGGCAGAGCTACGTCTCACACGGGAACGCCATACGGGCCTGCAGTACTTGCGACCTGTTTTTTCCTCTTTCGCATTGGGAACCCGTACGGGCGATCAGTCCAGCCCCAAGGCGAATACGACATCCGTGTGGGTGCTTGTCACTTCGTCCAGGTCGGGTCGTCTCGTCAGGCCACCCTTGAGTGCAGTCCTTTGCGAGGGAATATTCTCGGCCGTCGTATATGCCACGAGTGGGAGGTGCTCGCCGAGCTCGTGCCACCGCTCGACAGCAGCCACAACTAACTCTCCGGCCAATCCTTTGCCCCATACTGTCGGCGCCAATCGGTAGGCCAGGTTGTAGACCTGCCGGCCGCGCCAATTTGCCGCCCGAATACCCCCAAAACCGATGACCACACCAGGCACATGCAATTCTTCGACAGCCCAATACCCATGTCCGTCCGCTGCCCAATTCGCAACCCACTCTCGCGCCTGCTGCTCAGCCTGTGACCGGTGGGTCATCGGGCCGGCTGGGTTGTATGTGTTCGTGCGCAAATCCGAATGCAAAAGCCACACCGAGTCGGCATCCTGTTCGATAACGGGCCGTAGACGAAGGTGTTCGGTTTCTACGACTCCGGTCATCATCATGAGTTGATATTAACGGGCAGGGTATAGAAAGCGACTGCCAGCCCGTGACGTCAGCATCGAACCGCCTGGGTTGCCCGGGCTGAAAAGTATTCCCGTCCGAAAGCCAACGGCCAACGCGACAAATTACAACCCCGGTTAGTGCGTTATCGCGATCGGTTACCGGGTGTTTGACCCGGATAGTCAATGCGAATGAGCGACCGTCCCATTCCGAGCAGAGACGCGCCGGGCATCGCTTAGTTTCGATTTACCGGTTCGGTTCGGTGAGTGGGCTCGCCGCGGCGAAGAACTGACTTACGAGCGGGCCCAGATATTCTGCTGGATTACCGTCAATACCGGTGAGATCATCGCCACCCCGAATCAGCGCTACGTCGGCAAACTCAGGTTCGCGACCGCATTCGCGCTCAGTGTCAACCAGTAAAGCGTGGCGGCGAATCAGGAGATCATCTGGCAGAGACGGCGCTGTGAAAAAGAAGCCGATATTCCCGTTGGGCACGCGTACCGCCGACCACAAGTCCAATTTCTCAATGGTTGTCTGCACGCCTAGTTCTTCTGCGAGTTCGACTACGGCGTGGCGGCGCAGATCATCCGTCGTCAGCGGTTGGCCCGTTGGGGGCGATTCCATGTTGCCACCTGGAAACTGCAGCTGTCCGGGAAAGCTTGTGGAATTCGACATTCGACCGATCAGTAATCGCCCGTCCTGTGTCGGCTGAAGAACGCATACGAACACAGAGGAAAGCGCCGGGGCGCCCTGTAACCGGCGCAGAACACGGTACCGATATGTGGCGCGCGCCCAGGATACGACCAGATTCCCAGAAGCAGCTTGATCCAGCTCGGTACACAGCACCACCGGACCGTCGAACAAAGCAGGATTCGCAAGCACAGCCTTGTCCCAAGCGCTGTCCATGGTCGATCGCATAGCAGGTGAGAGATCCGGACCGGCGGTTTCAACGAACCGCAGTTGGCTCACCTCGAACAAATCCACTCGGTGTCGATTCCGAAGCTGCATTGAGAGATCATTCCATTCCCGATGGACACCGTAATCAATTTATCGAATGCCTCAGTCGAAAACGGAACCGGTCAACCCACGCGGTTTCTTCGATCCGCTCGATTAGGTCGCAAGCCGAACGGTCAGCGGTGCGGCGTCGTTAGGGGATGTCTGTCAGTGTTTTCTCGACGGTCGCTAGGCGCTGGTCGAGTGCGTCGAGCTTCGCCAGGACGGCTCGGCTCGCCTCGGTGTTCGCGTCCAGTGTTCTGCGCAACTCCGGACTGGCAACTTCAGCTGTGCGGTGCCGGTACTTCCAATAGGTGGCCAGGATCAAAAAGGTCGCCCCGCCGATGATCGCAACGACAGGAATCATCCAGCCGGCCGCGCCCACGTTTGACCAATCGCTTGCATTCAGCATTGTGTTCATTGTTAGTTCTCCGTGGGGAACGCCGCCGCGATCGACGCTGGTGTGATGGTGATACTGAAGTCGCTGAGTTCGAAAAGCTTGAGCGCTTTGCCGTCTTCGGACAGCGCGAGATGTCCGTGAACGAAACCGGCTTCTTGAAGCTTGGTGAGGTGCATATAGAGCAGCGCGCGCGACATTCCCACACGGCGAGCCAGTTCACTCACATGCGTTTGACCGGTCATCAACTCTGCGATGATTCGCATACGTTGCGGGCTGGCGATGGCGGCCAGGCGTTGACTCAGCGCAACCATTCATCACCTCTACCTGTCATAGAAAACCTACACGTGCAGTATCTGTGAGGTCAATACCGATTGTCGCTTGACGAGACTGCTGAGCGGATGCCCGTTAGCGGGACGACCACCGCAACAGATCATGGGACAGCCCGGCTCTGCGCCGAGCGCGCCGACGCCGTGTCACTGGGGAACGCTGAACCGGACATCTGATTTGATCGCGCGATAGCAGTAGCCAGTGCCCGAAATAAACGTCGACTGGCATCGTTATGGGGCAACCTGAAGAACCCGCTTCGTGAAGCTGTTCAGTGAAATGGGCCAGGTATCAATTCGGCCCTGACCGGCGGTATTGTCGCAGGTGATAAAGGATCCGACCATGTCGGGCTCTCTCCTGGGCAAGTGCCTTGCCAATTGTCGCCGTCATGCATCTTCCGACTGGCGTCGTCTTGCTGGCCGCAACCGTTGCATCGTTTTAGCTACAACCCTCCTCCCGTTTTCGAAAGGCATGTTGTGGGTGTTTTGTTCATGCGCATTATGGTTTCGTTTCCGACTCGAAGCGTTTCGGGTATCGCACACATCGAGACCGTAGTGATGTCCGCTCAGCGCCGCAAGATATGCGCCCATGGCTGATCGCACCCCACCCAGTTTTGACAGTCCCAGTCAGTTCGCGTCGAAGTTTTCCCCTCAAAACTTTGCAATCGCCAGCTTTGTTTTTGCTCTCAGCGGTCCTATCGCGTCGGGGTTTTCTTCCCTGATCGCGATCATCCTGGGGCACATTGCCTTGAGGGGTACTCGGAATACCGGTCAGCGGGGCAGGGTCTTCGCTTGGTCTGGTCTGGTGCTCGGCTACGGATACCTCACGTGGCTTCTGATCCTCTTCGTCGGGTTGTCTTGATCTCTGGAACATCCTTCCCCCGGAGGGTGAAGTGAAGCGTGAAACGTAATTCTGAAACTCCTGCAGTCTGGTGTTGCCTGCAGAATCGTTCCCTCGGCCCGCTCACCGCTTGACCGAGCATGCTGACACTAATGAGACCTGCAAAGCTTGCCGATAAACCACAAACTGCGGACAACTGGTCGGCAGCGCGTTGCATTCCCGGACCGCAGGGAAGCCCCCCAATCGATGGGAGCCTGGATATGAAGTGATAGTCACCGTCAGCTGTTTCGCCGGTTCGAAATCCAACACAGAATCCAGCGCCATGGGGTGCACTCTGGGAAACTGCAGAATTTGTTTCGGCCTCCCTACCTGCCCGTCCCCAAGTCGCCGCACGAAATGTGAAATCTGCTGTGAGCGCTCCCACTGGCGCTGTTCATACTTTTTATGACCCGGTGGTTCCAGTCGTCATGTGGCCCTTCGGTGACGATTTAAGTCAGCATCGGATCGATATGGTCTACCCCAACGTGCTGAAAAACTATGTCCTCAGCGCTGTGATCTCCGCCATGCCGATCCTTGCAGCGAACTGGAGCCGAGGAATCTGGCCCCGCATCGCGCTGGCCGTACTGTTGCTCATCGCCGAGGTCATGTCTGGAACTGTATTGATCCTGATCCCAGGACACGTCGGTTAGTGATCTCCGTTAACGCAGTTTTCCTGCGTTTCGCTCATCCCGAGCGCGCGAAAGAGGTGATGGGGACACGCCAGATCGATGCGTCTAGGGGTTCGGAAACGATTAGATGAGTCCCCCAGGCTGGCAGATTTTCGCCACCATGGCCCAGATCGGGAATGAATGCTCCAATGAGGCCTGTCAGTAGTACATTCACAATCACTCGTCTGTACCATTCCACATCGCACAGACACCAAGATTGCCCGGCACTGAGCTTGGAGCACCTATGAACGAAGTCAACACGGGCAACCCTCGTTCGGGTTGGTATCCAGACCCGGAAGGTCGGCCAGAGCTCCGTTGGTGGGATGGCGCAGCGTGGACTTCGCAATTTCAGGAAGCACCGTCAGGGCAATTTCTTGCACCGCCTGTTTTCGGCCCGCCGACGATTGCGCCGCCACCCAACGTATTTGGGTATCCTGCACTTGAAGCCGTGCCACAGGCACCCCCAACGGGCTGGTACGCCGCCGACCCCTACCGTCTTGATCACGGTGACGCAGATCGCCAAGTGGAGAAAGACACACCCGCGACGCTGAGTTTGATTTTCGGGATTATTTCGGTCGTCCTCAACCCGCTGCTTCTCATGGGCATAGCGGCTCTCATCCTCGGAATCGTCGGAATCCGTCGCTCCAGCCGCTCTCCCTTCGTGGGTAAGGGAAAAGCAATTGCCGGCCTGATCCTTTCGGTCCCAGGATTCATGGTCGGCATCATCATCTTGGTCATAGTGCTAGGCGGCGGCGGCACTCCCGGCGGGTAATGCGATGGCGCGCATGTCGAAGAGGATCAAAAGAGCTGAGTCGGTAAGTGGGCCCCGCCCGGCGTCGGCTCCCTCGAATGCCCGATTTCTCCCACCAATTTGGGAGGGCAACACCTTCGCCCGCATGAGACACATCACGGGACGATCAGCAGATTGGCCGTACTCCTTGAAACGCATTTATGGGCGCGTTCGGACTTTTAGGGGTGCCCGCACGAGGAAGGCTGATCGGACGCGGGTTCCGTCTACCAGATTGAATCTTCCACAGCAGATTACGTGCACGCGTAATCTGGTGGAATGGCGGATGAACCGGACGGGCTCGAATCTCTCGGATTCGATCCACCCCAGCTGGCGATGAAGCCGCGAGGACCCTGGTGGCTCGCAACACGCTCCCTCCGATCCTCGATAGTCCTCGTCAGCGTTTGGGCCGCATTTTTCCTGCTTCGCCTTATCGAATTGTTTATCGGCGCTTCCGTCGATTGGCTCGGCGGAATATTGCTTGCAGTATCCGGCTTCCTTGTGATCGGATATCTGCCCTCACTTGTGCATTTCGCGAGACTTCGTAACAGCGAACGGGCTACCAACGAAGGCTAGCCGGGAAGGTTTCTCGCAAGAGGGACAGCCAACGCGACAGATCCTCGGCCTCTCCAGCTCTGCGCCGAGCGTGGAGACGCCGTGTTCCTTGGGAACTTTCTGCGGGCACGAGGTCTGGTTATGACGACAAACTAGGTTTATGCAAATCCGCGACCTAACTTCGGCAGATATTGGGGTAGCGACGTCACTCTGGCTCCAAGCTGGCCTGACCCGTCCCTGGAATCCGCCCGAGCTCGACATGCAACGGGCACTTGACGGCGTGACATCGACAGTACTTGGAGCTTTCGACAACGAACGGCTAATTGGAACTGTGATGGTCGGCCATGACGGACACCGTGGCTGGGTGTATTACCTCGCTGTCGATGAGAGCCAGCGTGGCACCGGATTGGGTAAACAAATGATGGTGGCAGCGGAAAACTGGCTACGCGAACACGGCGCCGTGAAAGTTCAGCTTATGGTTCGGTCGACCAACGAAGCAGTACTTGGTTTCTATGAGCACCTCGGCTACGAAGACGCCAACGTTCAAGTGCGATCAAAGCGCTTAACCTAGCCGCTCGCCCGCTCAGAACCTGCGCGGGCAATATGTCGAAGGGCCCAAGGGAGCCCTAGCCGTGACCCCACTGAAACTGCCCGCATGGCCAGCCTTGCGCGGGACGGCCGGGCTTAGAGCGGTCGGGCATGTCGTTAGCATGAGTGGGTGATCGTATGGCTGAATGGCACTCACGGCGTCGGGAAAACGACCACGGCCAAGCTCGTGCAGCAGCTCATTCCAGAATCACACGTGTTCGATGCCGAGAAAGTCGGTGAGACGTTGATGGACGTCCACCCCGGGCTGCCCGAGACAGAAAACTTTCAACACTGGCCTCCGTGGCGCCCTCTTGTGGTCGAGACAGCCCGCCGCATAATCGACTACACGGGCGGCACTCTCATCATGCCGATGACAATCCTGGTCGAGGCATACTGGCGCGAGATCAGCGACGGATTCGCCGCCTACGACATCCCAGTTCGACACTTCCTGCTCCACACCGACACGGACACCCTTCGTGAGCGCATCATGGGAGATGCGGTGATGGGTCCGTCTGGGTTCCGTCTGGACTATCTCGTCCCGTACGACGAGGCGTTCCGTGGATGGCTAGGCGTCGAAGCCGACATGATCGACACCACCGGGCTCACACCCACAGAAGTGGGAATCACCATCGCTGATGCGATCGGAATTGCATAACCGCGCTCGCGCAGACACTCCCGCATGCCCCCACGCCGGACCCTCTACGGGAACGCCCCCACCATCATTGTTGCTCACACGTGGGGACCTCTTTGCGTGCCCGTTTAGGTAGCCCGGAGCTCAGTCTCAGTCAGCTGCGTGCTACGGGCGCCCTGGCGTAATTTCTCGCGGCCCTTGTGTGTTTTGAAAACTTTAGCTTCTCCAAACAGCGACACAATAATGGCATTGGCCAGACTTGCCAATAGACAGCCGGCTCAGGTTGGTCCTATGCCAGCACAATACGATCTAAAAGATCCCGAATCCCTTGAGAACTGCCAGTCCGGCGTGGCTAGCACCGTGGCTACACCCACAGCCCGGTCGCGTAGCATGACGCCATGCACGCGCGCTCCGCTCTCCTTTATGTGACTGTCGCACTCCCACCGCTCGTGCTGGCCGCCATCGGTGTCACCCACCCGATACACCTGACCTCAGCGTCTGCCGAATACTGGCGCAACCTGCATATCGCAATCCTGCCGATCTTTCCCCTCCTGGCCTTCGCCCCCTGGATCCTTGTCCGCGGGGCGGGCGTGGTGCTCGGCTGGGTCGTGGGAGTTCTCGGATTTCTCTACGCGGCGTTCTACACCGCACTCGACGTGCTCGCGGGTATCGGCGCGGGTGGGCTCGCGTACGACGGAATGGGCATGGCCACCAGCACGGTCTTCGGTCTCGGTAACCATCTCGGCGAAGTGGGCAGCGTGGCCTTCATTGCGGCCGTAGTCGTCTCGGCCGGCAGCTGTATCGTTCGGTTTCGCACGGCCGCTATCCCTGGCTCCGTGCTCGTGAGCGTTGGCGCCATCCTCTTTCTCAACGCGCACATCTACTTTCCCCTCGGAGTGGTGGGCCAGCTCTGTCTCGCGCTCGGCTGGGTGTGGCTGTACTTCGTGGTCGAACGCGCAGCTCGCGTTCAATCTGCCCTCCGCCCTCATCCTGTCGAGAGTGCCGCTCAACCCCGCTGACCAACCGCTTCGGCCAGCTCGCTGGCATCGTCGAAAGGCATCCGGCAGACGAAGTTCCGGCACAGGTAGGCAGCCTCTCTCTGGCGGCCCTCGAACAGTTCGAATCCCGCGTCGGCGAAGGCCGCTGCCTGGGCGGGAGACAGTACGGTATTGATCGCGCCGCTGCGAAACAGCGACCTGGCCACCGCTGCCAGCGGCGAGTGGCGATCCTCACTCACGACCACCAGCTGCTCGACTGGCTGCGCGAGAGCGGATGCCACGGCGAGCGTCGCACCGAATGACACCGGTCTCGGCGCGGCGACGGGCATCAGTTGGTGGATCACCCGTTCTGCGGCCTGCCGATAGCTCACGTGCCCGGTGACCAGGTGTAGCGCGGTGCACGCTCGAGCCAGGGAACTCAGCCCGGAGGGATAGGCGCCCTCGGATGGATCGTTCTCGAGCGCAATGCCAAGCGAAAGGAGCACGGGATCGCCACCGCCCGGCACGACAAAAGTTTCCCCTTCGAAAGCGCGGCTCTGATCAACAAGGACCAGATCAACGAGGCTCCGGGCGACCACCGCGTAGCGGACTTCCCCTGTTGCCGCCGCGAGGTCGAGAAGTCCGGAGGCCAGCATGCCGTAATCCTCGAGCGTGGCGTTGGCTGCAGAAATCCGACCTGCGAGGGACGCGCGCACCAGGGTTCCGTCGACGCGCAGGTGTCGTGCAATCAGGGCGTCGGCCGCCCGGCGGGCCGCAGTGATCCACGGGTCTCGGCTGAGCACGAACCCGGCGGTCGCAAGGGCGCCGATGGCTAGTCCGTTCCAGCCGGTAAGCACCTTGGCATCGAGAGCAGGTGGGTCCTGGGCTACACGAGCCGCGGCATCCAGCGCGAAGTAGGCACCCTCCAGTCGCCGGCCACCGACGGTACTCTCACTGTCCTGTGCCGAGGCGAAGCCCCCCTCCGGCTGTTCCATCACCTCAATGAGGAACGCCGAGATGCCCTCCGCCACGTCACTGGCGGCCTGGCGCGCAGCGGGATCGAGCTGGGCAAGCCGGGCAAACGCGACAAGCAGTTGAGCGTTGTCGTACAGCATTCGCTCGTAGTGCGGATCGCTCCAGTCGCGCTTGGTCGCGTAGCGGAAAAATCCCCCGTCGATACGGTCTCGCAGCGCCGCGATGACGCGTTCACGCGGCTGGTCCAGCCCGGAGATCGCGGAGAGAGCTCGGCCAGCAATCTCGAGCGCCAGACGGTCGCCCGTAGCGGCACGCTCGAGAAGAAAGAGCAGCACCGGCGCGACCGGGAATTTCGGTGCGCCACCGAAGCCACCGAACTCTCCATCCTCATAGGCGGCGAGTTCGTCCACCGCCGCGGCGAGCGAGTCTGTGACCAGCCTTTCCGGGACCGCTGCGGACGTCGACAAGCGATCGGCCGACTGCCGGAGGGCGTCGACGACCGCACCCGCTGTCTGCTCGACCTCGGTGCGGCGAGAGGTCCAGGCATCCGTCACCGCATCGAGTACCTGGCCGAAGGAGGGCAACTGCCCGACGGCGGTCGGCGGCCAGTAGGTTCCCGCAAAGAACGTTTTGCCCTCCGGTGTGACGAAAACGTTGAGGGGCCAGCCCAGGTTGCCGGTGAAGGCTCCGGCAGCAGCGAGAAAGCTCGCATCGACGTCGGGATGCTCCTCCCTGTCGACCTTGATGGCAACGAATCCCGAATTCAGACGCGCGGCGATTACGGGGTCGCTGAAGCTTTCGCGGGACATCACATGGCACCAGTGGCAGGTCGAATAGCCGATCGAGACCAGCACCGGAACATCCCGCCGCCGCGCCTCTGCAAATGCCTCGTCACTCCAGGGAAACCAGTCCACCGGATTCGCCGCATGCGAGCGAAGGTACGGGCTCAGAGCATCCGCGAGTCGATCGGCCATATCTCCAGCGTAGGCTCACTCTGTGCCCAAGACAGCTATCACTTTCATCGGCGGCCCCACCGCGCTACTCGAGTACGCCGGTCTGCGGATCGTCACCGATCCCACTTTTGACGCTCCTCAAATCTACGAGGATCCGGAGGAGACCACGCTGGTTAAAACGACCGGCCCGGCCATCGCCCGTGAAGATCTCGGTACCGTCGACCTCGTGTTGCTCTCGCATCATGGCCACAAAGACAACCTCGACTGGGAGGGACTCGAGCTCATTGCCCAAGGTATCCCCACGCTGAGCACGCGTCAGGCGGCCGATGAGCTGTTCGGCGGCGGTGTGGTGGGACTCGACAACTGGGAAAGTTACGATTTTGGCCCTGTGACCATTACGGCGATGCCTGCGCTGCATGGTCCGCCCGGTTCGGAACCGATGGTCGGCCCCGTCATCGGCTTCATGCTCGAGTCCCCCGGCGAGCCCACGATTTATGTGAGCGGCGACAACGCGTCACTGCCCCTCGTGCAGCAGATCGCCGACCGGTTCGCGCCCGTGGACATCGCGCTCCTCTTCGCCGGGGCAGCACGGGTGGATGAGATCGATGCCGACCTCACTCTCAACTCGGCGGATGCCGCGACAGCCGCGAAACTTCTGGGGGCGCGACTGGTGGTCGGTCTCCACACCGAAGACTGGACCCACTTCAGCCATACGCGTTCGCAACTCGAAGTGGCCTTCGAGCACACCGGCATCCTCGCCAACACCCCGCGCGGAACCCGGGTCGAACTTTAGGGCTAGCGCGGCTCACTGTCGAGGCTGCGCGCCGTCTCGATGAGCTCGCGTGCATGTTGCAGGCCGCTCTCGGAGCCGCTGAGACCGGAGAGTAGCCGCGCCATCTCTTCGATTCGCTCCTCGCCCTGAAGCTGTTGCACGCTCGAGGCGGTCACTGCGCCGTCGCTGTCCTTCACCACGCGGAGGTGATTGGTGGAGAACGCCGCGACCTGGGCGAGATGCGTCACGACGATCACCTGCGCGGTGCGCGAGAGACGCGCGAGCCGACGACCGATCTCGATCGCCGACGCGCCGCCGACCCCGGCATCCACTTCGTCGAAGATGAATGTAGGCACGGGATCGCTGCCGGCGATCACCACCTCGATCGCCAGCATCACCCGGGAGAGTTCGCCTCCGGAGGCTCCGCGTCCGAGCGGACGGGGCTCCGCTCCGGGATGAGGCGCGAGTTGAATCGAAACGGCGTCCCGGCCGCTGAGGCCATAATCCTGTCGATCACTGACGTCGACCGTGAGCCGAGCGTTCGGCATCGCGAGAGCGACCAGCTCGTCACTCACCCTCTCGCCGAGTTGGAGTGCATAGTCACGGCGCACGCGGCCGAGCTCATCTGCCAACTCGATTACCCGCGCGCGATCGGCCTGCACCTCGGTGCGCACGCGGTCGATCCGGTCGGAATCCTGATCAAGCTCGAGAAGCCGCACACTGCCGGTGTCGAGGTAGGCGATCGCCTCCGCGAGCGTCGGTCCGTACTTGCGTGCGATCTCCCCTAGCTCCGCTCGCCGGTCCTGCACGAGCGCCAGCTCGCGCGCACTGTCGGCATCAAGGCCGCCGAGGTAGGTCGAGAGCTGGGCCGAGACATCGGCCACGAGATAGCTTGCGCTCGCGAGCGCCTCGACGATCGGGCCGAGGGTCGCATCGTGACCGGCAACCCGTTCGAGTTGGCGACGCGCCGAATCCAGCAGCCCAAGCGCGTCACGCGGCTCCACCAGGTCTTCGGATGACACGAGCTCATGCGCCTCGGATGCCGCGAGCCGCAGGTCTTCGAGATTGGTCAACCGGTCCGCTCGCTCGGCAAGTTCCCCGTCTTCGCCGGCCTGCGGTGCCGCGGATTCAATCTCCGCCAGCGCCAGGCGCAATTCCGCAGCCTCAGTCTCCCGAGCCTCCTGCTCCGCAACGATCACGTCGAGCTCACCCTGGTTCGACTGCCAGCGTCGGTAGGTGGCCTGGTAGTCGTCGAGCACTGTCGCCAGCGCGATCCCAGCGAAGCGATCGAGCGCCTCGCGTTGCGCGGTCGCGGACCGAAGACGCACCTGGTCGGACTGTCCGTGTACGACCACCAGTTGTTCGCCAAGTTCGGCGAGCACGCTCACCGGTGTCGTGCGGCCCCCGACGGTCGCGCGGCTGCGCCCCTCCGGCGACACCGACCGGGCAAGGATCAGCTCTCCGTCATCAAGGTCGCCGCCGGCGTCGCGCACCCGCTCGGCGACTGCACCCTTGGCATCGACGAGCCAACGCCCCTCGACCACGGCAGCGCCACTCCCCTTCCGCAGCACCGAGCTGTCGGAACGATCCCCGAGCAGCAGCCCGAGGGCTGTTACCACCATGGTCTTGCCGGCGCCGGTCTCTCCGGTGATCGCGGTGAAGCCGGGCCCAAGCGGAAGCCGTGCCTCGCCGATCACGCCGAGGTCGCGGATGAAGATCTCTTCGATCACGCGCTGGTGCCCTCACCGTCGACAGGACCGCGCCATCCGCTGGTCGGAAGGTGGAACTTGTTGACCAGCCGGTCGGTGAACGGCCCGCGATGCAGGCGCGCAAGGCGCACGGGAACCGGTGAACGGCGCACGATCACTCGGGCACCGGGCGGAAGGTCGTGCGTGCGACGCCCATCACACCAGAGCACACCGGTGCCCTGCATGCGGGCGAGTACCTCCACGGCGAACACCGAGTCCCGCCCCACCACGAGCGGGCGGGCGAACAGGGCGTGAGCGCTCAGGGGCACGAGCAGCATCGCCTCGAGCTCCGGCCAGACGACCGGACCTCCGGCAGAGAACGAATACGCCGTGGACCCGGTCGGGGTCGACATCACCACTCCATCGCAGCCGAACGAGGACAGCGGGCGCCCATCGACCTCGATGACGACCTCGAGCATCCGCTCCCGGCTGGCCTTCTCGACGGTCGCCTCGTTGAGCGCCCAGGTCTCATAGATGACTTCCGCATCGACCTTGACCCGCACGCCCAGCGTCATTCGTTCTTCGACCTCGTAGTCGCGGGCAAGGGCACGCCGCACGGTGTCGGTGAGGTTGTCACGCTCGCTCTCGGCAAGGAAGCCCACGTGCCCCAGGTTCACTCCCAGCAGCGGCGCGGCACAGCCTCGGGTGAGTTCGGCCGCGCGCAGAATCGTGCCGTCGCCGCCCAACACGATGGCCAGCTCCACTTCAGCGACGGTGATATTTGTGCCGAGCACCTCCATGGCGGAGAGCTCCGGGGCATTCGCCAGCACATCGCTATGCTCATCGGCCTTCATCACCGGTGTCACACCGGCGGCCAGAAGCTGTCGCGTCACGGTCACAGCGGCGTCGAGGGACTCCTGTCGGCCCGTATGGGCGACTACGAGCATGAAGCGTTCGGACACTGGTTCTCCCTGCGCTTTTCGTGCGGTCACCGGCTGGGGATCGCTCTTGGAGTCACTCGCTGTCGGTGGGGATGGGATGGCACGAGCCCGCGTCATCCGACCGCTCAGCTTGTCGAGGGTCGAGAGAGGGCGAGGACCCGTCCTCTCCATTCTGTCGGATTGCTGCCCGAGAGCGTGCTGAACCAGACCAAATACTCATGGTTTCCCGCGGCACCGAGGATCGGGGAGGAGATGAGACCAGCGGTGGGCAGGCCGAGATCCCACCCCGCCCAGAGCACGTCACTAATCGCGTCCGCCCGCAGACCCGCATCGTGCACGATGCCCTCTTTCACGCCGGTTCGGCCCACTTCGAACTGCGGCTTAATGAGGAGGATGTAGTCCGCCTCGACCCCAACGGTGGCCACAAGAGCGGGCAGGACGGTCGTCAACGAGATGAAGGAAAGGTCCGCAACGACGAGGTTTACCCGCACCGCGTGGCCAGCTGCGGCATCCAGGGTCAACACCGTCAGTTCCCGCGCATTGAAGCCCTCGATCACCGTGATCGCAGGATTATTGCCGATGAATGGATCCAGCTGGCCGTGGCCTACATCCAGGGCGACGACCGAGGCCGCACCGCGCTCGAGGAGCACCTGGCTGAATCCTCCGGTCGACGCACCGACGTCGAGCGCACTGCGGCCGGTGACGGGAACAGCGAACGCGTCGAGCGCGGCAAGCAGCTTGTGGGCGGCGCGACTCACGTAGTGATCGATGGCCGTCAGGGCAAGCACCTGCTCGGCCGTGACCCGGGTGGATGGCTTAATCACAGTACGACCGTCGACGGTCACCGAGCCGTCGGTGATCAGTCGTGCCGCGTGGGTGCGGGAGCGCGCGATACCGCGTTCCGCGAGGGCGGCATCCAGGCGTGCCTCAGCCATGCAGGTTCGACGTGCCAGTTCCGCTATCCCGACCACCATCCCGAACCGAGGCCTCGAGAGTCGATTGCAATCGATCGTGGATCTGCACGAACGCGGCTGCGCGGGATTCAAGCGGCTGGTCCTCGATCACGCGCAAGCGCGACAGCAGGGCGCTCGCGTCGTCACCGGAGGTAGCCGGAGTCTCGGCATCGATATCAGGACTCATCTCAGGACTCATCTCAGGAGACATCTCACCGGCCATAGACCAACGCTACCCTCACGAGTACAGCTCGGGGGCGACGTCGAGCCCATAGATTGGCAGGCCGGAGCCCCAGATGAGGGAGGTAGCGGCGCGCAGCAGATCGATCGGTCGGTCTCCCGCTCGCTCGACCGTCACGACCGTTTTCGCGAGGCGCACGGCCGATCGGCCGACCGTGACGACGGTGTCGCCGCTGCGCGCGTCAGTGGCCAGCACCGCTTCCGGATACGGCTCCGCCAATTCCCTCAGGTCGCCGAGAATGTACGTGGGACGGGACTTCGCGTTGGCCGCAAGGGCCTGCTTGCGCCTATCGATGCCGGTGAGCACAAGCACCGACTCCATGCCGGCACGATTCGCACCGAGGATGTCGGTGTCCAGCCGGTCACCGATGAAGAGAGGCTTCACCCCGCCGAACCGACGAACAGCCTCCTCGAAGATTGCGACCTCTGGCTTGCCCGCCACCACGGGCAGACGGCCGACCGCGTTGTGTACCGCGCCCACCAGCGTGCCGTTGCCGGGGGCGATCCCCCGTGCGACCGGGATCGTCCAGTCGGTGTTGGTCGCCACCCACGGCCGTTCGGGATCGTCGTTGAGAGCAAACGATGCCTCGGCAAGGTCCTTCCAGCCGACATCGGGTGCAAATCCCTGAATCACCGCGACCGGCTGGTCGAGAGCGGAGCGGGTGATCACAAAACCCGCTGCCTCGACCACGGTGGTGAGGCCTTCTCCTCCCACGACAAGCACCGTCGAGCCGACTGGCACCAGCCCGGCCAGCAGGCGCACTGCCGCCTGCGGCGAGGTGACCACATCGTCTTCGACAGCGGCGAGACCGAGGCTCGCGAGGTGGCTGGCGACGGATGCCGCTGTGCGGGAGGCATTGTTGGTCAGATACCCGATACGCCGAGTCTGTGCGGCGGCATTGAGGCTCTCTACGGCATGAGCGATGGCTGAATCACCCGTGTAGACCACGCCATCCAGGTCCGCGAGCACCAGGTCCACACCGTCGAGCGGGGTGCGCTCAGTCAACAAGCGGGTCCTCTTCCGTGGGAATACCATCATCCTTCCGCCCTTCTTTGTTTTGCGTTTCGTCGGCGCTCTGATCCTCTTCGACGATTTCAATCACGTCGTCTTCAGGTTCGCGATTGCCCGCATCGATCGCATCTGATGCGCGGTCGGAGCGTTCCCACCATTGCTCCGCTTCGGCATTGCGCCCCAGATCCTCCAGGACGGCGGCATACGCATCGAAGAGGGCAGGAGTCCACGAGAACGCAGTGGTCGGGTCGAGCTGGGGGATATGCAGCTCGTCAAGCGCGGCATCAGTCTGTCCGAGGTCAAGCCGAGCGCCCGACATGGCAATAGCCAACAGCACTTGCACCTCCACCGAAAGGGAGGCCCGTAACACCGAACGCCCCAGTTCGAGAGCACGATCTGGTCGGCCAAGCCCTCGCTCACTGTCCACCATGAGAGGCAGTTGGTCGTCACGTCCAGAGATGCGACGGTACGTCCTGAGCTCACGAAGCGCGAGAGCGAAATCGCCGATCGAGTACGCCGTGATCGCCAGCGTCTCGCGAACGACCGCGATGCGACCCGCTCGACGAGCAGCAGATACCGCATGTGCGTGAGCAAGCGGGGGATCAGAATCGATCAGGAGCGCGACCATCGCGAGATGCCGGGCCACGCCATCCGCATTTTCCTTGCTCAGCGTCTTCAGTTGCGACCGAGCAACGCGGTCGAGGTCCTTGGGCTGCACATCATCGGGCAGGACCGGATCGTCGTGACGACTTCGCACGGATTTGGTACCGAACGGGTCGCGATCCTCGATCTGCTGGGCAGTGCGACCCTGGTAGCCGGATCCGGGTCGACGCTCGCCGGGGTTCTTGGAGAGATCCGCATCGGGGCGCCCACGCTGATGACGATCGGGCGTTGAACCGACGGGGCGGGACGGCCCGCGGACACCGCTCGGGCCACCGCGCTGGGGCCGGCCATCGTCCGCTCGCTTGCCGTCGGGTCGTTCACCCGGACGTTTCGCGCGATCTCCGAAATTCGACACGGCTTTCCTTACGATCTGTTGGTCACTGCTCAAGTTACGAGGTGTGTGCGGTCGCGCACAGCGCAGGTGAACGCACAGCGCGCGCTACACCACAACACGCGTTAACGCAAAATGACCACCCATTGCTGGGTGGCCATCTTACAAAGAAGTCCGGCGGTGTCCTACTCTCCCACAAGGTCCCCCTTGCAGTACCATCGGCGCAGAGAGTCTTAGCTTCCGGGTTCGGAATGTGACCGGGCGTTTCCCTCTCGCTATGGCCGCCGAAACACTAGTGATATAGGTTTCGAATTAGCCACTGGCTTGCTCGAAAGCAAGCACAGCGTGCTGATTCCCGACCGTACATCGGGAACCACTCAGTGGACGCAGAGCATCTCAATCCCACCGGTGTCCAAAGACCCGTGATGGGAAGAAAAGTGTTATCAAGTTATCGGCTTATTAGTACGGGTCAGCTCCATGGGTCTTTAGTCCCCACTTCCACATCCCGCCTATCAACGCAGTAGTCTAGCTGCGAGCCTCTCCCCCTAAGGGATGGAAATCTCATCTTGAAGCTGGCTTCCCGCTTAGATGCTTTCAGCGGTTATCCATTCCGAACGTAGCTAATCAGCGGTGCTCCTGGCGGAACAACTGACACACCAGAGGTTCGTCCATCCCGGTCCTCTCGTACTAGGGATAGATCTTCTCAAATTTCCTGCGCGCGCAGAGGATAGGGACCGAACTGTCTCACGACGTTCTAAACCCAGCTCGCGTACCGCTTTAATGGGCGAACAGCCCAACCCTTGGGACCTACTCCAGCCCCAGGATGCGACGAGCCGACATCGAGGTGCCAAACCATGCCGTCGATATGGACTCTTGGGCAAGATCAGCCTGTTATCCCCGAGGTACCTTTTATCCGTTGAGCGACAGCGCTTCCACAAGCCACTGCCGGATCACTAGTCCCGACTTTCGTCCCTGCTCGACTTGTCAGTCTTACAGTCAAGCTCCCTTGTGCACTTACACTCGACATCTGATTGCCAACCAGATTGAGGGAACCTTTGGGCGCCTCCGTTACTTTTTAGGAGGCAACCGCCCCAGTTAAACTACCCACCAGGCACTGTCCCAGAACCGGATTACGGTTCGTAGTTAGATATCCAAAGTGACCAGAGTGGTATTTCAACAATGACTCCACCTGAACTAGCGTCCAAGCTTCACAGTCTCCCACCTATCCTACACAAGCCACTCCGAACACCAATACCAAGCTGTAGTAAAGGTCACGGGGTCTTTCCGTCCTTCTGCGCGTAACGAGCATCTTTACTCGTAGTGCAATTTCGCCGAGTTCGCGGTTGAGACAGCTGGGAAGTCGTTACGCCATTCGTGCAGGTCGGAACTTACCCGACAAGGAATTTCGCTACCTTAGGATGGTTATAGTTACCACCGCCGTTTACTGGGGCTTAAATTCTCAGCTTCGCCTTGCGGCTAACCGTTCCTCTTAACCTTCCAGCACCGGGCAGGCGTCAGTCCGTATACATCGTCTTGCGACTTGGCACGGACCTGTGTTTTTAGTAAACAGTCGCTTCCCACTGGTCTCTGCGGCCGTATGGTGCTTCCAGGAGCAAGTCCTTTCACACCGCGGGCCCCCCTTCTCCCGAAGTTACGGGGGCATTTTGCCGAGTTCCTTAACCACGATTCTCTCGATCTCCTTGGTATTCTCTACCTGAACACCTGAGTCGGTTTGGGGTACGGGTGACTTGAACCTCGCGTCGATGCTTTTCTTGGCAGCATAGGATCACTGATTTCGTCCGTGAGGACTACCCATCGGGTCTCAGGCTATGTGAACGACGGATTTGCCTATCGTTCGCCCTACATCCTTAGACCGGGACAACCATCGCCCGGCTCAGCTACCTTCCTGCGTCACACCTGTTATTACGCTAAACGCACCAGCGTAGGGTCATGTGCTAGGCCCAACGCTTCACCCCGAAGGGATCCATCTATGGGATTCAGACATTTAGCATTACTGGATTATCTTGGGCGGTTCTTCGTCAGTACGGGAATATCAACCCGTTGTCCATCGACTACGCCTGTCGGCCTCGCCTTAGGTCCCGACTTACCCAGGGCGGATTAGCCTGGCCCTGGAACCCTTGTTCTTTCGGAGGACGGGTTTCTCACCCGTCTTTCGCTACTCATGCCTGCATTCTCACTCGTGTGGCCTCCACGGCTGGTTTACACCGCCGCTTCACTGGCCACACGACGCTCTCCTACCACTCCGTACGCCTGGACCCACAAGTGGGCCGGGCTACTATACGAAATCTACAACTTCGGTGGTGTGCTTGAGCCCCGTTACATTGTCGGCGCGGAATCACTTGACCAGTGAGCTATTACGCACTCTTTCAAGGGTGGCTGCTTCTAAGCCAACCTCCTGGTTGTCTATGCAACTCCACATCCTTTCCCACTTAGCACACGCTTTGGGACCTTAGTTGGTAGTCTGGGTTGTTTCCCTCTCGACGATGAAGCTTATCCCCCACCGTCTCACTGCTGCGCTCTCACTTACCGGCATTCGGAGTTTGGCTAACGTCAGTAACCTTTTGGGGCCCATCTGCTATCCAGTAGCTCTACCTCCGGCAAGAAACACGCAACGCTGCACCTAAATGCATTTCGGAGAGAACCAGCTATCACGAAGTTTGATTGGCCTTTCACCCCTATCCACAGCTCATCCCCTCCATTTTCAACTGAAGTGGGTTCGGTCCTCCACGACGTCTTACCGTCGCTTCAACCTGGCCATGGATAGATCACTTCGCTTCGGGTCTAGACCCAGCGACTATTTCGCCCTATTCAGACTCGCTTTCGCTACGGCTACCCCACTCGGGTTAACCTCGCCACTGAGCACTAACTCGCAGGCTCATTCTTCAAAAGGCACGCTGTCACCCCTACTAAGGAGGCTCCAACGGTTTGTATGCAAACGGTTTCAGGTACTATTTCACTCCCCTCCCGGGGTACTTTTCACCTTTCCCTCACGGTACTTGTCCGCTATCGGTCTTCTGGGAGTATTTAGGCTTATCAGGTGGTCCTGACAGATTCACACGGGATTTCTCGGGCCCCGTGATACTTGGGATACTTCTTCAGCCATTGCGACATTTCGACTACAGGGCTGGCACCTTCTATGGCTGGGCTTTCAATCCCATTCGTCTATATCGCGTTGTAACTGTTGCAGTACGGCAGTAACTGCTAAAAAGTCCCGCAACCCCGACCATGCAACGCCTGCCGGCTATCACACATGATCGGTTTGGCCTCTTCCGGTTTCGCTCGCCACTACTTACGGAATCGCTTTTGCTTTCTCTTCCTGTGGGTACTGAGATGTTTCACTTCCCCACGTTCCCTCTATCCGCCCTATATATTCAGGCGGAAGTCACCAGGTCGTATTGCTACGCCTGGCGGGGTTTCCCCATTCGGAGATCCTCGGATCAAAGCTCTATTATCAGCTCCCCGAGGCTTATCGCAGATTTATACGTCCTTCTTCGGCTCCAGAAGCCAAGGCATTCACCGTTTGCACTTAGAAACTTGATGACAAAATTACACAAAGAACCAGCAACGCGTCGAATAAACAACGCTGATTGCTAGATCTTTATTGAAGAGATCAACTCGTCAGTATTCGATCCAACCAAAGTTGGAAGTCATCTTGACGGGCAGTCTCTAAGATGCTCGCGTCCACTGTGTAGTTCTCAAAGTACGGGCGGTACTCCGTCTTACCTGTGCTTGCCGTGTCATCAGTAATGATGGGCCGGTAGTTCGCCAGGGATCGAAGTCCAAGACCGTGACGACTGACATCCGAAGATGCAGTCATCAGTGGGTCCAAAGGTCGGTATCCGAACTCCCCCAAAAGGAGAGCCGGCCCGGTCCCTCAGGACCCAACAGCGTGCAAAAGACCAGACTCGAGTTCCGAAACGTTCCGTGCCTGCTGCAAGCAACAAGCTGTACTGGTTTGACGAATCTCTTACCTGGTCACAATGTCAATGTTCCACCCATGAGCGCCACCAGAAACCTGTCAACCCGAATGAGTTGGTGGTGAACTGTAATGGCTTGGCATCTTTGATCTCCCTGTATACAGAGGAGAGATGCACGTGCTCCTTAGAAAGGAGGTGATCCAGCCGCACCTTCCGGTACGGCTACCTTGTTACGACTTAGTCCTAATTACCAATCCCACCTTCGACAGCTCCTTCCTTGCGGTTAGGCCACTGGCTTCGGGTGTTACCGACTTTCATGACTTGACGGGCGGTGTGTACAAGGCCCGGGAACGTATTCACCGCAGCGTTGCTGATCTGCGATTACTAGCGACTCCGACTTCATGGGGTCGAGTTGCAGACCCCAATCCGAACTGAGACCGGCTTTTTGGGATTCGCTCCACCTTGCGGTATTGCAGCCCTTTGTACCGGCCATTGTAGCATGCGTGAAGCCCAAGACATAAGGGGCATGATGATTTGACGTCATCCCCACCTTCCTCCGAGTTGACCCCGGCAGTCTCCTATGAGTTCCCACCATTACGTGCTGGCAACATAGAACGAGGGTTGCGCTCGTTGCGGGACTTAACCCAACATCTCACGACACGAGCTGACGACAACCATGCACCACCTGTATACCGACCTTGCGGGGCGACTGTTTCCAGCCGTTTCCGGTATATGTCAAGCCTTGGTAAGGTTCTTCGCGTTGCATCGAATTAATCCGCATGCTCCGCCGCTTGTGCGGGCCCCCGTCAATTCCTTTGAGTTTTAGCCTTGCGGCCGTACTCCCCAGGCGGGGAACTTAATGCGTTAGCTGCGACACAGAATCCGTGGAATGGACCCTACATCTAGTTCCCAACGTTTACGGCATGGACTACCAGGGTATCTAATCCTGTTCGCTCCCCATGCTTTCGCTCCTCAGCGTCAGTTACGGCCCAGAGATCTGCCTTCGCCATTGGTGTTCCTCCTGATATCTGCGCATTCCACCGCTACACCAGGAATTCCAATCTCCCCTACCGCACTCTAGTCTGCCCGTACCCACTGCAGGCTGGGGGTTGAGCCCCCAGTTTTCACAGCAGACGCGACAAACCGCCTACGAGCTCTTTACGCCCAATAATTCCGGATAACGCTTGCACCCTACGTATTACCGCGGCTGCTGGCACGTAGTTAGCCGGTGCTTTTTCTGCAGGTACCGTCACTCCATGTAAAACACTTCGCTTCTTCCCTACTAAAAGAGGTTTACAACCCGAAGGCCGTCGTCCCTCACGCGGCGTTGCTGCATCAGGCTTGCGCCCATTGTGCAATATTCCCCACTGCTGCCTCCCGTAGGAGTCTGGGCCGTGTCTCAGTCCCAGTGTGGCCGGTCACCCTCTCAGGCCGGCTACCCGTCGTCGCCTTGGTGGGCCATTACCTCACCAACTAGCTGATAGGCCGCGAGTCCATCCTTGACCGAAATTCTTTCCAACTCCTAGCCATGCGGCTGAAGTTCGTATCCGGTATTAGACACCGTTTCCAGTGCTTATCCCAGAGTCAAGGGCAGGTTACTCACGTGTTACTCACCCGTTCGCCACTAATCCAGGGAGCAAGCTCCCTTTCATCGTTCGACTTGCATGTGTTAAGCACGCCGCCAGCGTTCATCCTGAGCCAGGATCAAACTCTCCGTAAATGTTTGATTGCACGAACGACCGAGGTCGGACGGCACATCTAGTGCAACCAGCCACCGGAATGGGCGGACAAGTTGCAAGTTTGAAACTGACAAGAACAAACCAAACCGAATAAATCCGGACTGACTTGCTTGTTATGTTTATATTTTTTCCAAAGGAATCTCCTCTGCGGTGTCTGCCGAAAAGGCAGCTCCTACAGACGAGGTTTTTGGCATTTGACATTGTGCACGCTGTTGAGTTCTCAAGGATCGGATGCTTCTGGTTTTCACCTCGCGGTTGCTACCCAGAGCCATACCTTTGGGCAATGAAAGTCGCCTAACATTGCCGTAAAACCTGTGTTTGTCACCCTCGCTCTCGCGCCGGGCAACTTGTCTAACTTACCACCTTCGCGGTACTTGTCAAATCGACCGAAGCGGCTTGAAATGCGCGCGACGGGACGTTCCGACATACTCACGAGGTGGGCTTTCCATCATAAGATCTGAAGACAACTACCTGCAAGAGGCTAGCTGCTGTTTGACTTGGACGATCATTTCTGACCGATGATGTTGGTCCCTCTTGAGGCCGTAAGCTCTTCCGCTTTTCGAACCTTTGGGGTGACAAGTAAGAAGATTACGTGTCCATTACGAGTCGGTCAAATTTCGACTGTCGCCCGGGCGTGTCGCCCGGAAGTGCGGGGTTTCCGAGCTATTCGATGAAGATTCCGGCGAGAGTCTTCTTACCGCGGCGGAGTACGGCCATGCGTCCCGGCAGGGTGTTGCCCACCAGAGTGGCTGCCGCATCCTCGACCTTCACGTTGTTGAGGTAGACCCCACCCTGTTCGACCGCCCGACGCGATTCGCTGAGACTGCTGGCCAGGCCCGTATCGACGAGGAGCTGCATCACCGGCGTGCTCGCCGTCGTCGTGGTGTTGGGCAGTTCGCGCAGGGCCGCCTCAAGGGTTGACGAATCCAGCCGGTCAAGCTCACCCTGGCCGAACAGAGCCGCGGATGCCGCAATGGCGGCCTGCGTGGCATCCGCTCCGTGCACCAGTGTGGTCACCTCGATAGCGAGAGCCCGCTGCGCCTCGCGCCGGAATGGCTCGGTCGCGACCACCGCCGCGAGCCGATCGAGCTCCGCGCGGGTGTGAAAGGTAAATATCTTGAGCCGCTCGATCACATCGGCATCGTCGGTGTTGAGCCAAAACTGGTAGAACGCGTAGGGACTGGTGAGCGCGGGATCGAGCCACACCGCATTACCCTCGCTCTTTCCGAACTTGGTGCCGTCGGAATTGGTGATGAGGGGTGTACCGATGGCGTGCGCCGAGGCACCCTCCGCCTTGCGGATGAGGTCCGTGCCGCTGGTGAGGTTGCCCCACTGATCACTTCCCCCGGTCTGGAGCACGCATCCGTAGCTGCGGTAAAGCTCGAGAAAGTCCATCCCCTGCAGGATCTGGTAGCTGAATTCGGTATAGCTGATGCCGGCGTCGCTGTTGAGGCGCGCGCTCACGGCATCCTTTTTGAGCATCGTGCCGACGCGGAAATACTTACCGACATCCCGGAGGAAGTCGATGGTGCTCAAGGGGGCCGTCCAATCGAGATTGTTAACCAGGCGCGCAGCGTTGTCACCCTCGAAACTCAGAAATTTGGAGACCTGGGCCTGCAGGTAGCCCACGAACTCGGCCACCGTCTCCTTCGAGTTGAGAGTGCGCTCGGCGGTCGGCTTCGGATCTCCGATGAGTCCGGTGGATCCGCCCACGAGGCCGAGGGGTTTGTGCCCGGCCAGTTGCAGGCGGCGCATCAAGAGCAACTGCACCAGGTTGCCAAGGTGCAGGCTTGCCGCGGTCGGGTCAAAGCCGCAGTAAAAGGTGATCGACTCACCCGAGAGGAGCGCCCTCAGTTCGGCTTCATCGGTGGAGACATGCACGAGTCCACGCCAGACCACCTCATCCCAGACCGTGTCGAACGAGTCATCATTGCGCTGGGTGGACAGGACATCGGATGCTGGCACCGTGCAAGAATACCAGCGGTGCCCGGTCAGAGTCGGGTATCCGCTTCGCTCGTCTCCGGCGGACGCGGAGCGTAGACCCAGGCCACCAGCACGACCGAGATGATCATCAACAACAACCAGGACACGAGTTTGGTAATCGACACCGGTTGCCAACCGTCGAGCTGGTTCGGGTATGACCAGGCGTGGGACCAGGTCGCGACGTTTTCGGCGATCCAGATGAAGAGGGCGACCAGCAGGAAGGCGACGACGACGGGCATCCTCAGTCGAAGCCGAAAGACCCGGAAGTGCATGACACTGCGACCGAAGATCAGGGCGACTCCCCCGAGCAGGATCCAGCGAAAGTCCCAGAAGTAGTGATGGGAGAAGAAGTTAGCGTAAATGAGTGCGGCGAGAAGCGCGGTGATCCACCGCTCGTCTTGAACAGCTCCATGCCGGTGCCGACGATGTGGAACAGGATGATGACCCGGAGTTCCCGAAGCGTTTCGAGTCTCAGCGCGATCATCGACACCTGGATGATGACTGCCGCGATCGTCACGAAGTCATTGCGAGCGAGAGGCGCGTCGGTGGGATACCAGAGTCGAATGCCGAAGAGCACCGCCAACAGAGCCGCGCCAAATATGCACGCCCAGGCCTGCTTGAGCGCGAAGACGAGAAACTCCACAAGACCACGCCACAGGCGATTGTCCGGTGCGCGGGCGAGGAGCCGGCGCGCCCGTGCATCGATGAAACGCTCGACCGGAGTGAAGCCCGCTTTATCCTCCTCGGCGTTCATCGGTTCAGGCTATCCGACGGGTTATGTCATGCCCTCGGGGTTGATTTAATAAAATCTACCGCTTAGGGTTGATTTGATCAGATCAATGCTCAGGGCATGATGAGAGGTACGAATGTTCGCGATCACCGCGGATCAGGTTGACAGCAGACGGCGACCGGACATCGCCGCCGAGACCATGCGGTCACTCGAGGTGATGCTCGGCGAGGGTCTGGTGCTGCCCGTGGACCGCACGGCCGGCGACGAGATCCAGATGCTCGTCGCAGCTCCCGGTACTGCGCTCACCGCCATTCTCGCGCTCACCCGCCACGGCCAATGGAGCGTGGGATGCGGGATCGGTAGCGTGAATCTGCCGCTGCCGGCCAACGCACGGGAGGCGGGAGGGGACGCCTTTGTGGCCGCCCGCGCAGCGGTGAACGAGGCGAAGAAGCGGGACACTCGTTTTGCCCTGCGCAGCACGGCCGCGACGGATGCTGCGGATGCCGAGGCTTTCGTCGACCTCCTGCTGCAATTGCGGGCGCGGCGCAGTGCGGAAGGTTGGGAGATGTGCGACCTACTTCTCGCTGGCAACAGCCAGGCTGAGGCCGCAAAACTGCTGGGGATCACTCCCCAGGCCGCAAGTAAGCGAGCACGGGCTGCGGCACTCCGCGTCGAGTTCGCCGCGAGGTCGCCGCTCGAACGTAGGCTCGCTGCCGTGGACTTGTTTACGGGCAAAGGGAGCCGATCGTGATCGCGCAGGTAGTGCTGTGGATTTTTGCCACCGTCGTGATCGCCGCCGCTCTCGCGACCAGTATCACCGCCATCCGGTTTCACAAACCCTCCCTCGCACTTCTCGCCGCGATTCCCGTGATCGCCGGACTCGTCGGGCTCGCCTTCCGCTCGGGAGTGCCGGCGCCGAGCAATGCCGTCGCTGTGGTCGCCGGAATTCTGCTCGCGCTGCTCGGGATCGTCGCCGGGAGCCCGATCACCATTGCGGTGCTCGGCTTCTCCAGTCGGGGGACAAGTCGACCAGTGGACGGTCAGCACGGCGGAATCGTCGTGAACGAGGGGATCGCACCGGAAGTCCATCGCGCCGAGGTGCTGCGGGGCGGCACGATCATCGGCTATCTCGAGCGGCTCGCGCTCATCGCAGCGATTGTGCTCGGGCATCTCGAGATCGTGGCGGTGCTCATCGCCGTGAAAGGACTCGGCCGGTTCTCCGAGCTCGACAGCCCAGAAATTCGTGAGCGATTCATCATTGGAACACTCGTGAGCCTGGTCTGGGCGGGTGCCTGCGCGTTGCTCATCGTGCTTTAGCGGGCGACGCGCTTCTTCGGAACATGTGCCCGGTAAACAGACACGCTGCGCTCCCCCGGCAGCCAGAAGCGCCACGCGTATTCGGCCGAACCCCCGACACCGGACACACCGGTGCGCGGTCCTGTCGCGAACGGTAGCGGATGAGCGGGCAGCGTCAACTCGAACGGCGGCGCAACGAGATCCGCTCCGCCGTCGTCGAGCGTGATGCCGAGCGCTACGACCAGGCGGGCGGGCCCGCTGGCCAGGTCGGCATCCCTCTTCGAGGTGTGCCGCCGATCGCGGGCGAGTTCGATGCCGTCGACCACCTCTGCCCCGCGCAGCAGCACCGCGGATGCCGTACCGGCGGGTGAGCAGGTCACATTCGCGCAGACATGCATGCCATACGTGAAGTAGGTGTAGAGGTGGCCAGGCTCGCCGTACATCACGGCGTTGCGCTTGCCCGGACCGCGGAACGCATGAGAGCCGGGATCGGCCTCGCCGAGATACGCCTCCACCTCGGTGAGACGCACGGTGACCGTGCCCTCACTAGTGCGGTGGCTGAGAACTGCCCCGAGCAACATCGGGGCGACCTCGACGGACGGCGCAATGAAGAGATTCCGATCGAACACCGCCGGGCTGGTCAGAAGAGTTTCGCACCGCTGGTGACGAACAGGATCGCTGCGATCACGAGCAGCACGGCGGCCGCACCGTAGACGCTCCACATCACAATCTTCTGCGTGCGGTTCTGCTCCGGCTTATCGGGACGGTTATCTTTGCTGAGGGTCACTGTCGGGCCTCCGTGAGTGTTCGAACGCGGTGGGTGAGCGTCGCAAGCTGTTCGGCGACGCGCACCGGAGCGGTGCCGCCAGCACCGGTGCGGCTACCGATCGAACCACTGACGGTGAGCACACTCCGGACACCGGGGGTGAGGCGGGGCGAGATCGACAGGTAGTCGGCATCCGTCGGCTGATCGAGCTCGAGCCCGCGCTGCTCGCAGAAGCTCACCAGCGAGCCACTGATCTCGTGGGCCTCGCGGAACGGAATGTGCTGGGTGACAAGCCACTCGGCAACATCCGTCGCCAGCGAGAATCCCTGGGGGGCGAGCTCGGCCATTCGATCCGTGTGGAAGGTGAGCGTCGCGACCATTCCGGTGAACGCGGGAAGCAGGACCTCGAGCGTCTCGACCGAGTCGAAGACGGGCTCCTTGTCTTCCTGGAGGTCGCGATTGTAGGCAAGCGGCAGGCCTTTGAGAGTGGCGAGAAGCCCGGCGAGATTGCCGATCAGCCTCCCGGACTTGCCCCGGGCGAGCTCGGCGATATCGGGATTCTTCTTCTGCGGCATGATCGACGACCCGGTCGAATACGAATCGTGGAGGGTGACGAAGCCGAACTCGCGGGTATTCCAGAGGATGATCTCCTCAGCAAAACGGGAGAGGTCGATGCCGATTAAGGAGAGGATGAAGGCGAACTCGGCCACGACATCGCGGCTCGCCGTCGCATCGATCGAATTCTCCATTGGGCCGGTGAGGCCGAGCTCGGTCGCGACCAGCTGGCCGTCGAGTCCGAGCGAACTGCCCGCAAGGGCGCCGGAACCATACGGCGAGAAGGATGCGCGCACTGCCCAGTCCCGCAGCCGTTCGAGGTCACGAACGAGAGGCCACGCGTGAGCGAGAAGATGATGGGCGAGCAGTACCGGCTGGGCATGCTGCAGGTGCGTGCGACCCGGCATCGCGGCATCCGGATGCGCTGCCGCCTGGGACGCGATTGCATCGATCAGGTGGGTGACGAGCTCGGCAATGGCCCGCCCGTGATCGAGCAGGTAGAGGCGGACAAGGGTGGCGATCTGGTCGTTGCGGCTGCGACCGGCCCGCAGCTTGCCGCCGAGCTCTGGGCCGGCGATGTCAATCAGGCCGCGTTCGAGCGCCCCGTGTACGTCTTCGTCGGACTCGCGCTCGGCGAAAGAGCCGTCTGACCAGGCCTGACGCAGGGTCTCGAGGGCGGCATCCATCACGACCAGCTCATCGGCGGTGAGGTAGCCCGCCGCCGCGAGCGCTTGTGCGTGGGCTCGTGATCCGCGGATGTCATAGCCGCCGAGTTGCCAGTCGAAATGGGTCGACTTGCTCAGGCGGGCGAGCTCGGGCGACGGGCCGGAGGCGAAGCGGGCTCCCCAGAGCGCGCCCTCGGTTGTCGCTCCGATATCGTTGCCGCCCGAGCCAGTGGTCATGCCTACTTGCCCGACAGCTCGCGGCGGGCCGAGATCTTGCTCGGCAATGACCAGATCTCGATGAAGCCCTTTGAGAGCGACTGGTCGAAGGTGTCGCCGGTGTCGTAGGTCGCGAGATTGAAGTCATAGAGGCTCTGCTCGCTGCGCTGGCCGGTCACGGTGGCACGGCCACCCTGCAGGTTCAGGCGGATGTCGCCGGTCACGTAACGCTGGGTGTCGTCGATGAACACGTCAAGGGACCGCTTAAGGCTCGAGAACCACAGGCCGTCGTAGACGAGATTGGACCACTCCGCCTCGACGCCGCGCTTGTACCGGCCAAGGTCACGTTCGAGAGTCAGGCTCTCGAGCGCCTCGTGCGCTGCAATGAGGGCCATTGCGGCGGGGGCCTCGTAGACCTCGCGGCTCTTGATGCCGACAAGGCGATCTTCGACAACGTCGATGCGGCCGACGCCGTGCTTTCCGGCGAGTTCATTGAGCTTCTCGATCATCTGCAGAGCGCTGTAGGACACACCGTCCAAGGCGACGGGGATGCCGGAGGCGAAGGAGATGGTGACCTCATCGGCATCCTTCGCCACGGTCGGATCCATCGTGTATTCGTACAGTTCCTCAATCGGCGCGTTCCACGGGTCCTCAAGGAATCCGGTCTCGACCGCGCGACCCCAGACGTTCTTGTCGATGGAATATGGACTCGCCGCGCTCTGGCGGATCGGCAGATTGTGCTCGTTGGCGTAGATGATCGCCTTGTCGCGGGTGAGAGCGAGATCGCGAACCGGGGCAATACTTTTCAGTTCGGGAGCGAGCGCGGCGACGGCGGCCTCGAAGCGCACCTGGTCATTACCCTTTCCGGTGCAGCCGTGCGCGACGCTGTCGGCACCCAGCTGCTTGGCCACGATCGCGAGGTGCTTGGCGATCAGCGGACGACTGAGCGCCGAGACGAGCGGGTAGCGCTTCTGATAGAGGGCATTGGCCTTCAGAGCCGGCATGAGGAAGTCGTCGGCGAACTCGTCCTGTGCATCGACGACAATCGCCTCCACTGCGCCGCAATCGAGCGCGCGCTGGCGGATATCCTCCATGTCTTCTCCACCCTGCCCGACGTCGACGGCGAGGGCCACGACCTCCTTGCCGGTGGCATCCTTCAGCCAGCCGATCCCCACCGAGGTGTCGAGTCCGCCGGAATAGGCGAGGACAACGCGTTCTGCCATGTGTGGTGCTCCTTGTTTTCGTTCGCCAGTTTATGGGGTGGGCTACCGCTGCAGCAGCCAGACCAAGAGCGCTTTCTGAGCGTGCAGGCGGTTCTCCGCTTGGTCCCAGACCACGCTCTGCGGGCCATCGATGACATCGGCGGTCACCTCGTAGCCGCGGTCCGCCGGCAGGCAGTGCAGAAAAAGAGCGTCGGACTTGGCCAGTGCCATGAGCTCGGTGTCGACGCGGTAGGAGCCGAGAGTGGTGAGGCGCTCCGCTTTCTCCTCTTCCTTACCCATCGAGACCCAGGTGTCGGTCACCACCACGTCGGAACCGGCGACGGCCTCGACCGGATCCGTATAGAGCGTGACCGATCCGCCGGTCTTCGCTGCCGCGACATCCGCTGCCGCAACCACGGAATCGGTAGGCGCGTAGTCGACGGGCGACGCGACCCGCACATGCATGCCGGCCGTTGCCCCCGCGAGCAGGTAGGACTGGGCCATGTTGCAGGCCCCGTCCCCGAGGAAGGTGACGGTGAGACCCGCGAGGGTTCCGCGGTGCTCGCGGATGGTGAGGAGATCCGCCAGCAACTGGCAGGGATGGAAATCATCGGACAGCCCGTTGATCACCGGGACCGTCGTGTTCAGCGCCATCTCCTCCAGCCCCGACTGGGCGAAGGTGCGCCAGACGATCGCGGCGACCTGGCGCTCGAGCACGCGCGCGGTGTCTGCGGCAGTCTCCTTGCCCCCGAGCTGGCTGTTGGCCGTCGAGATGATGAGCGGGATGCCGCCGAGCTCCGCAATTCCCACCGCGAATGAGACCCGGGTGCGCGTCGACGACTTGTCGAAGATCACCGCGACGGTGCGCGGTCCGGCAAGGGGGCGGGTGCCGAAGCGATCCTTCTTGAGCTCGACCGCGAGATCGAGGATGGCGGTCTGCTCGGTTTGGCTGAGGTCGTCATCGCGCAGGAAGTGTCGGGTCATTTCGCATCCAATGTAAGGGCCTGGAGGGCAATCGTGAACTTTTGCCGGAACTCCTCGAGCTCTGCGTCACCGACGATGAGCGGCGGCGCGATTCGGATGGTCGAGTCGTTCGGGGCGTTGATGATGAGCCCGTTCGCGAACGCCGCTACCGAGAGCGCACCGGCGACCGGCTGGGAGAGACCGAGACCCACGAGGGCTCCCTGGCCACGCACCTCGGTGATGAGAGGCGAGTCGATTGCCTCGACGAGCGCGCGCAGCTTCGCACCGATGACCGTGGCGTTCTCGATGAGCCCGGCCCGCTCGATCTCGCCGAGCACGGCATTGCCGGCCGCGGTCGCAAGAGGGTTGCCCCCGAAGGTACTGCCGTGCTGGCCCGGCTGGAACAGGTCGGATGCCGCACCAAAGGTGACGAGTGCCCCGATCGGCACGCCGCCGGCGATACCCTTCGCAAGGACGAGGGCATCCGGCACGACATCGGTCTGCTGGAAAGCGAACCAGGTGCCCGTGCGGCCGACGCCGGTCTGGATCTCGTCGAGGATCAGCAGTGCGCCGTACTTGGTTGCGAGCTCGCGCGCGCAACGAAGGAAGCCGTCTGGCAGATCGAGCACGCCGGCCTCTCCCTTGATCGGCTCGATGAAGATCGCGGCAACGCTGTCATCCATCGCCGCTTCGAGAGCCGCGACGGTCGTGTCGATGTGCTCGATACCGGGCAGCAGTGGCTCAAAGGCTTCGCGCAGCGCCGTCTTGCCGGTGAGCGAAAGCGATCCCATCGTGCGTCCGTGGAAGGAATTGATGAGGGAGAGGATGCGCGTGCGACGACCGTCGCCACGATTGAGCCGCGCGAGCTTGATCGCCGCTTCGATCGCCTCGGCGCCGGAATTGGCGAAAAATACCCGCCCGCCGTCGCCGGCGCCGGTGATGCGGCGCAGGCGCTCGGCGAGTTCGAGCTGCGGTGGGGAAGCGAAGTAGTTGGACACATGCGCGAGCGTCGCGACCTGGCGGCTCACGGCATCCACGAGCACCGGATGCGCGTGGCCGAGCGCGTTGACGGCGATGCCGGCGAGGAAGTCGAGATAGCGGTTGCCGTCGACATCCCACACATGGGCGCCTTCGCCGCGTTCGAGCATCGCCAGGGGTGGTGCGAATGTGCCCATCATCGCGTTGCCGAAGCGTTCGCGCCAGTTGTCCGTGTCCATCACAGGTCCTTTCCGGAAACCACTTCGGTGCCGATTCCCTCGGCGGTGAACGCCTCGAGCAAAATCGAGTGCAGGATGCGACCGTCGATGATCGCGGCCTTCGGTACTCCCCCGTCGACCGCGTCGAGACAGGCGGTCATCTTGGGGATCATGCCGGATTCGAGGGACGGCAGCAGCGCGCGCAACTCCGCCGCATCGATGGTGGAGATGAGGGAATCGCGATTGGGCCAGTCGCGGTAGAGCCCAGCGACATCCGTGAGGATCACGAGCTTCTCGGCCTCCAGGGCGATAGCGAGGGATGCCGCAGCCGAGTCGGCGTTGACGTTGAGGGACTGCCCGTGCGCCGCCGCATCCGGCGCGATCGATGAGATCACCGGGATCTGGCCGGCGTCGAGGATGGCGAGCACGACTGACGGATCGACCGCCGTGACGTCACCGACGAGCCCGAGGTCGACCGCTTCGCCGTCCACAATGGTGCCTCGACGGGTGCCGGCGAACAGGCCGTCAGTCTCCCCCGACAGCGCCTGAGCCTCGATGCCGTGCGAGTCGATGAGCGCCGCGATCTCCGGACCCACCCGGGTGGTGAGCACTTCGCGCACCACCGCAAGGGCCTCAGCAGAGGTGACCCGCAGTCCACCGCGGAACTCGCTCGGGATGCCCCTGGCCGCAAGTTCAGCGGAGATCTGGGGACCGCCGCCGTGCACCACGACCGGCCGGACTCCCACCTGGCGCAGGAAGACCATGTCTTCGGCGAAGGCATGTTTGAGTTCGTCGTTGACCATGGCGTTGCCGCCGAACTTGACCACGATGGTCTTGCCGTGGAATCGCTGAAGCCACGGCAGCGATTCGATGAGGGCCGATGCCTTCGCCGATGCTTCCCTCGAGTGCGCACCCATCAGCTCGAGTACGCGCTGTTCTCGTGCACGTAGTCGTGGGTGAGGTCGTTGGTCCAGATCGTGGCCGTGCAGGTGCCGGCGTGCAGGTCGATCAGCAGGTGCATGGCGCGATTGGTGAGGTCGACGCTCTCGCGGGGCTGGTCTGGCTCGCCCTTGTGTGCGACTCGCACGCCGTTCATCGACACGTCGATGTCGTAGGGGTCGAAGGCAGCCCCGGTGGTGCCCACTGCGGCGAGCACCCGGCCCCAGTTGGGATCGTTGCCGAAGACCGCGGCCTTGAAGAGGTTATTGCGCGCAACGGCCCGGCCGACCTCGACGGCCTCGTCTTCGGACGCCGAGTTGATCACCTCGATGGTGATGTCGTGGGCCGCGCCTTCGGCATCCTGTTGCAGCTGGGTGGCAAGGTCCTCGCAGAGCCCGGTGAGAGCCGTCGTGAACTCTTCGATCGCCGGGCTGATACCGGATGCTGCGGAAGCGAGGAGCGCAACCGTGTCGTTGGTGGACATTGCGCCGTCGGAATCGAGGCGATCGAAGGTAACCCGCGTCGCGTGCCGGAGCGCGGCATCCAGCTGCGATGACTCGAGAGCAGCATCAGTCGTGATGACGACGAGCATTGTGGCGAGTCCGGGAGCGAGCATGCCGGCACCCTTGGCCATGCCACCGATCGACCAGCCGTCGCGCAGGACGAGGGCCTGCTTGGGATGCGTGTCGGTGGTCATGATCGCAGTCGCGGCATCGAGCCCCCCGTCATCGCGGAGGAAGGCGTGGGCGGCGGTAACGCCGAAGCTCACCTTCTGCAGGTCGAGCTGGTCGCCGATAAGCCCGGTTGAGCAGACCAGCACGTCGCCGGCAGATTCGCCGAGGAGGGATGCCGCATGCTCCGCGGTGGCGTGGGTCACCTGGAATCCGCGGGCGCCGGTGTAGCAGTTGGCCCCGCCGGAATTCAGCACAATGGCGCTGACGATGCCGTCCGCGATCACCTGTTGGGACCAGATGACCGGGTTCGCCTTGGCGCGATTGCTCGTGAAGACCGCCGCCGCCGCCCGGCTCGGACCCTGGTTGACGACGAGCGCGACGTCCTTGCCGCCCTTGCCTTTTAGTCCGGATTCGACTCCGGCCGCGACGAAGCCACGGGGGTGAGTGACGCTCATGGTGCAACTCCGTCGATCGGAAGGCCGCTGGTCTCGTCGAGACCGAAGGCGATGTTCGCTGATTGGATGGCGGTGCCCGCGGTGCCCTTGACGAGGTTGTCGAGCGCTGTGACGGTCACAACGCGACCGGCCGCCTCGTCGACGACGAGGCCGATGAGTGCCGTGTTGGAGCCGAGCACGTCGCCGGTGCGGGGCATCCGACCCTCGGGCAGAACGTGAACAAAGGGCTCGTCGGCGTAGGCCGACTCCCAGGCCGCGCGGATGTCGGACGCCGAAACCCCCGGCACGATACGGGCGGTCGACGTGGCGAGGATGCCCCGCGCCATCGGCACGATCACCGGGGTGAATGAGATGGTGGGGGCCGTGGCCCCGGCTGCCCGCAACGACTGCTGGATCTCCGGGATGTGACGATGGGTGCCGCCGACCGCGTACGGATTAGCAGACCCGAGGATCTCGCTCGCCAGGTTCTCGACCTTCAGGCTCTTGCCTGCTCCCGAGGGCCCGACCGCGAGCACCGCTACGAGGTCGCGCTCTTCGATCACACCGGCCGCGATTCCGGGGGCGAGGGCAAGTGAGACGGTGCTCGCGTTGCAGCCGGGGGCTGCGATGCGAGTTGCTCCGACCAGGGCGGACCGCTGTTTGCCCCCGGCGACAGGCAGCTCCGGCACGCCGTACGCCCAGGCGCCGAAGTGGTCGCCGCCGTAGAAGGCAGCCCAGTCCGCGGCATCCGCGAGCCGGTGGTCTGCACCGCAATCGACGATGAGACTGTGGTCGCCGAGGTGGGCGGTGAGCTCACCCGAGGTGCCGTGCGGCAGCGCGAGGAAGACGAGATCATGTCCCGAGAGCACATCGGCTGTGGTCGGTTGAAGCGTGAGCCCGCCATAGGAGCGCAGGTGCGGCTGCGCGAGAGCGAGGGGTTGTCCGGCGTTCTGGAACGCCGTGACCGTAACCACCTGGAACTCGGGATGCTGGGAGAGCAGCCGCAGAAGCTCCCCGCCCGCATAGCCGCTGGCACCGGCCACGGCAACGGAATAGGACATGGTTACACCTTATTGAGAGTGGATCGACGGGGCCCGGTGCGGCGGCGCTAATGTCGGATCCGGCTTCGGCAGCCGATCAGACGGAGAGCGTCGCCTGCAGTCGCTGACCGCGACGGTCCGAGCGCAGGCGGAGACCACGGCGCACGGAGGTGTGGCGCTCGGTCGAGCCGGTGATGCTACGGATGTCCACCCTTTGAGCCTAGCGGACATCGATGGGGCGCCCGCTACTCTCGGATGCTCGCGCCGAATCGCCCGGCGGCCACTGCGGCCCCGGCGAGCTTCGCTTCGGTGGCCTCCGCCGCCGTGAGGGTGCGGTCGACAGCCCGGAAACGCAGCGCGAAGGTGAGCGACTTCGCTCCCTCCGGGATGCCCTGGCCGCGATAGTCGTCCACGAGATGCGCGACCTCCAGCAGCGGTCCGGCTCCCTCGACGATGGCCGACAGCACCTCGCCGGCGGACACCTGTGCTCCAAGCACGAGGGAGAGATCCTGGGTCGCCGCCGGGTAAGCGGCGATAGCGGTGGGCGACACCTCGGTGGCGGCGAGCTCGATGAGCAGGCCGAGCTCGAGTTCGAGCACCGCGGTCACACGCGGGAGGTCGAGCTCGCCGGCGAGCGCGGGCAGCAGCTCGCCAGCGAATCCGACGCTGCGATCGCCGAAGAACAGCTCCGCGGTACGCCCAGGGTGGAAGGAGTGATGCGATCCCTGCCGCGCCGTGATCGTGGCGCCGAGAGCGTGACCGACCTGTCGGGCCGCGTCGATCGCATCCGCAATGCCGTGCTGCACTCCTGGCTGGCCGGGCTGCTTCACAATCGCTGCGCCGGTGAACAACGCACCGAGTCGAAGGGGCTGGGGCGGAATACTGCCGAGGAGGTCTGCGAGCTCGGAACTCGTCGGGCGGATAATGCCGGAAGGCAGATCTCCGCTGGCGTAGCGGGCTCCGGCCTCCGGGCGGAACACCGATCCGATCTCGTAGACCGCGAGGTCGACGAGCCCACGAGAGAGGTTGCGACGGGCGATCTCGATGAGGCCTGGGAGCAGCGAAGTGCGCAGGAACGGTGCCTCGCCATCGAGCGGATTGGCCAGGCGGATAGCCGGGACGGCACCCGGAACCGAGCCACCGAACGCGTCATTGGCGCGCTGCGACACGAAGGGATAGGACAGCACCTCGGTGTGTCCGGTGGATGCGAGAAGTTGGGCAGCGGATCGACGAAGTCGCTGCGATCGGCTGAGACCACGCCCAGGAGGAGCCGTCGGCAACACCGCGGGGATGCGGTCGTACCCCACGATGCGAGCCACCTCCTCGGCGAGGGTCGCCTTGTCGGTGAGATCGGGCCGCCAGCTCGGCGGCGTCACCGACAGAGCATGGTCGATCGGCTCGATCAATCCGCCGATGTCCGTGAGAGAACGCAGGATCTCAACATCCGAATAGTCGGCGCCCACGAGGCCGACGATGTAGCCGTCCGGCAGCACGATCGGCTCGCGCGGGGCGACATCGAACAGGCGAGACCCCTGCGGGTCGGCCTGCCCGCCGGCGAGCTGCACGAGCAGTTCGACGACGCGGGCCGCTGACGCATCCGCTATTGCGGGGTCGACACCGCGCTCGAAGCGGCGCGAGGCTTCGCTCGGCAGCTTGTGGCGGCGGGCGGTGCGGGCGATGGAGATGGGATCGAAGTTGGCCGCTTCGACGAGCACGTTCGTAGTGGTCGCGCCGATCTCGGTGGACGCGCCGCCCATCACGCCGGCGAGACCGATCGGCCCGGAGCCGTCGGCAATGAGCAGATCCTGCGGGTCGAGAATGCGGGTCTGGTCGTCGAGAGTCACGATCTTCTCACCGACCTCGGCGCGGCGCACAACGAGACCGCCGCTCAGCGCATCGAGGTCGTAGCCGTGGATCGGCTGGCCGAGCTCCAGCATCACGTAGTTGGTGATATCGACGACGAGCGAAATAGAGCGAATGCCCGCGAGAATCAATCTCGCGATCATCCAGGGCGGAGTGGGGCGCCCGGCGTCGATGCCGCGCACCACTCGCGTGACGAATACGGTTGCGCCGATCCGGCCGCGGATGGGAGCGCGGTCGTCGATGACGACGTCGAACCCGGTGCCTTCCTCCGGCGTGACGGTGAGGGCTGGGTCGCGGAAGGCGGCACCGGTGGCGTGGGCGTATTCGCGGGCGACTCCGCGGATGGAGAAGGCGTAGCCACGATCGGGAGTGACGTTGATCTCGACGGCCCAATCGTCGAGGCCGAGAAGAGCAGTGGCATCCGCTCCCACCTCCGGGTCGAGACCCAGCGAGGCCAGGCGCAGGATGCCGTCGTGCTCCTCGCCGAGACCAAGCTCACGCGCGGAGGCAATCATTCCGTCGGAGACGTGGCCGTAGGTCGTGCGGGCGGCAATCGGGAACGGGCCGGGCAGGACCGCGCCGGGAAGCGAGACGACGACCTTGTCGCCGACAATGAAGTTGTGGGCACCACAGACGATGCCGCGCGGCTCGGGCTCGCCCACATCCACCTGGCACCAGTTGATCGTCTTTCCATTGGACTGCGGCTCTGGCGTGAACTCGAGCACCCGACCGACGACGATCGGACCGCTGAGGCCGAAGCCGTGAATCGTCTCTTCCTCGAAGCCGACGCTCACGAGCGCGGCATGCACGTCTTCCGGGGTGACGTCGAGGGGCACGTCGACGAACTCCCGGAGCCAGGAGACAGGAACGCGCATCAGATCACCATTCCGAACTGCTGGGAGAAGCGGATGTCGCCCTCAACCATGTCTCGCATGTCATTGAGGTCGTTGCGGAACTGCAGGGTGCGCTCGATTCCCATGCCGAAGGCGAAACCCTGATACTCCTCCGGGTCGATCCCGGCCGCGCGCAGCACGTTGCGATTGACCATGCCGCAGCCACCCCACTCCACCCAGCGTGCCCCACCCTTGGCGTTCGGCTGCCAGACATCCATCTCGGCGCTCGGCTCGGTGAAGGGGAAGTAGTTGGGGCGCAGTCGAATCTTCGCCTCGTCGCCGAACATGATGCGGGCGAAGTGCTCGAGGGTGCCGCGCAGGTGTGCCATGGTGAGGCCCCGGTCGATGGCGATGCCCTCGACCTGGTGGAACACCGGGGTGTGAGTGGCGTCAAGCTCGTCGGTGCGGAAGACCTTGCCGGGCGAGATGACGTAGACGGGCAGCTCGCGGGTGAGCAGCGAGCGGATCTGCACCGGGCTGGTCTGAGTGCGCAGCACCAGGTGCTCCTCGACCGGTTCGACGAAGAAGGTGTCCTGCATGGCGCGGGCCGGATGATCCTCGTCGAAGTTGAGCGCGTCGAAGTTGAACCACTCGTTCTCGAGCTCCGGCCCCTCGGCCACCTCCCAGCCCATTCCGACGAAGACATCGGCGATGTACTCCTGCAACAGGTTGAGCGGATGCCGCGCGCCCGGAGTCCAGCGAGATGACAGTGCCGTGACATCCAGCGCCTCTGCGGCGAGGCGTCCGGTTTCCTCTGCCGCGAAGAGTTCGGCCTCGCGTGCGGCGAAGGCCTGGTTGGCGCGGCCGCGCGCCTGGCCGACGAGCTTGCCGAAGGCGGCCTTATCGGCCGGAGCGACATCCCGCAGGGTCGCATTCAGCTTCGCCAGGGGAGACGCCTCACCGAGGTGCTGAGTCTTGACCAGCCTGAGGGCGGCGACATCCGCGGCCGCAGTGATTGCGGCGAGAGCCGAATCGAGCGCGGTACCGACGCTGGCTTCGGAAATCGACGGGGGCGGCGGCGTGGTGGGGTCTGACACGGGTCCCAAGCTTAATGCCAACGAGCGTCGAGACCGGGACCGGGAATATTCGCGATTGCCGTCTTAGGGAATCGAACTCAACGCTCCCACGAACGAGACGGCAACCAAAGGAATAATTTCCGACCCGCGACCGATCTTTCCAGGATGGCGGAACCGGGCGAAATGCGGCGCGAACGCTGAAGACGACGATTTTTGGTCGTGCCGGGGCCTCGATATGGACGCGCGGCGTGTCACTCGATCAGTACCTACTCGATCAGTGTTCGCTGCGCGAAAGCGCTCTCATACAGGCAAACGGATGCAGCTGTCGCGAGATTCATGGACTCGGCATGGCCGTAGATCGGCACCTTGATCGCGCGATTCGCAAGCGCAAAATGCTCGTCAGAGAGCCCACGGGCCTCGTTACCGAACAGCCAGGCCGTTGGCTGTGCGAGAAGCCCCTCGACCCGCGCCGAGAGCAGATTGTCTCCCTTGATGTCTGCCGCGAGAACGGTGAGGCCGGCCGCATGCACCTTCTGCAACACGGCTTCCAGCTCCACCCCGACGGCGACCGGCAGGTGGAAGATGGAGCCGGTAGAGGCGCGGACGACCTTGGGATTGTAGAGATCGACGCTGCGGCCGGTGAGGATTACAGCGTCGGCACCCGCGGCATCTGCGGCCCGGATGATTGTGCCGGCATTGCCCGGGTCACGCACCTCTTCGAGGATGGCAATCAGCTTTGGTTCGGCGGCGAGAATATCTTTCAGCGAAGTGGGGAACTGGCGACACACCGCGATGATTCCCTGGGGAGTCACGGTGTCCGCCATCGCGTCAAGTACATGTTCGCTGACGAATTCGACCTCGATACCCGCCTCTTCCGCGTTGTGCGCGATGTCCGTGTAACGGTCGAGGGCCGTCGGCGTTGCGAAGAGCTCGACGACGAGTTCGGGTCGGAAGGCGAGGGCTTCGGCGACTGCCTGCGGACCCTCGAGAAGAAACTGGCCGCTCGAGACGCGCCCTTCGCGTTTTGCGAGTTTGGCAACGCCACGGACGCGCGGCGAACGGGGGTTATCTAGCACGGCTCAAGTCTATTGTCGCGAGGAGGCTTCACGGTGGAGGTCGAATTCCCCGGCGCGTATATGACTGACGTTCGACTCTGCGCACCCTCACGGGTACGGGCCGGCGTGACGAAAGGCCCGACAACCCACAGGTGGCCGGGCCCTTCGATGAAGAGACTGCGAACTACGCGAGCACCCTCGGGGCCGAGGTGTCGGCCGGGAGAGCGGCCTTCGCGGTGGCGACAAGAGCAGCGAACGTCGCTGGCTCGGTGACGGCGAGGTCGGCAAGGATACGACGGTCGACGCCGACTCCGGCCAGGTTCAACCCCTGGATGAGCCGGTTGTACGTGAGGCCATTGGCTCGCGACGCGGCGTTGATGCGCTGGATCCACAAGCGACGGAAGTCACCCTTGCGGGCACGACGGTCACGGTAGGCATAGACGAGGGAGTGAGTGACCTGCTCCTTGGCCTTGCGGTACAGACGCGAACGCTGGCCGCGGTAACCCTTGGCGCGCTCGAGGATGACCCGACGCTTCTTGTGGGCGTTGACGGCCCTCTTTACTCTTGCCATTTCCGTTTTCCTTTAGTTCTGGGGGTCGACGTTAGATGCCGAGAAGCTTTTTAATGGCCTTGACGTTTGCCGGAGCAATGACCTGGTCCTGGTTGAGGCGACGCTTGCGCTGCCCCGACTTGCTTTCCAGGTTGTGGCGCATGCCAGCCTGCTGCTTCATGATCTTGCCGCTGCCGGTGACCTTGAATCGCTTCTTGGTGCCGGAGTGCGTCTTCTGCTTGGGCATATCTCTCCTTGTTTGAGCCTTCGTTCGGCTCGTTTACTCGCCGGAACTAGTCCGACGTCACATCTGCTGGTGCAGTCTTGGGCGGAACCGCACGAGGCTTTGGCGCGTTTCCGGGGGTGGGGGCGGGTCGTGGAACTGGCTTGGATGCCGTCGCTGGCGTTGGCTTTGATGCCGCGGCCGGGGTGGCTGCCGCGCGCGGCGCCGGTGCGGCCTTCACGACAGGAGTCGCAGACGCAGCCTTCGCGACGGGAGCTACTGCAGCGGCCTTCGCGACGGGAGCCGCGGCAGCGGGAGCTGCCGCAGCGGCCTGTGCGACAGGAGCCGCAGTAGCGACCTTCGGCGCAACTGCCGGTGCTGGGGCAGCAGAAGCCGCCTCGGCGACCGGCGCTGCTTTGGCCGCCATGGGAGCTACCGCTCGCTCGGCGACAGGAGCGACAACGGGAGCCTCGGTGCGTACTGGCGCGACCATCGGTTCGAAAGGCGCCTCGGGGCGCTCAGCGCGAGGCTTTGCTGCGGGCTTTTTGGCGTCGTGCTCAGCCTTGACCTCTGCCTTGGTCTTCAGCGGGCCGATCACCATGACCATGTTGCGGCCGTCAATCATCGGAGTCGACTCGACGCTGCCGAATTCGGACACGTCTTCCGCGAAGCGCTGGAGGAGTCGCACGCCCTGCTCGGGACGCGACTGCTCGCGACCGCGGAACAGGATCATTGCCTTGACCTTGTCGCCGCCCTGCAGGAATCCCTCGGCACGCTTGCGCTTGGTCTCGTAGTCGTGCACGTCGATCTTCAGTCGAAAACGCACTTCTTTGAGGATGGTGTTGGACTGGTTGCGCTTGGCTTCTTTCGCCTTTTGCGCGGTTTCGTACTTGAACTTGCCGAAATCCATAATCTTGGCGACGGGAGGCTTGGAATTGGGAGCAACCTCAACCAAATCCAGGTCTGCCTCCTGGGCAAGACGAATGGCGTCTTCAATGCGCACTACACCGACCTGCTCGCCGTTGGGGCCAACAAGTCGGACCTCCGGCACGCGGATTCGGTCATTGGTACGGGGATCGCTGATGCGTAACTCCTTAGTCGGGCGTGTTGGCCAGAGTTGTCGGCGGTATGCCGGACTCTTGACGACTGAGGAAATTCGTGCGCCTAAGCATCCGGTATTTTTCGGATCCTTGGGCACTGCGACCTGACTGCCTGCACCCCGTATGGGAGAGCAAGCGGACCGCAACAACCCGGTAACCTCGTCATTAGCGATATTGACTAGCAGTATCTCTAAGCGGTCAAGCGCGGGTGGGAGAATCTCCACTTTCGTTCCGAGATCCCTTGCGGGCTCGGAGCCAGCGTTCAGTGTAACAGAGGAAGCGCCCGATGAGCGAGCAGGATCATTCAGAACCCGGCCACACCCACGAGAACAATGCGGCGAGGGATATTGCGGATGTTCCGGCGATCGAGGTCATCAACACTGTCGCCGTCCACCTGCTCAGTGCTGCGGCCGTGAAGTGCGGCCTCGCGGATGATCCGGACACCCAGCTCGACCTGGACGAGGCCCGAAAGCTGATCAACGCCCTCGCCGGCCTGATCACCGCGAGTGCCCCCGACCTCGGCGACCAGCACTCACGGGCGCTGCGGGACGGCCTGCGTTCCGTGCAGCTCGCATTCCGCGAGGCATCCACGATTCCGGATGCCCCTGGCCTCGGCGCCGGCGAGAAGTGGACCGGCGCCGTCAACTGATGCGCCGCTACCCGGCCGCGCACCCGTTCCCTCGTGCATCCCGCCGCTTCCGAAAACGCAGGAGATTTGCCACCGCAGGAGCGAATCGCTGCCATTCGGGCGGCTTCGTGGCGCATCTCCTGCGTTTTCGAGATGGGGGTTGGGCGGGGCGACGGCGAGGGCGCTACCGCGGGTCGTCGTCGAAGAGGTTCGGCGGACCGGGCCGGTTGCGCCGATTCCGGGCGGTGACCACAAAGCCCACCGCAGCCCAGGCGATCGCCACGACGAAGAACCACGGCTGCGCGGATGCCCCGAGAACGAGTCCGACGAGCACCACCACGAAGCCGACGTTCAGCCAGAAAGAGACGGACTTACCCGGCATGGCCTTCTCCCGTGCCGATGTGACGCTCGTCCGGCCCGTTGTAAAGGCTGAGGGGGCGGATGAGGGCGTTCGAGGCGAGCTGTTCCATGATGTGCGCGGTCCAGCCGGTGATGCGGCTCGCGACGAACAGCGGGGTGAACATTGCGGTGTCGTAGCCGATCAGGCTGTAGGCCGGGCCTGAGGGGTAGTCGAGGTTCGGTTTGATGTTCTTCGCCTCACCCATCGCTTTCTCCAGGGTGTCGTAGAGATCGGAGAGCGGTTGGGCGTCGTACTCGACGATGAGAGTGTCGAGTGCCGCTTTCATCGTCGGTACTCGCGAGTCCCCGTTCTTGTAGACCCGGTGTCCGAAGCCCATGATCTTGCGCTTCTCGGCCAGTGCCGTGTCCAGCCAGGCCTGCGCCCTGTCCGCAGTTCCGATTTCCTCGAACACATGCATCACCGCCTCGTTCGCTCCCCCGTGGAGCGGTCCCTTGAGGGCTCCGATTGCTCCGACGACGGCCGAGTAGAGGTCCGAGAGGGTCGAGGTGATTACGCGGGCGGTGAAGGTGGAGGCGTTGAAGGAGTGTTCGGCATAAAGCACCATCGACACGTCGAAGGCATTCACGACCACGAGATCCGGCACTTCGCCGAAGGTCATGTGCAGGAAGTTGGCTGAGTAGCCGAGATCGTCGCGCGGCTCGATCAGCTCCTGGCCGCGGCGGCGACGCTGGTCGTACGAGACGATCGCGGGGAGCTGGGCGAGCAGTGCAACCGACTTCGTGAGGTTTGACTCCGGGCTCGCGTCGTCGGCGTGTGGATCGTTCGCACCGATCACGCTGACCGCGGTGCGCACAACATCCATCGGATGCGCGGTGAGCGGCAGGTCGTCGATAACGCGCTTCACCGTGTCGTCGAGCGCGCGCAGCGAGCGCTCGAGAGTCTCAAAGTCGGCGAGCTGGTGCTCGTCGGGAAGCTCGCCATGCCAGAGGAGATACGCAACCTCTTCGAAGGAACAGTTCGCCGCCAACTCCTGCACAGGGTATCCGCGATAGAGCAGCGAGTTGGTGTCGGGATTCACCTTGGAGACTGCGGTGTAATCGACGACGACTCCCGCGAGCCCCTTTTTCGGTGCCTGTTCAGTGGTGGCTGGGTCGGTCATGTGTGCTCCTAGCTCAGGGTGAAGTTGAAGACGCTCGTGTCGAAGGCGTTGTATGCCTCGTAGTCGAGCAACTCGTAGAGCCGGGCACGCGTCTGCATGTTCGGCACCTCCGATGTCAGTGATCCCTCTCGCCTGATCGTATCGAGACCGCGTTCGGCTGCCCCCATCGCGAGCCGCAGAAGGCTGACCGGGTAGATCACCAGGTTGATTCCGACGCCCGCGAGTTGGTCGGTGGTGAACAGCTCACTCTTGCCGAATTCGGTCATGTTGGCAAGGATCGGCACGTCGATCGCCGCGCGAATGGCCGCGAACTCAGAGAGGTCGACCATTGCCTCCGGGAAAATCGCGTCGGCCCCGGCATCGACAAGCGCCTTCGCCCGGTCGATGGCGACGGCGAGCCCGTCGATTGCCCGGATGTCGGTGCGTGCCATGATCAGCAGGTTCGGGTCTCGGCGCGCATCCACCGCCGCACGGATGCGTTTGGTCGCCGTGGCCGTGTCAACGACGGCCTTTCCGTCGAGGTGACCGCACCGTTTCGGGTTGACCTGGTCTTCGATATGAAGGCCGGCCACGCCGGCATCCTCGAGTTCCTGCACCGTGCGGGCGACATTCATCGGCTCGCCGAATCCGGTGTCCGCATCCACCAGCGAGGGCAGGTCGGTCATCCGACTGATCTGCTTGGCCCGGTTGGCGACCTCGGTGAGGGTGGTGAGCCCGATATCCGGCAAGCCGAGATCCGCGGCGATGACCGCGCCGGAGATGTACACCCCGTCGAATCCCCTGTCCTGGATGAGTTTTGCGCTTAACGGGTTGAACGCCCCTGGCACAAGCTGCAGTTTTCCACTGCCAAGGGCCGCTCTCAAGTTGGCTCGCTTCTCGGCGGGGGTGAGGGCGGAATACAGCATCAGAAAAGTCCCTTCGGGCCGGCGCCAAGGAGGCCCGGCTTCGCGGTGACGGTGAGACCACCGAGTTCGTTGGCAGTGAGTTCGGGCAGGCGCTGCACGAGCTCGAGGAAGCGTTCAATCTCCACGGCGTCGAGAATTCCCGCGGCGAGCGCGCGGAATTTTGCGATGTAGTGTTCACGCACGAATGGCCGAGCGCCGAGGGGATGTGCATCCGCTACCGCGATCTGGTCGACGATGCTCGTTCCGTCGGTACGCGTGATGACAACGCGACCGCCGAAGGCCTTTTCGGCCGGGTCGTTCGAGTGGTAGCGACGGGTCCACTCTGCATCCTCGGTGGTCGTCACGCGGTTCCAGAGTGCGACCGTGTCGGGGCGCCCCGCACGCTCGGGTGCATAGGACCGCTCGTGGTGCCATTCGCCGTCCTGCAGCGCGACCGTGAAGATGTACGGGATCGAGTGATCGAGTGTCTCTCGGCTCGCGGTGGGATCGTACTTCTGCGGGTCGTTCGCGCCGGATCCGATCACGAAGTGCGTGTGATGGCTCGTGTGGATGACCACGGACGCGATCGTATCGGCAGCGAGGTCGGGGTATTCGTTATGCAGCTTTCGGGCGACGTCGATCCAGGCCTGTGCCTGGTACTCCGCCGAATGCTCCTTGGTATAGGTGTCCAGAATGCCCCGTTTGGCCTCGCCGGCTTCCGGCAGCGGCACCTCGTAATGGGCATCCACGCCATCGAGCAGCCAGGCGATCACGCCGTCCTCGCCCTCGTAGATGGGCGTCGGACTGGTTTGGCCGCGCATTGCACGGTCGACTGCTTCGATGGCCATCTTGCCGGCAAAGGCCGGGGCGTATGCCTTCCAAGTGGATATTTCGCCCTTTCGCGATTGTCGCGTGGCGGTGGTGGTGTGCAGTGCCTGGCCGATCGACTGGAAGATCACTTCCGGCGAGAGGCGAAGCATCGTGCCGATTCCCGCGGCGGCCGACGGGCCGAGGTGAGCGACGTGATCGATCTTGTGCGCATGCAGGCTGATGGCCTTCACCAGGTCGACCTGGATCTCGTAGCCGGTGGCGATGCCGCGAACCAGGTCGGCGCCCGTGCAGCCCGCCTGCTGGGCCACCGCAAGGATCGGCGGGATGTTGTCGCCGGGGTGCGAATACTCGGCCGCGAGAAAGGTGTCATGGTAGTCGAGCTCGCGAACAGCCACGCCGTTGGCCCAGGCCGCCCACTCGGGGCCGAACCGACCGGCGATGCCGAAGACCGTCGATCCGGGCTCATAGGGATGGTCCTCGGCCTGTGCGCGCGCAGCGATCGCGGGCCCTCGGGTGAGGGAGGCGGTGGCAACGGATGCATTGTCAATCAGCCGGTTGATCACCATCTCGGTCACCTCGGGAGTCACCGCCACCGGATCTGCCGCCACCTCGGCGATCTTCCAGGCCAGCTGGTCTTCACGCGGGAGGTTCTCGGAGCTCGGGTGGACGCGTACGGAGTGCAGTTTCACTTATGTTCCTTTCGGTAAGGCGCTACTCGTTGAGCTCGCCCGGTTCAAGAGGTCTGCCTGGAGGTGTGCCATCTTCTGGATGTTTTGGAGGGCCTGGTGGAGGTGTACCTGCGTCGCGTGAGCAGCAAGTTCGGCATCCCGGGCGGCGATCGCCTGCACGATGAGAAGGTGCTCGGCAGCAGCGGCGGACAGTCGCGCGGGGTCGTCGACAGCGAGCCGACGAACGCGCACGAGATGAGTACGCAGGGTCGCCAGCGCGGCGGCCAGGTAGGAATTGCCAACGGCGGTATCGATGGCATCGTCGAGTCGGGCGACGAGTCCGTAATAGGCGTGGCGGACCGGATCGTCGTGCTCGAGCAGCTCGTTGACGGCCGCGAACTCGATCTCGAGCTGCTGGAACACCGCGGTGTCGCCGCGTCGGGCGGCGAGGCGAGCTGCCTGCTCCTCGAGTGCCTGGCGCACCTCGAAGATCTCCCGGATGCTCGCGAGCGACAGATCAGTGACGACGAGGCCGCGACCGGATTGGGATGACACCAGGCCATCCGCCATCAATCGCGTGAGCGCCTCCCGCAAGGGGGTGCGCGAAACACCGAGGCGGGTGGACTGCTCGACCTCGCCAAGCACGCTTCCCGGACGCAGCTCCCACTCCACGATCTCGTCGCGAAGGGTCTGGTATGCCCGATCGCTTGCCCGCCGACTGACTGCCATTGCTCCCCATCTTTCGCACTTCTGTACACATTATGGCCCATTCCGGGCCAATTTACCCATCCTGTGTCATACTTCATGCATATTCTGTATACATAGCCGGTGTTATGACTTCGATGGAGAGGTATTCCGTGAGTGAGCCCAGCGCGTCCCCGGAGAGTTCCCGCAGCTACCGGCAGACATTTCAACGCAGCGCAGACGACCGCGAGGGATTCTGGCTCGAGGCGGCGAAGCTCGTGGACTGGGTGATCGAGCCGACCACGGCCCTCGACAGCAGCGATGCTCCGCTCTACCGCTGGTTCGCCGGGGCCGAACTCAACACCTGCTTCAACGCGCTCGATCGGCATGTGCTGGCCGGGCGTGGGGAGACCACCGCGCTGATCTACGACTCTCCCGTCGTCGGCAAGAAAAAGACTTACAGCTACGCCACTCTCCTCGACAAAGTCGCCCGGTTCGCCGGTGTACTCGGGGATGCCGGAGTCGCGAAGGGCGATCGGGTCATCATCTACATGCCGATGATGCCGCAGGCGATCGTTGCGATGCTGGCGTGCGCTCGACTCGGCGCGGTGCACTCCGTAGTCTTCGGCGGCTTCGCGGAGAAGGAACTCGCCGCCCGCATCGACGATGCCGCCCCGGTCGCGATTGTGACCGCCACCGGTGGCATCGAGCCGAACCGGGTAGTGGAGTACCTTCCCACCATCTCGGCCGCACTCGAACTCAGCAGGCACAGCGTCGACACCGTGATCGTGAAAAACCGACCGGAGGTGCCGGGCCGGGCGAGCGACTATTCGACCGAGACGACCGCGTGGTGGGACTGGGATGAGCATTCGGCGACCGCAACCCCGCGGGATCCGGTGCCGGTGGCCGCGACCGACCCGCTCTACATCCTCTACACCTCCGGCACGACCGGCGCCCCCAAGGGCGTCGTGCGCGATAACGGCGGCCATGCCGTGGCGATGGCCTGGTCGATGAAGAACATCTACGGCGTCGGGCGGGGTGAGGTCATGTGGACGGCGAGCGACGTCGGCTGGGTCGTCGGCCACTCCTACATCGTCTACGGCCCCCTCATCGCGGGGGCCACGACGGTGCTGTATGAGGGCAAGCCGGTGGGCACTCCGGATGCCGGGGCATTCTGGCGCGTCGTCAGCGACTACCGCGTCAAGACTCTATTTACCGCGCCGACGGCTCTCCGCGCCATCCGCAAGGCCGACCCGCACGCCGCGCTCTCGCACCAGTACGACCTCAGCTGTCTCGACGCCCTCTTCCTCGCCGGCGAGCGCCTCGACCCCGATACCTGGACCTGGGCCACCGCGCTGCTCGAGAAGCCGGTCATCGACCACTGGTGGCAGACCGAGACCGGTTGGGCGATCTGCGCGAGCCCGCGCGGGCTCGAGCAACTACCGTTGCGAGCCGGCTCCCCGTCGTTTCCCGTACCCGGCTACAACGTGAGCATCGTCGACGAGCATGGTCAGACGGTGCCACACCTCGACGAGGGGAACATCGTCATCTCGCTGCCGCTGCCGCCCGGCACGCTGACCACGCTCTGGAACGGCGACGACCGCTACATCCAGCAGTATCTCTCGGTGATTCCCGACCACTACCTCACCGGAGACTCCGGCTACTTCGATCGCGAGGGCTACCTCTACGTGATGGGCCGAACCGACGACATCATCAACGTGGCAGGGCATCGACTCTCCACAGGATCGATGGAGCAGGTGCTCGCGCAACATCCGGCCGTCGCCGAGTGCGCCGTGATCGGCGTGCACGACGAGATCAAGGGCCAGAAGCCGATGGGCTACGTGGTGCTGAAGAGCGGTACCGACATTTCGGATGAGGCCCTCGCCGCCGAGCTTGTGGCGATGGTACGGGAGCAGATCGGGGCCGTCGCCGCGTTCCGAGATGTGGTGGTCGTGTCCGGCCTGCCGAAGACCCGGTCCGGCAAGATCCTTCGCAAGACGATGCGCCAGATCGTGAACGGTGAGGACTACGTGGTGCCTCCGACGATTGAGGACACGCAGTCGATCGCGGTGATCGCCGCGACGGTTGGACGCTGACGTCGCACCCTCAGCCCTCGGTGAGACCCGCCCGCTGCCGCAACAGCGGTGCCGTGCGGTACGGCACCATCTCGCGCATCGAAAGGGACAGCTCGGTGCGCTCAATGCCGGGCGAGGCGAGGATGACGCCGGCGATGCGGTACAGATCATCGGTGTCCTGCGCCACCACCCGGATCATGATGTCGGCGCCCCCGGCGATACCGTGCACCTCTACCACTTCGGCGATACCGGTGAGAGCGGCCTCGATCTCCTGCAGCCGATGCTGGTTGACCCTGGCCGCCACGAACGCCGTGAGCGGGTAACCGAGAGCACGGTGCTGCACCCGCCGATCCATGCTGCCGAGTAACCGGTCGGACTCGAGCCGTGCCAGTCGGGACTGCACAGTGTTGCGGGACAGGCCGAGACGCTGGGCGAGTTCGACACCCGACAGCCGGGCATCCTCGCTCAGTGCGAGCAGGATGCGGGCGTCAGTGCCGTCGAGGTCTTGCATGTATCGCAGTCTGGCACGGTTCAGAGCGTTCAGAGTGTGCATTCTGCTCAACTCTGGCGAGATGGGTTGTGCAGTCACGCCGCGGGGCGCACTATTCAGGGACAACTGGCCACACGCAATACACGTCAAAGAGGACGGTCGTCATGAGCATCGCATCGATGGAAATCACCGGGCAGACCGAGGCGGTGGCTCTGCTGCCGAGAGCCGGCGGCGACCTGCTCCTTCATCCCGTCTTCTCGGCCTACGTGAGTGACATCGGTGACGCCGAGCTGGTGCAGATGTACACCGATTTGGTGGTCGTGCGCCGAATCGATGCCGAGGCGACTGCCCTGCAACGCCAGGGCGAGCTCGGACTCTGGGCGCCGATGCTCGGCCAGGAAGCTGCGCAGGTCGGATCGGCCCTTGCCCTGCGGAAGAAGGATTTCGTCTTCGCAAGCTATCGCGAGCACGCCGTGGCCTACTTGCGAGGTGTGGACCCCACGATGATCCTTCGCTTCTGGCGCGGGTCGACCCACTCCGGTTGGAACCCGTACGAGGTCAACATGACCACGCCCGCGATCGTGGTCGGCTCGCAGATGCTGCAGGCAGTCGGCTACGGCATGGGGATCCGCCGGGACCGTTCTGACGACATCGCAATCACCTATTTCGGCGACGGGGCCACTAGCCAGGGTGACTTCTCCGAGGCGCTGGGATTCGCCGCGAGCTTCAACGCTCCGGTCGTCTTCTTCTGCCAGAACAACCAGTTTGCGATCTCCGCTCCCGTCGGCGTGCAGGCCACCGTTCCGATCGTGCAGCGCGCCGCGGGCTTCGGAATCGAAGGCGTGCAGGTGGACGGCAACGATGTGCTCGCCGTGCTCGCCGTCACCCGGTACGCGGCCGAGCGCGCGCGCAACGGCGACGGACCCACCTTCATCGAAGCGGTGACCTATCGCATGGGGCCGCACACGACATCCGATGACCCGACTCGCTACCGCGACGCCGACGAGCTCGCCCGGTGGAAGGAACGCGACCCGATTGACCGGCTGCTTCGCACCCTTGAGCATCGTGGGCTCGCCACTGCCGAGATGCTCGCCACCGCAGAAGCGAAGGCAGGCGAGTTCGCCGCCTCGGTGCGCGCCGGATGCCTCGGCACGGTCGAGCCAGCACCGGAGTCGATCTTCGAGAACGTCTACGCCGAGCCGCACTCGCTGCTCGAGGAGGAGCGGATCGAGTTTCTGGCCTACCACGGCATCCCCGACACGAAGGCGGCCGGCCAGTGACGACCCTCTCGCTCGCCAAGGCAATCAATGCCGGACTCCGGCGATCCCTCACCTCTGACGACCGCGTCATGCTGATGGGGGAAGACGTGGGGGCCCTCGGCGGGGTCTTTCGCGTGACCGACCAGCTGCAGGCCGAATTCGGTCGGGAGCGGGTCTTCGACACCCCGCTCGCGGAGTCGGGAATCATCGGCACCGCCATTGGTCTCGCCATGCGCGGCTACCGGCCGGTCTGCGAGATCCAGTTCGACGGCTTCATCTACCCGGCATTCGACCAGATCGTCTCCCAGCTCGCGAAGATCCATAACCGTACGGATGGCGCCGTCACCGTACCCCTGACCATCCGGGTGCCCTACGGCGGCGGAATCGGTGCGGTCGAGCACCATTCCGAGTCTCCAGAGGCGTACTTTGCGCACACCGCGGGCCTTCGCGTCGTCTCCTGCTCCGCCGCGGATGACGCTTACGGCATGATCCAGCAGGCGATCGCCTCCGATGACCCGGTGCTGTTCTTTGAGCCGAAGCGCCGCTATTGGGATAAGCAGGATGTCGACCTCGAAGGCACCCCGACACTCGGGCTCTACGACGCCCGAGTGGTGATCGAGGGCACGGACCTCACCGTCGTCGCCTACGGTCCGATGGTGGCGACCGCCCTCGCTGCGGCGCGCGAAGCGGCGACCGAGGGCACCTCCGTCGAGGTCATCGACCTGCGGTCGCTCTCCCCCATCGACTTCGGCACCATCGAGCGCTCGGTTGCGAAGACCGGCCGGCTCGTCGTGGTGCACGAGGCCCCGGTGTTCCTCGGGCTCGGCGCCGAGATCGCCGCGCGCATCTCGGAGCGCTGCTTCTGGATGCTCGAGTCGCCGGTGATCCGGGTGGGTGGATACTCCACCCCCTACCCGCCGTCCAAGGTCGAGCAGTATTACCTGCCCGACATCGACCGGGTACTCGACGCGGTCGATCGAAGCCTGGCGGTGCAGTGATGGCCACCGATTTCCTCCTTCCCGACCTCGGTGAGGGACTCACCGACGCCGAGATCGTGCGCTGGCTCGTGAAAGCGGGCGACGAGGTCGTTCTCAACCAGGTGATCTGCGAGGTGGAGACGGCAAAGGCCCTGGTCGAACTGCCGTCACCGATCATCGGGATAGTCTCTGCACTTCACGTCGCTGAGGGCGAGACGGTGTTGGTCGGCGCCCCGATCATCAGCTTCGGTGGGGCTGAAGCAACTATCCATGATCCTTCCGCGACTGAGCCGGATGCCGAGGAGGACGGCCGATCGAACATGCTCGTCGGGTACGGGCCCGGTGCGAGCGATCATCGCTCCGGCCACCGCCGTCAGCGGGCTTCTGCCGCGGAGCTGACGCCGGAGCCCCCGCTTTCGCCCTCGCTTTCGCCCTCGCTTTCGTCCCCGCTTTCGTCCCCGCTTTCGTCCCCGCTTTCGTCCCCGCTTTCGTCCCCGCTTTCGTCCCCGCTTTCGCCCTCGCGCGTGCTCGCCAAACCCCCGGTGCGCGACCTCGCGCGGCGCCTCGGGCTCGACCTCGCAACTGTCACCGGTACGGGATCGAATGGCGCGGTCATCCGCTCTGATGTCGAGGCGGCAAGCGGCTCTCCGTCGGCGCCTTCCGTTGTCAGCGACAGGACCGCTTCGGCCGACGAGACCAGGGTGCCGATCAGCGGCGTGCGCAAGCGCACTGCTGCCGCGATGGTGTCGAGCGCGTTCACGGCACCCCATGTCACCGAATTCGTGACCGTGGATGTCACTGCCACCGTCGAGCTGGTGGATCGCCTGCGCGCGCATCCGGCATTCGAGGGCGCGAGAGTCACGCCACTGTTGCTGATTGCGAAGGCGCTGGCGATCGCGACGGTGCGGTATCCCGCGCTCAACTCGCGCTGGGACGAGGCCGCCCAGGAGATCGTGACTTATCGCGCGATCAATCTCGGCATCGCCGTGGCCACCCCGCGCGGGCTCATGGTGCCGAACATCCGAGATGTCAACTCTCTGACACTCCGCGACCTCGCGGATGCCCTGTCGGGACTGGCGACCCGCGCTCGCGACGGCAAGACGGCCGTGGCCGAGCTGTCCGGCGGCACGATCAGCATCACCAATATCGGCAGCTTCGGTATCGACAGCGGCACTCCCATCATCAATCCCGGCGAGGCTGCGATTCTCTGCTCAGGGGCGATCCGGCGGCAGCCGTGGGAGTTCCGGGGCGAAATCGCCCTGCGCTCGGTGATGACGCTGAGCGTCTCCTTCGATCATCGTCTCGTGGACGGAGCAGCGGGGTCCGCATTTCTCGCAGAGATCGGACGGATCCTGGCCGATCCGCTCGAACTCATCGCCCTCGGATAGGAGCAGCATGAACATTACCGACACGGTCGCCATCGTCACGGGAGGGGCCTCCGGCCTCGGGCTCGCCACCGCCCGAACGCTCACCTCCGCCGGCGCTCACGTGGTCATCCTGGATCTGACCGCGCCACACGAGCCGCTGGAGGACACGACCTTCGTCGCCGCTGACGTCACCAGCGAACCGGATGTCGCCGCAGCGGTCGGCGTCGCGACGGGCCTCGGCACCCTGCGCATCCTGGTCAACTGCGCCGGTATCGCGCCGGCGAACCGTGTTGTCGGTCGCGATGGCCCGCTCGCCCTCGAGCTGTTCGAGCGTGCCATCCGCATCAATCTCATCGGCACTTTCAATGTGCTCCGACTGGCAGCCGCGGCAATGCAGCAGAACGAGCCGATCGACGGCGAGCGCGGAGTGATCGTGAACACCTCCTCTGTGGCGGCGTTCGACGGGCAGATCGGGCAGGCGGCCTACTCGGCATCGAAGGGCGCCGTTGCGGCGATGACGCTGCCGATCGCGCGGGAATTCGCCTCGAACCTCATCCGGGTAATGACGATCGCTCCCGGAGTGTTCGAAACTCCGATGATGGCGGCGATGAGCGAGGAGACGAAGCTCTCGCTCGGTAGCCAGGTGCCGCATCCGGCACGTCTCGGCCGGCCGGCCGAATACGCCTCGCTTGTGAAGCACATTGTGGAAAATCCCTACCTCAACGGCGAGACGATCCGACTCGATGGTTCCATCCGGATGACGCCCCGATGAGCCACAATCCGCTGACCTCCGACACCGCCGCCGCGCAGGAACGCCGTCCGCGGCCCTCCGATGACTTCCTCGACTACCGCGACCTGCTCACGCCCGTTGAGCAGCAGCGGCTGAGCGATGCCACCGCGATCTTCGACCGTGAAGTGCGACCCGTCATCGGCGCCCACTGGGATGCCGCGACGTTTCCCTTCGAGTTGCTTCCAGCCCTCGCCGGACTCGACCTCATCGGCATCCCAGCCTCAGGCGGCAGCCATTTGCTTCGCGGCTTCCTGCATCTCGAGCTGTCGCGGGTCGACATGTCCGTATCCACATTCCTGGGAGTGCACTCCGAGCTGGTCACCGCCGCGATCGCCCGACTCGGGTCGGACGAGCAGCGCGAACGGCTTCTTCCCGGCCTGCGCGATCTGACCCGCATCGGGGCATTCGCCCTCACCGAGCCGGATCACGGATCGGACATCTCCCGCTCGATGGCCACAACGGCCACCCGGCACGGGGACACCTGGAGCATCTCCGGAGCAAAACGCTGGATCGGCAACGGCACAATCGCCGACCACATCATCCTCTGGGCTCGCGACACCGCAGACGGCGAGATCAAGGCCTTCATTGTGGACCGGGGCACCCCTGGACTTCGCACCGAGAAAATCGAGAACAAGATCTCGCTTCGAATCGTGCAGAACGCGGATATCCTGCTCGATGACGTGCGGGTCGACGAGTCGGCTCGACTGCCCGGTGCGACCTCTTTCCGCGACGCGGGCGCTCTTCTCACCGACTCCCGGGTGTGGGTGGCCTGGCAGACGGTCGGCCTGCAGCTCGCCGCCTATGATCACGCGCTCGCCTATGCGCTGGAACGACGCCAGTTCGGCAAACAGATCGCGTCATTCCAACTTGTGCAGGAGAAGCTTGTGCGCATCCTCGAGAACGCCACCGCTTCCCTAGGCACAATGGTGCGAATCGCCCAGCTGCAGCAGAAAGGCACCCTGCGCTCCGAGCACGCGGCGATGGCCAAGGCCTCCGGAAGCGCACGGATGCGAGAGTCGGTAGCGATGGCCCGCGGCATCCTCGGCGGCAATGGCATCTCGACCGACTTCGGGATGGCGCGGATCTTCGCGGATGCCGAAGCGGTCTACAGCTACGAGGGAAGCTACGAGATCAACACCCTGCTGGTCGGTCGGGCGATCACCGGGATCTCCGCCTTCGAATAGTGCGAGCCGCCTGCGAAGGGTGGACGGACCGGGCGCAGACGCGACGCAGGCCAGGAGCAATTCCTCGCTCCTGGCCTTCGCTTCGGATGCCTGTGGTTCTAGTTGCCCTCGGTAGCGTCCGCGCCGGACGTGCCGCTGTGGTGCGCGCCCGCTCCGACGTGGCTCGTCGGCGCGGTCGACAGGTCCGACTGGCCGAGGGTCTTACCCGTGGCCAGGTCGCTGGCCGCGTCACGAATGATCTCGCCGAGCGGGAGCTTCGCGCCACTCTTCAGGTCAGTGGCGATGGTCCTGAGCTCTTGGCCATATCCGCCCCCGAGCGAGGTGCTGCTGATCTTCTGAGCGGCTGCATCCCGCTCGGCCGCCGACGCGGTCTTCAGCGAGGTGAGGTCGGTCTGCAGCGCGGTAGGCAGCCGCGAGAACACCATCGTCTGACCGGTGGCCGCGGTGGCGAGCTTCTGCGCCTTGACGCCGTCGATCTTGTCCGCGAAGAATGCCTCGCGTACCTGTTGCACGATCGACCGGGAACCGAATGCCTGTCCGCTGTGGGTGGAGTCGCTGTGCGTGGAGCTAGTCGAGGTCGTGCTGGATCCTGCCGGCGACGAGGTCGCGGCGGAGGCTCCGGTAATGCCGACTCCGAAGAGTATGCCGGCCGTGAGCACGGTCGCCGCTCCGACGGCGAGGCGCTTCCTCGCGGGAGTGTTGAACGTGGTGGGAATCTGGTTGAACGTCATCAGTGGAACCTTCTCTCTAGCCCACGACCCCGTTTCGGCAGATGGCCGGATGCGGGCCGCAATGTGGGCATCGAGAGAGGCTAGGTAGTCGGTCTGGGTGTCCCGTCAGTGGCCGCTGGCAATCCTGTGACTTCTTGGCGCGTTGCCGCCGCGGGCATGGGCTTCGCGGCCGAGATCGGAAATTGGATCGGTAAACCTGGCACAGCGATCGTGCCCCCACCCATCGTGGGTGGTCTGCTCTTTCCAAGGATGCGCGCGCGAGTTCGGTAGAATTGGACGCCCATGACCGACGCGACGACCGAGTACCGGATCTCCTATCCGGAGGACCTCCCGGTCAGCCAGCGCCGCGAGGACATCGCCGCGGCCATCCGCGATCACCAGGTCGTGATTGTCGCGGGCGAGACGGGGTCGGGCAAGACAACGCAGCTTCCGAAGATTTTGCTCGAACTCGGCAAGACGAGCATCGGCCACACCCAGCCGAGGCGTATCGCGGCGCGCACCATCGCCGAACGCATCTCCGATGAACTCGGGACCCCGCTCGGCGGCCTGGTCGGCTACCAGGTGCGTTTCACCGACACCGTGAGCCAAGACACGCGCATCAAACTCATGACCGACGGCATCCTGCTCAACGAAATCCACCGGGATCGACTGTTGCGTAAGTACGACGCAATCATCATCGACGAGGCCCACGAACGCAGTCTCACCATTGACTTCCTGCTCGGCTATCTCAAACAGCTGGTGCCGCAGCGCCCCGATCTCAGCGTGATCGTCACCTCCGCGACCATCGATCCCGAGAGCTTTTCCCGTCACTTTGCGGATGCCGCGGGTGTCGGTGCACCCATCGTCGAAGTGAGCGGGCGCACTTTTCCCGTGGAAGTTCGGTATCGCCCGCTCGTGGCCGAGGCGCCGATCGCGGACGAAGAGGAAGACGCCGAGACCGAGGCCGACCTCGATCCGATGGAGGGAATCAACGCCGCCCTCGACGAACTCGCGCGGGAGTCGAGCGGCGACGTTCTGGTTTTCCTCAGTGGAGAGAACGAGATCCGGGATGCCGAGGAGGCGATTGGGGGGCGCAACCTGCCGTTCACCGAGGTGCTTCCACTGTATGGCCGACTGAGCTCGGCGGAGCAACACCGGGTCTTTGAGACCGGGCGCACCCCCGGCATCCGCCGTCGCATCGTGCTCGCCACCAATGTGGCCGAGACGAGTCTCACGGTGCCCGGCATCAAATACGTGATCGATGCGGGGACTGCGCGCATTTCGCGCTACAGCGTGCGATCAAAGGTGCAGCGACTACCGATCGAAGCGATCAGCCAAGCGAGCGCAAACCAGCGATCGGGTCGCAGCGGCCGCACCAGCGACGGCATCGCCATTCGGTTGTATTCCGAACAGGACTTCATGCGCCGGCCGGAATATACCGAGCCGGAGATCCTGCGCACCAATCTCGCGGCAGTGATCCTGCAGATGATCTCCCTCGGGCTCGGCGACATCGCGAACTTCCCGTTCCTGCAACCGCCCGACTCGCGCGGCATCAAGGACGGGCTCGACTTGCTGCGAGAGCTTGGGGCGGTTTCGGGCTCAGGAACAGTCGATCCGGCCATCACCCGCATCGGTAAACAGCTCACCCAACTGCCGATCGACCCGCGGCTCGCGCGCATGGTCGTGGAGTCGAAGCAACACGGAGTCACCCGCGAGGTCATGGCGATCGTCGCCGGGCTCAGCATCCAGGATCCTCGGGAGCGACCGCTCGACAGGCGACCGCAGGCCGACCAGTCACACGCCCGCTTCGTCGACCCGACCAGCGACTTCCTCTCCATTCTCAACCTCTGGAACTATCTGCGCGAGAAGGAGAAAGAACTCAGCGGCAACCAGTTTCGACGCCTCTGCCGCAGCGAGTACCTCAATTACCTCCGGGTGCGAGAGTGGAAGGATGTCTTCCGCCAGCTTGAGCGGATGGCAAAGCCCCTCGGCCTCGTGGTCGGCGGCCCGTCGACCAACCCGAACGGCATCCACCGCTCCCTTCTTGCCGGCCTGCTGAGCCAGCTGGGCATCCGGGATGTCGCGAAGAAGGAATACATCGGCGCTCGGCAGGTGCGCTTCAGCGTCTTTCCCGGCTCCGCTCTGGCGAAAAAACAGCCAGCCGAATTGATGAGCGCCGAGCTCGTCGAGACGAGTCGGCTTTTCGCCCGCACCAACGCGGCAATCGACCTCTCCTGGGCCGAGCCCATCGCCGGCGATCTGGTGAAGAGAAGCTACAGCGAGCCGCACTGGGAGAAGAAACAGGGCTCCGCCGTGGCGTGGGAACGAGTGACTCTCTACGGTGTGCCGATCGTCGCGCGTCGACGGGCGCAGTTTTCAAAGGTTGACCCTGCTTACGCGCGCGAACTGTTCATCCGTCATGCGCTGGTCGACGGTGACTGGGATCTCGACCGCATCGACACGCGCGTGAGTGCCTTCGACCGCGCGAACCGTGCGCTGCGCAACGAACTCGCCGAGCTCGAGGAACGCACGCGTCGACGTGATCTGCTCTACGACGACGAAGCCGTGTTCGACTTCTACCAGCGACGTATCCCGGCCGAGATCACCAGCCAGCGCCTGTTCGAGACCTGGTGGCGCACAGCCCGGTCCCGGACTCCAGACCTGCTCACGATGACCGCGGAGAACCTCATCGACGAAGATGAGGCGGCCCCGGTGGCCGAACTCGTGGAGACCTCCTATCCGAAGACCTGGAGCCAGGGCGACCAGCGCCTCACCCTGAGCTACCGGTTCGAGCCGGGGGCCGACGACGACGGAGTCACCGTGCAGGTGCCGATCGCCCTGCTCGCGCGCCTCCAACCCGAGGGCTTCGACTGGCAGGTGCCCGGGTTTCGAGAGGAACTGGTCACGGCGCTGCTCAGGTCGCTGCCGAAGGCGATCCGTCGAAATGTCGTGCCGGCGAACGATTGGGCGCGCCGTCTGCTCGCCGAACTGCCCGATGCCAGTGACGGACGGTCGCTTCGCGCCGCCATCGCCGCAACGGTCACCCGCCTCACCTACGTGCCCGTGGCGGTCACCGACTTCGACGAGTCGCGCATCCCCTCTCACCTTCGCATGACCTTCGCGGTGATCGACGAGCGTTCTCGCACGGTCGCCAGCGGAATGGACTTACGCGCGCTACAGGAGCAGCTCGCCTCGACGGTTCGCGAAAGCGTGGCAAGGGCATCCGTCACCCCCCGCAGCAACCTCGAGCGGGCGGGGCTCACGACCTGGGACTTCGACGAGCTACCCCGCACTCTCGACACGAAGCAGGGCGGCAACACCATCCGGGCCTACCCCGCCCTCGTTGACGACGGCACGAGCGTCTCCATCCGGCTCATGAGCACGCCCGGCGACCAGGCGCGGGAACAGCACAGTGGAGTGCGGCGGATGCTTCTGCTCGCGATCCCCTCGCCGGTGTCCTACGTGCAGGAGCACCTCACCCATACCGAGAAGATCACTCTTGCGCAGAGCCCGTACCGCACGACCGCCGAGCTCTTCGCGGACTGCATGGCGGTCTGTATCGACGCGGTGGTCGAGGACCGCGAGATCTGGACTCGCACGCAGTTCGAAACCATTCGCGACGAGATCTCGGCCACGATCATGGATGCCCTGTTCCAGACGGTCTCGCTGCTGACGAAAGTGATAGTTGGTTCGCGCGACGCCGAAAAGGCGATCAAGGCGGCCTCCAACATTGCCATGCTCAGCCCGCTCGCCGATGCTCGCGAGCAGCTTTCGGCTCTCGTCTATCCCGGCTTCGCCTCCGTGACCGGCCTGGCACAACTGCGCCGATTGCCGGTCTACCTCGCCGGCATCGTGCACCGCATCGGCAAGCTCGGCGAGAATCTCGGTCGAGACCGGGTCTGGATGGCCGAAGTGCAGACCGCGACCGCTCGTTTCGAGCTGGCTGGTGGCAGCCTGCCGCTCGCACCGAATTCGAAACTATCGCTCGTGCGGGCGCGTTGGCTGCTCGAAGAACTACGGCTCAGCCTGTTTGCCCAGCATCTGGGCACTGCCGAGCCGGTATCGCTGCAGCGAATCGTTCGGGTGCTAGCGGAGTAGCAATCAGGTCAGCAGTCGCACCACGGCCGGGGCGACGGTCTCGTCGTTCAGCACGAGTTGCCCGTCGAGGACGCGCTCGACATTGAGCTTCTCCTCCAGGTTCGCCGTGATGATCGGCAGCGATCGTTCGATGACCTTACGGATGCGATCGTGCAGGAACGTGCTTGACACCCGGTAATCGGTGAAATCCGAATCGTGTGCATAGATACCGAGCGGCAGCGTGAGCGCCTGGAAGAACGAGAACAGGGGGCGAAACTGGTGCTCGATGATGAGCGCATGGCGCTCCGAACCGCCGGTGGCGGCGAGCAGGATCGGGGTGTCGACCAGCGCGTACTGGTCCACGAAGTCGAAAAGGTGCTTGAAGAGCCCGGTGAACGACGCCCGATAGACCGGAGAGGCGACGACAAGCAGGTCGGCGGTCTCGATGCGCTGCAGTTCTCGCTCGACGTTCAGCGGTAGCCCCGCGCGGCTGAGCGAACCCGCGAACGACGGACCGAGTTCGTTGAGTTTGATGAAGTGTGCGTCGATGGGCAGGCGTGTTGCCAACTCCGCAACGATCTCCTCGACCAGCGCGATGGTCTTCGATGGCGCCTGAAGGCTCCCGGAGATCGCGACGACATTCAGTGGGCGGCTCATGACTTCGACCGTAATACAGTGGCGCTCCAGGCGCGCGAGTGTTGCTCTGCGTGACGGCAAAGCGACGGGATGCCCCCTTAGCTCGCAGGAAAAACGATAGCGTCGCCGATGGTGTGGATCGTCACCTGGTCCCCCACTCGATACTGGATCCCGCTGGCGACAGGCAGTTCGAGCCCCGAAGTTCCCGCGATCTCGAGAGTGAGAAGCTGGGATGACCCCTGAAACTCGGCAGCGGCAATGCGAGCGACGATGCCACCGGCATCCACTCCCGGTACGAGAAGATCGATGACCAGCTGCTCAGGCCGAAACAGCGCCGTGCAGCCTCCATTGAGGGAGGTGCACCGGGCGACGACACCGAGCGGGCAGCGAACCTGACCGGCGGATGCGTTCGCCTCAAGGAGCACGACATCGCCGAGAAAGCGCGCGGTTGCGAGGTCGGTCGGCGAACAATACAGCGCCGTCGGAGTTCCCACCTGCGCAAGTCGCCCGTCGCGCAGCACAGCGACCTGATCGCCGAAGGTGAGGGCTTCGGCGCGGTCGTGGGTCACGAGAACCGTCGTGATGCCCGCGGACGTGAGCGCGGCGGAAACGAGTTCGCGAGTGGAGGCGCGCAGGCCGGTGTCGAGGGAGGAGAACGGCTCGTCGAGCAACATCACGCTTGGCTTCCGGGCCATGGCCCTGGCGAGTGCAACGCGCTGTTGTTGCCCGCCGGAGAGTTCGTCTGGTCTGCGCGACGCCAATACCGGATCGAGGGACACGAGGTCGAGGAGCTCGGAGACGATCGCCGGGCGGTCGTCGCGTTCGTGGCGATCGAGCCCGAAGGCCACATTCTGCCCAACAGTCAGATGGGGAAACAGGGCGCCGTCCTGCGCGACATGACCGACGCCGCGGCGATGGGCCGGGACGGCAACCCCGGGACCCGCGACGATCTCCCGACCGATACGGATGGTGCCGACATCCGGAAAATCAAAACCGCTGAGTAACCGCAGAAGCGTGGTCTTGCCCGACCCTGACGATCCGACGATCACCGTCTTCGACCCGGCGGGCACCGAGAGGTCGATCGATTCGAGCACGGGGGTCGAACCGTAGCGCTTTCCAATGCCGCGCAGGTCGATCGTGCTGTGTTCGGAGGTGCTGGGTTCGATCTCGCTCATATGCTGTTCACCGCCGTTCTCTCGGAACGTGATCTCGCGAAGAGCAGGTAGGTAACAGGCAACGAGAGCAGGATCATGAGACTGGCATAGGGTGCAGCGCCGACATAGTCGATGTCGTTCACCCGCGACCAGAACTGGATGGCGAGCGTACGCGTGCCGTTCGGTGCGAGCAACAGGGTAGATGTCAGCTCTGTGACAATGCCGAGGAATACCAGGGACGCCCCCGCGAGCGCCGAAGGCATCACGAACCTGAGGGTAACCGTCGAGAACGCGACCAGGGGATGCCGACCGAGTGAGCGAGCCGCCTCCTCAAGCCCGGGCGGCACCTGGGCGAGTCCGGAGCGCAGGTTCACGATCGCGCGCGGCAGGAACATCAGGAGGTAGACCACGATCACGAGGGTAGTGGTCTGGTACAGCGCCGGCATCAATCGGATGGCCACGGTCACAAACGCGAGAGCCGTCACGAGCCCGGGGAGCGAACTCGTCACATAGTTGATCGACTCGAGGACGCGGGCGACCCGACCGGGAAACCGCACCGCGAGGAAGGCGATCGGGAAGGCCAGAAGGCACGTGACCAGCGCACCGACCAGCCCGTAACCGATGGTCTGGCCCAGGGCTGTGAGGAGATAGCGGTCAGACCAGATGGCGAGTCCACCCGAGACGAGCCACCGCGCCACGCTCGCGAACGGCACGATTACCGACAGCGCTACGAGAACGCCGAGAAAGAGATAGGCGATCGGCGCCCACGAGCCGAGGAGGGTGCGACCTGCGGGCCGAGCCGATCCCGTGCCGATACGCGCATATCGTGCTCCGCCGCGGGCGCCGGACTCGCCCACCAAGAGGAACAGGCAGCACAGCACCAGAACGCCGGCCAGGGCGTTGGCGGCCGGGCCGTTGAAAGTGGAACGGAACTGGTCGACGATCGCAGTGGTGAAGGTATCGAACCGGATCATCGCGAAGGCACCATATTCCGAGAGCAGGTGCAGGGCGATGATCAGCGACCCGCCGAGGATGGGAAGGCGCAGCTGCGGCAGCACCACTCGCAGAAAGACCCCGAGCGGCGGGACGCCGAGTGACCGAGCGGACTCCTCAACGGCAGGGTCGAGTCGACGCAACGCCGCGACGGTTGGGAGGTAGACGAGCGGAAAGTAAGAGAGTCCCGCTACTAGCACGCCCGACCACAGCCCATTGAGCGAGGGCACTGCACTCACCCAGCCGTAGCTGTTGACGAAAGCGGGAATGGCCAGCGGTACGACAAGCAGGATCCCGAACGCACGCGAGCCAGCGAGCCTCGTGCGCTCGACCAGCCAGGCGGCCGCGACGCCGACGAGGGCGCAGAGCGGCACGGTGATGAGCACAAGCCCTGCCGTGTTCGCGAGCAGTTCTGCGACCCTTGGGCGGAAAACGAGAGCGGAGAGCGTCGGTGCGCCGGTTGCGATCGCGGTGACAACTACGTATCCGAGCGGCACCAGACCCAACAGTGATACCCCGGCGGCCATCGCGATGATGGCCGCCGGGGTGCGATGTCGGAGTCGAGTCACCGGCGGAGTCTTTCCCTGTTGGCCTAAAGAATTCCCGCAGCGGTCATGAGGTCGGTGACCTTACGGCTGTCGAGCTTCGACGGATCGAGTACGGGGGCGTTCAGGTCGACGAGGGGAACCAGTGCCTTGTTCGCGGCGACCTCGCTGGCAACGGGGTATTCGAACGAGCTGCCCGACTGGAGGATGGCCTGTCCGGCTTTTCCCGTAATGAATTTCAGAAACGCCTGGGCTGCCACAGCATTCTTCGCCGTCTTCAACACTCCGCCACCCGAGGTGCTTACAAAAGCGCCGGGATCCTTGTTCTTGAAGTAGTAGAGCTTCGTGTTCGCGCTGTTCTCACCTGTGCCGGCCTGGTCTCCGAACCAGTAGTAGTGGTAGATCACGCCGGCGGGGATCTCGCCCGCGTTGACCGCCTTCATGACCGTGCTGTTTCCCTTATAGGTCGTGCTGTTTACTTTCATCGTCGCGAGCCACGCCGCGGTCGCTTTCTCGCCCTTCAGGGCCAGAAGCGCACTCACGATAGCCTGAAAATCGGCACCCGAGGGTGAGGCCGCCCACCGGCCCTTCCACTTCGCATCCGCCAGGTCCAACAGGGATGCCGGCAGCTGGGCCTCCGAGAGCAGGGACGGGTTGTAGACGAAAACGGTACTGCGCGCGGCAATGCCGGTCCAGTGGCCGGTCGACGGCCGATAGGCCTTGGGGACCTGGGCGAGAGTAGCGGCATCTACCGGGGCGAACAGCTTGGCATTATCGACGAGGCTCATTGCTGGAGAGTTCTCTGTGAGGAACACATCAGCGGGTGAGGCGCTCCCCTCCTGCACCAGCTGGTTGCCAAGCTCGGAGTCGTCACCGTTGCGGAGCGTGACAGTGACGCCGGTCTCCTTCGTGAACTCATCGGCCCAGGCTTGAGTGAGTTCTTCGTGCTGCGCGTTGTAGACCGTGATCGCTCCGCTGGGCTTCGCGCCGGGCGTAGAGCTGGCCGCCGGTGTCGCCGCGGAGCATCCAGCGAGCACGATGACGGTCGCGAGTGAGAGCGCCGCGGCGGCGACCCATTTCGGGGTGGTGGTCATGGACATTCCTCTAGTCACGGGCAGGCTCTGGACCGGCAGCGATATCGCCGAACCTCATTTAGGTAAGCCTACCCTAACCGGCTAGGAGTGAGGATCAACCACGGCTTTCATCTCTGTCTCGTAGATCGCCACGAGCTCGCGCTTGAGCACTTTGCCGCTTGGCCCGAGGGGTAGCACCTCCACGATCTCCACCCTGCGGGGGTATTTATAGGCTGCCAGTTTTTCCTTCGCGAACGCTGCGAGCGTGGCGGTGTCGACGTCTGCTCCGGGGCTCAGCACGACGACAGCCATGATCTCCTGGCCATGCATCTCATGCGCCACCCCGAAGACCGCGACACTTGAGACCGCCGGATGCGCCACCAGAACCTCCTCGACCTCACGCGGATATACGTTGTAACCGTTGCGCAAGATCATGTCTTTCTTACGGTCCACGATCCAGATGTAGCCATCCGCGTCTTTGGTGCCGAGGTCTCCAGTGCGGAACCAACCATCGACGACCGCTTTGGCCGATTCCTCCGGCAGGTTGAGATAACCCTTCATGAGATTATGACCGCGGATCACGATCTCGCCGAGTTCGTCGATGGGGAGCAGTTCGATCGCCTCCTCGACCTCGGCCCGTGCGATCTCGACCTCCACTCCCCAGATCGGGGTACCGATGCTCCCGGGGCGAGGCGTGCGGCCCACATGGTTGAAGCTTGCGACCGGCGACGTTTCAGTGAGGCCGTAGCCCTCATAGATCTCCACCCCGAACTCGGTCCTGAACCGTTCGATGACGGCGACGGGAAGGGATGATCCCCCGGAGACCGCATACCGCAGCTTCGGCCGTTCCGTGGTCTTCTTTGCCGCTTCGAGGAGAGCGATGTACATGGTGGGAACGCCCATCATGATCGTGCACCCGGAGTCGATGAGCAGGCGAAGGGCGGAGTCACCGTCAAACTTCGGCAGCAGCACGATCCTCGCGCCGGCACGCAGGCCGGTGTTGAGGGTGCAGGTCTGGCCGAAGGTATGGAAGAGCGGAAGACCTCCGAACACCGTGTCATCCGCGCGCATGTCGAAGGTGCTGAGCAGCAGGGTGTTGGTCTGCTCGACGAGCGCGAAATGGCTGCCCATCGCCCCCTTCGGCTTGCCGGTGGTGCCACTCGTATAGAGGATTGTTGCCGTGTCCGAGGGCTGGCGGGGCAGATAGGTGCGAATCGGCTCGGCCTCAGCGGCGAGCGTCTCCAGCTGCGGGATTCCTTCGATCGGATCTGGCGAAAGTACCGACAGCACCGGGATGCGGGCCTGTTCGGCACCTTTGGCACCCTGCCCCAGAAGCGGAGCGGCGCAGATGAGCATCGTGGCGCCCGAGTCGCGCAGCACGTATTCGATCTCGTCGGACTTGAGCAGCGCGTGGATCGGTACGACGATCCCGCCGATACTGAGAATCGCGAAATAGGTGCGGGCGAAGTCCGCGACGTTCGGGATGAGGATCGCGACCGCGTCGCCTTCGCTCACCCCTCGCCCGAGCAAGGCTCCGGCGTAAGAGCGGGTCTGCGTCCACAGTTCGGCGTAGGTGATCTCCTGGCTTCCCACAACCAATGCGATGTTGTCGGGCGTGCGATCCGCCGATTCCTTGAGAATCGCGGCGACGGAGAGGGTGGAGTAGCTCGGGTCGGTCATGGTGTTCCTGTCATCCTCGACTGGGTGCGCTCGCCTGCGAACGCTCTTTCGCACGCTACGCCAGTGACTGCGGAAACTTCAACTTCGCCGAGCGCACCAGAGCGAATCCGCAGCACCTGCAGCGCTACAGAACCTTGGACAGGAAGGACCGGGTGCGTTCGTGCTGCGGATTGGTGAGTACCTCGCGAGGCTCGCCCGACTCGACGACCACACCGCCATCCATGAAGACGAGCGAGTCGGCCACCTCACGCGCGAAGCCCATCTCGTGGGTCACGACGATCATGGTCATCCCCTCCTGGGCGAGCTTCTTCATCACGTCCAGCACCTCACCGACGAGCTCGGGATCGAGGGCAGAGGTCGGCTCGTCGAAAAGCATGAGCTTGGGATCCATGGCGAGCGCCCGGGCGATCGCAACGCGCTGCTGCTGGCCTCCGCTCAGGTGTGCGGGGTAGGCGTCGGCCTTCTCGGCGAGTCCCACCCGCGCCAGCAGTTCCCTGGCACGCTCCACCGCCTTCGCCTTCGGAACCCTCTTGACCCGCATCGGAGCCTCAATCACGTTTTCGAGCGCCGTCATGTGGGGGAAGAGATTGAAGCGTTGGAAGACCATCCCGATGTCGCGTCGCTGCAACGCGGCTTCGCGAGGCTTGAGCTCATGGAGAATCTGATCCTTCTCGCGGTAGCCGACGAGAATGCCGTCGACCCGAAGGCGGCCGGCGTCCACCGTCTCCAGGTGATTGATGCAGCGAAGAAACGTAGATTTTCCCGATCCGCTCGGACCGACCAGACACATTACTTCGCCGCGCTTCACCGTGAGGGAAATGCTTTTGAGTACCTGGTTCGAGCCAAAACTCTTTGAGACGCGATCAGCATCCACCATCAAGGTATCGTTCACGGCGTGCCGCCTCCTTTTCCGTCGTCCGGGTGCGTTTCCGTGTCTTCGACGGGCGAGCCGACCACGGGAACTAGGCCGGTTGCGACCGTGACCCTCTTCTCCGATGGGGCAGCTCCAACCCCTCGGGCGAACCGCTTCTCCAGGAAGTATTGGCCGACCATGAGGATGGAGGTGAAGGCCAGGTACCAGAGGGAGGCCACGAGAAACAGCGGGATCGTGTTGAAAGTTTCCGCGGAGATGTCTCGCGACCGGGTGAACAGATCGAAGCTATAGGGCACCGCCGTGACCAACGAGGTGGTCTTCAGCATCGAGATGACCTCATTGCCGATCGGCGGGATGATGACACGCATTGACTGCGGGATGATGATGCGCCACATCGTCTGGACCCAGGTCATACCGAGCGCCGTCGATGCCTCTTCCTGCCCGCGATCAACAGAGAGGATTCCGGCACGCACGATTTCCGCCAGGTAGGCCGCCTCATTGAGCGCGAGACCGATGATCGCAAGCTGGAAGACATTGAGTGCGTCGCCGGTGGGGAGCGTGATGAACGGATGCAGGAAGGGAAGTCCCAGGTTGATCACCGGGTAGATGACCGACAACAGCCCCCAGAAGGTCAACTGCACGTAGACCGGCGTGCCTCGAAAGACCCAGAGATAGAACCACGAGATGCTCTTGAAAACCGGATTCGGCGACAGCCGCATGACCGCAAGCACCACACCGAGTACGATCGCGATCACCATCGAATAGACGGTGAGCTGAAGGGTGTTGACGGCCGCCTCCGAGATGCGGCGGTCGAAGATGTACTTGCCGACCGCCGGCCAGTTGAAGGCCGGCCGTAGTGCAGCGTCGTAGACGAACGCGGCCACGAAAATGACGATGATCGCCGCGAAGATGTTGCGAATCGGATGACGCAGCCGAACCGCTTTGATGGCCCGTCCGTCGTGGCTAGCAGACCCCTCGGTCGGCGGCACGGATGAGCGCACCGCCGACCCGATATGAACTGGACGGGCCATCCTGTTAGCCGTTCGCAGCGGCGTTGATCGTGATCTTGTCTATCCCGCCATCCGCAACGCCCCATTTGTCGAGGATCTTCTTGTAAGTGCCGTCGTCGACGGTCGACTGGAGCGCCTTCTGGAGCGCCTTCTGGAGCGCATTGCCCTTGTTGACGGCGAGCCCGTAGGGCGCGACCTCGAAGGACTTGCCCGCGACCTGCAGCTTGCCTTTCAGTTGCGCGACAGCGTAGAGGGTGACCGGGGAGTCCGCGCTCAGGGCATCCGCCTGGCCGAGCGCCACCGCGTTGGTCGCCTGGTCCTGGGTATCGAACTTCAGTGCCTGGATCGCCGGCTTTCCCGCGTCCGTGCAGGCCTTGGATTTGGCCGGTATTTCGTCCGTGTCTTGAAAAGTGGTGGCCTGGACTGCGACCTTGAGACCGCACGCGTCGTCCGGCTTAACCGTCTTGCCTGCCGGTGACGCCCACAGGATACCCGCGGTGTAATAGTTCACGAAGTCGACGACTTTCTCGCGCTCTGCGTTGTCGGTGAAAGATGACAACCCGAGGTCGTACTTGCCCCCGGTGATGCTCGGGATGATGGTGTCAAACTTCGACACGGCATACTCGGCTTTCACACCGAGCTTGCCGGCGACCGCATCCATCAATTCGACTTCCCAGCCGATGGGAAGGCCGTTCGCGTCTTTTTTCTCGTTGGGGGGATAGGTGGGATCGATGCCGACGATGAGCTTGCCCGCCGTGGCGATCTTGCTCGGAAGCAGGGCCGCAGCGGCCGCATCTTTTTTCGCGGCCGCTGGTGCGCCTGAGCTCGCGGGACCGGCCGGGGTCGAGTTGTCGACGCATCCGCTCAACGCAAGCGCCACGACGACAGCGAAAACGGGAATCCCGTATCTGATTCGCATTTTTTCTACCTATTCTCTCCTGGTGGGGGGGCATAGGGAGCGATCCGGCGACCGATGAAATCCGGCCGCAGAAGAACGACCATCACCACCACGATCGGATTTCTTCGCGGTGGTCACATTTATCGTGCCCTCGGGCCTCGCTGCACGGTTCCGGCACCCTTGCCTCGACTGTGCTCGGAGCCTACACCTTGACATTGGCACCGACTGCCGCCGCCACGGCAGCGACACTGCAGTGACACTGCAGCGACACGGTGGCGACACGGAGCCGTGCCTCGCACACCGCTACTCCGTAGACAGCACTTTCTCGTAGCACAGCGCGTTCGCCAGGAGCTGAAACGGTGGATACGGCGGGATCAGCTGGTAGCCGAGACTCTCGTACAGCGAAATCGCCGCCGGCTGGAGATCGCCGGTCTGCAACACCAGGGACGGCACACCTCGCTCGCGGGCGATCCGCTCCAGTTCGAGCATCAGGCTGCGCGAGATGCCGCGGCCGCGATGGGCGGGATCTACCACCACTTTCTTCACCTCAAGAGAGCCCCGGTCGTCATACGGGCGCAGGCCCGCATGACCGACCGGCACATCACCGATAACTGCGAGTACCGTCGCGACAACCGTGGAGAAATCCACGTCAAACGCAGACCCAAGCAGGCTCTGGATTTCTCGCGGATACCGGCCAAAGCTAGGCGCGTAGATAGCGCCCATTTCGATTTCCATTGCCTCACGCAGGGCGACAGCCCGGGGATCGAGCCAGCCGACAGAGACCATCTCGGCTGACCCGTCCGTCGAGATGGCCCGACCGTCCAAGAGTGCTACTTCGCGCCTACCGTCGCGGACGCGTTGGACTCGTACGACGTGTTCGTCGACTCGAAGAAGTTGACGAGCTGCAGGGTGTCGTTGGCCGTCGCCATCCACTTGGCCGGGTTGGTCACGTTGTACTCGGCTTCGAAGCCGAGCTCCTCAAGCCGACGGTCAGCCAGATACTTGACGTACTGGTTGATGTAGTTGGCATTGAGCCCGAGGATGCCACCGGGGAGAAGATCGCGGTTGTACTGCTCCTCGAGCTCCACGGCATCCAGGATCATCTGCTTGATCTCGGCAGCGAACTCCTCCGTCTGCAGGTCGGGGTTCTCTTCCAACACCGTGAGGATCAGGTTGATACCGAACTTGAGGTGCAGTGACTCGTCGCGAACGACCCAGTCCATGAGCGAACCGAAGTTGCGCAGCAGGTTGCGCTGGCGGAACGACAGCGCAACCATGAAGCCCGAGTAGAACCAGAGGCCCTCGAGGATCACGTTGTACGCCACGAGATTACGCACGAAGTCCTTCTTGCCCTCGGTCGTCGTGATGTCGAGGGTGTTTTCCGTCATGCGACGGATGTACCGAATCTCGAACTCTTCCTTCTTCGCCATCGAGGGGACGTTGACGTGCGAGTTGTACGCCGCCTCCCGATCGATGGGGAAGGTTTCGAGCACGTACTCGAACGACATGCAGTGATTGGCCTCTTCCCACATCTGCTTCGCGAGATAAATGCTGCACTCTGCCGCGTTCACATAGGGATACACGCCGAAGGCGAGGGCCTTGTTGACCAGCAGCTCGTTCGGGTTGAAGTAGCTCATCAGAAAGGTGACCGCGTGACGCTCTTCATCGGTCATCTTCTTAAAGTCCGCGATGTCCTCGCCGAGCTGGATCTCGTTCGGGAACCAGGTGTTTGCGACCGCCTGGTCGTAAAGGTCCATCGCCCACTGGTAGCGGATTGGTTTGAGAAGCAGGCCCTCTTGCAGGCCGGTTCCGAGAATTCCCATGAGCTGTTCTTCTTTCTTAGATAACACTGTTGACGAAATTTGGTAATCGTGAAGGTCGCTCAGCGACCATCCCGAATCATTGGCAGCTATCGCACTGGAGGTCGTCCATTGGGTCGACCGGTACTTCGTATTCGAAAACGGTGGAGTCGTTATTCACTGTCTACTCTCCCGACTTGGGAGCGAGCCCACCGAAACCGAAGCCGCGCTTGGGTGCAGGGGCCGCGACCTCGGCGACCGGTGCAGAGAGACCGGGTGCGACAGCGGGTGCTGACGCAACCGGCGCTGCGACGGTAGGTGCACTGACAGCCGGCGCACCGGCCGGGGCCGAACCAGCTGCCGAGCCGAAGCCCCTTCGGGCCGAACTGGTGGCTCCCCCACCGATCTGCTCCGACTTGTTCACCTTCACCGTGGACTGCTCGGCCGTGTGACGCGGCTTCATGTGCAGGTAGTAGGTGGTCTTGACGCCACGCTCCCAGGCTGCGAAATAGATGTCCATCATGTCGCCGAGGTCACGCGTTTCGAGGTACATATTGCGGCTGATGGACTGGTCGATCCATTTCTGGGACCGGGCCGCGACCTCGAGGAACGAATAGGGCGAGAGCTGGAAGCTCGTCTTATACGTGGCCTTCAGGTGATCCGGAATCGCCGCGATGTTCTGGATGTCGCCCTGGCTGCGCAGGATGGCCTCGCGCGTGGTGTCCCAGATCCCCAGGTCCTGCAGGTCTTTCACCAGGTTGCGGTTCACCTCGAGGAACTTGCCGTTCGAGGTCGAGCGGGAGAAGATCTGCGAGAACTGCGGATCGAGACCCGGCGTCGTGCCTGCCACGAGCCCGATGGATGCGGTGGGCGCGATCGCCATAAGCGTCGCATTGCGCATTCCGCCCTTGACCTTCAGGCGCAGCGCGTCCCAGTCGAGACGGGTCGTGCGGTTGACCTTAATCTCCATGCCGCGATCGGCTTCGGTAAGCGCAATCGAGTCGAGCGGCACGAGTCCCTCAGACCAGCGCGAGCCATCGAAATTCGGATAGGAACCACGCTCCTGTGCGAGGTTGGCGCTCTCGTCGATCGCTGCGTAGGAAACGTGCTCCATGATCTCGTCGATCAGGTCGTAGGACTCTTCGCTTTCATAGCTGAAGCCGAGACGCTCGACCACGTCGGTGAACCCCATGACGCCGAGACCAACGGCACGGTTCTGGGCGTTTGAGAAGTCGGCTTCCTGCACCGAGGAACGGGTGATATCGATGAGGTTATCGAGCTGGCGCACGGCGAGACGTGCACTCTCTTCAATCTTGGCGAAATCCAACTTTCCCGCATTGTCGAGGTGACGCGAAAGGTTGATCGACGCCAGGTTGCAGACCGAAACGTTGTCTTCGTCCTGCGGCAGTGTGATCTCGGTGCAGAGGTTGGAGAGGTGGATCGTGCCCGTGTTGTTATTGAGCGCACGGTTGTTGATCGTGTCTTTCCAGCACAGCCACGGGTGGCTGGTGGTCTGGAGGGAGATGAGGATCGACTTGAACTGCTCGCGCGCGGTGATCTTCTTGAACAGGCGCATCTCGCCGGCCTCGGCCTTGACGACGTATTCGTTGTACTTCGTCGAGAACGCCTTGCCGTAGAGCTCGTTGAGATCCTGCACTTCGAGCGGGTCGAAGAGGTACCAGTCGTCATCGTTCTGGACACGCTTCATGAACTCGTCGGAGATCCAGACCGCGGTATTGGCGGTACGGGTGCGCCGGTAGGGGTCGCCCGAGTTCTGGCGAAGGTCGAGGAACTCGGGGAAGTCGAGGTGCCAGTTCTCCATGTAGAAGCAGAGTGCGCCGAACTTCTTCCCGCCGCGGCTGACCGCGCGCAGGATCGAGTCGATCGTGTGCATGAACGGGATCGGGCCGGTCGAGGTGGTGTTGTTCGAGCGGATCGGCGAGCCCTGCGCGCGCAGCTTGGTGACCGAGAGGCCGATTCCTCCGGTGCCCTTGGTGAGCCACATCACGTCGCGGGTCGTCTTGGCGATGTGCTCCATGTCATCCTGCATCTCCATGACGAAGCAGTTGGCGAGCTGGGGGTAAACGGTGCCGGCATTGACGAGGGTGGATCCCGCAGCGAGGTATTCGAGCTGCGACATCTTCTCGTAGAACTTGATGGCGTGCGCCGTTGGATTCGCCTCGTTGAGGGAGAGCCCCATCGCGATGCGCATCCAGAAGTATTGCGGCACCTCGAGCGCATCGCCGTTTCGGCCCTTGATGCCATATCGGTTGTTGAGGGTGACAACACCGATGTACTTGAGCAGCTCGTCGTGCGCGGGCTCGAGGGCATCCGCCAACACCTTGAGATCGAAGAGTTCGGTGAGACGGGGATCGAGCAACTTTTCTTCCACACCGCGGGCCACGTTCGCCTCGAACTGGCCGGCGTGCAACGCCTTCAATTCTTCCGCGCTCTCGTAGTCGCCGAGCACTCGCTTGTAAATCGTCTTGAGGAGCAGGCGCGCGGCAACCGTGTCGAAGGCCGGGTCGTCCTTCACGTTTTGCAGGGCGACCTGGATCACCGCCTCATCGAGCTGCTGGGTGGTGATGCCGTCGAACAGGGTCAACTCGAGCTCGCTCGCGATCTGTGTGACCCAGGTGATGTTCTCGTCGAGACCGGTACTGGCGTGCTCGATCGCGAGATTGATTTTGTTCGCGTCATACGGCTCGCGCTGGCCATTGCGCTTAACTACGGTGATTGCCACGTTTGCTTCCCCTCGTGCGCCCCTCAGCAGGGTCGAAATAGTATGCGGAAATTGTGATTTCACGCCCTCCGATCACGGGGATCAAAGAACAGCGTTTCCGCGGTTTGACCACTATATATCGGGCCTCCGACAAAACGGTAACCCTATATGTAGTGGGCGTGTCATCCACAGAGTGTGGATAAGTTCGCCGATTTTTACACAGGCTGTGCACAATTCCCGAGGTGCAGGTGACGAGCGTATCCGCGACATCCGACACCGGCGAATTTCTGCCCGACCGGTAGGCTTGCAGCCTTGTGAAGACCTACCTGAGCCTCCTGAAAACGCGCGGCGTCGCGCGCATCATGGCGGCCCAGCTGGTTGCGAGATTCCCCAACGGAATGCTCTCGCTCGCCTTCCTGCTCCACATCCAGCACATCGCCGGTTCGTATTTCGCGGCCGGCCTCGTGCTCGCCGCCACCAGCCTCGGCCAGGCGATCGCCGGCCCGCTGACGAGCCGATGGATGGGCGTCTGGGGTATGCGCCGCGTGCTCGTGCTCACCATGATCGTGTGCGCGACAGCGGTCGGTACCATCGCGCTCGCCCCTGCGCTGCCGATCGGGCTCTACATGGCGATCGGATTTATCAGCGGACTCAGCACTCCCCCGATTCAACCGGCGGTGCGCACGATCTATCCCAAGATGGTCAACTCCCGTCAGCTCACCCCCCTGTTCTCGCTCGACGCATCGGCCCAGGAGGTGATCTGGGTGGTTGGCCCGGTGATCACTACCTTCCTGGCCATCCAGGTCAGCACGGTGCTCGCGATTCTCGTCGCCCTGGTGTTTCTGATCGGCGGCGGCATCTGGTTCATCTCCTCTCCCGAGGTCGGCCGGGTACGCATCCCCCGCAGCAAGCGCAATCTCGGAGCCGTGCTGAAGAAGCCGGCCGTGCTGCTCGCGACCACCACCGGGTTCCTGCTCGTCGGCGCCTGCGCAGCGGTCGAAGCGGGGGTGGTCTCGGCCTTCGGCAAGAGCGGACCGCAGGCAGGACTCGTCCTCGGCCTCTTCGCGGTCGGCTCGCTGATCGGAGGACTCGCGCTCGGGCACATCCCGATCGGCCCGTGGGCACTCGCCCGCCGCCTGTTCGCGATCTTCGTCGGGATGTCGCTGGCCGCGGCATCCCTCAACTTCTGGTGGCTAGCGGTCACCCTCTTCATCGCGGGAATCGGCATCGCCCCGGCCCTCGCTGTGATGTTCGCGATCGTATCGTCGAGCGTGCGGTTCAGCGAGACCGCCGAGGCATACGGTTGGGTCGGCACCGGACAGCTGATCGGAGCGGCGATCGGATCAGCCGTCGCCGGGTTCTTGATCGACCGATTCAACGCCCCCGGCGCATTCTGGGTTGCGGCGGTATTCGCCGGACTCGGATTTCTCCTCCCGACGATCTTCCATCGAGCACACCCCGACCTTCGCGGCCGCGACGCCAGCCCGATCCCCGACACGGAGCCGATCGCAACACATCCCGGATAGGCCCTGGCGCCTGCTGGCGCCCCGCTATCCCTGCAACGGCCCGAGCACCCCGGCGAGCACAACCGTCTCGTCGAAGAGCTTTCCGAGGATCGCCACTTCCTTCTCCTCCGGCGAGAAGACACCGTCGACGACGAGGCGCGCGGCGAATGGGATCTCCACCTCCGAACCGACCCGCACCATCCCGAGTCCGATGACGACGGGCTCCAGTGCCACGACCCCGCGGGTTCCCCCGGAGATACCGCCGTAGCTCACGAACGCGACAGGTTTACGCCACCACTCCGCGGAAAGGTAGTCGAGTGCGTTCTTCAGGGCGGGCGAAAAACTGTGGTTGTATTCGGGAGTCACGAGCAGTATTGCCTCCGCCGCGTCGACGCGGGCGCTCCACTCCAGGGTGTGCTGCTTGGTGTAGGAGCGGAGTCGCGGATGATTCGGCTCATCCATGAACGGAAGTCCGAGCTCCACGAGATCGACGAAGTCCACCTCGAAGTCCCCCCGCGCGAGCGCCGAGTCGCGCACCCACTTGGCGATGGACAGGCCGATCCGGCCCGGGCGAACGCTTCCGACGATGATCATGAGCTTTGGCATGCTTCTCCTTGGCATGATTTCACCCGAACGCCGGGCGTTGTTAACAGTGTGCATCGAGATGGTGGGACGAACGAATCTTCCATAATGGAGGGATGACTTCCACCACGACTCCCGCCAATCTGCGCCTCAACGACGGCCGCGACATCCCGCAGCTCGGCCTCGGAGTGTACAAGGTGCCGGATGCCGAAGCGGCGCGGGTCGTGGAGGTCGCGCTCGACGCCGGCTACCGCCACATCGACACCGCCACGCTCTACAACAACGAGCGCGGCGTCGGCGACGGCGTGCGAGCCTCCGGGGTTCCTCGCAACGAGGTCTTCGTCACAACGAAGGTCTGGGATGACGACCACGGCTTCGACAAGACGCGCCGCGCCTTCGACACGAGCCTGGAATTGCTCGGTTTCGACTACGTCGACCTGTACCTCATTCACTGGCCGGTGCCGTCCACCGACCTGTTCGTGGAGACGTGGCGAGCGCTCGAGGCGATCAAAGCGGACGGCCGCGCCCTGTCGATCGGGGTCTCTAACTTCGCCCCCCATCACATCGACCGCCTGCTCGCCGAGACCGACACCGTGCCAGCGATCAACCAGGTGGAGCTGCACCCGTGGCTTCCCCAACAGCAGGTTCGGGACTACGACGCCAGCCATGGCATCCGCACCGAGGCGTGGTCTCCGCTGGCGCGCGGGCGACTGATCGGGGATCGCGTGCTCGACTCCATCGCGGCAAAACACGATCGCACTCCCGCGCAGGTCGTGATCCGCTGGCACCTACAGCTCGGCAACGTGGTGATCCCGAAGTCAGTGACGGCGAGTCGCATCGTAGAGAATTTCCTGGTGTTCGACTTCGAACTGGACACCGCCGACCTCGCCGCTATCGCCGGGCTCGAGTCGGGCACGCGGACAGGCATGGATCCCGACGCACACTGACCTGGTCTCGATGCCGGCGGTGCGCTCCACACTCGCCACCGGTCATCGATCGCCGGTGACCGACCGCCTAGGCTCTACCAGCGGTCGTGCACTGCCGCGCGGAACTCGCGGTCGTAGAGTTCCGTCACCGCTGTGGTGAATGCCGGGCTCAGCTGCGGCACCGAGCCAGACCCAGCATTACTCTCGGCCTGCGCCACGTTTCGGGCCCCAGGAATGACGGCGCTCACGCCATCGAGCTGCGCGACCCAGGCGATGGCCACCTGCGCGGTGGTGAATCCGGATGCCGCGGCTTCCTCCGGCAGCAGTGCAGCGAACTCCTGTGCGGCGGCGACTCCCCGCTCGAAGTCGACCCCCGAGAAGGTCTCCCCCACGTCGAATGCCGAGCCGTCGCGGTTGTAGCTGCGGTGGTCGTTCGCCGCGAAGGTCGTCTGCGCGGTGTAGGTGCCGCTCAGCAGTCCCGAAGCGAGGGGCACGCGGGCGATGATGCCAACTCCGGCCGTCTTCGCGGCCGGAAGCACGGCATCCAGTGGCTTCAGGCGGAAGGCGTTGAGGATGATCTGCACGGTCGCGACATTCGGCCGCGCAATCGCCATCAGCGCCTCATCCGTGGTTTCGACACTCACCCCGTAGGCAGCGATCGCGCCGTCTTCGACGAGGGAGTCCAAAGCGTCGAAGACCCGATCGTTCGAAAAGACGGCGGTCGGCGGACAGTGCAGCTGAACGAGGTCAATGGTGTCGGTGCGGAGGTTCGATCGCGAGCGATCAGTCCAGTCGCGAAAGTTCGCGAGTGTGAAGTTGGTGGCATCCTGCGCCTCGCGGCGTCCCATCTTGGTCGCAACGGTAATGCTGTGTCCGGGGCGGTCGGCGAGATATCCGCCGATCAGTTGCTCGCTTCGGCCATCACCGTAGACATCCGCGGTGTCGAACAGGGTGACGCTGGCCGCGACGGATGCGTCGAGCACTGCCCGGGCATCCGACTCCGTCACCGTGCCCCAATCGGCACCGAGTTGCCAGGTGCCGAGCCCTATTGCGGAGACGGAGCGGTGGGTGCGGCCGAGGGTGCGAGTGTCCATCGCTCCAGCCTAGGTCGACTCACCCACATGCCCGCACCGGATCAGTCGCGCAACTTTTCCTTGTAGTCGTTCGTCGCCTTGGTCGCATCGCGATCCACTTCCGCCTTCGAGACGCCTCGCTCGGCGCGCTTCACATCGGCCTCGGCTTTCGCCTCGTCGACCCGGTCGCTCACCCGCTCCTTGGTGTCATCGGCCCACTCGCCGACCTTCTTGCCAGTCGCTTCTGCAGCATCCTTGGCGTTGTCCAACAGGCCCATGATCTCTCCTTCACGTGTTGCGGTTTTTCTCACGCTATTACTGGGCACGGGTCGCGCACCGGGATCCCACGCGATTCTCAGAGTCTCGTCTGTGCTGACGTCTGAATCGCACAAAACGTTGGGTGGCGGCTCGCCGATGTGACGATCTACCGTTGGCTCATGAGGCGAATCCTGGTCACCACCGTTCTGCTCATCGCGGCGCTCGGCCTGGCGGGGTGCACGCCATCCTCCGGCTCATCACGCTCGGACAGCTCGGGAAGCTCGGGAAGTTCACTGCCAGGGGTTCCGGCCATAGTGCCCGAACAGGGCGACTCAGCGAAGGCCGCCGCCGGCACAGCGTCACGGGCGACATCCGCCCGCGAGGTGATCACGACGGGCGCACTCTCGATCACGGTAGTCACGCCCTCGGCGGCCGCGGAAGAAGCGGTGCACATCGCGGATGCCTCGGGGGGGCACGTCGACGGACGCGACGAGCGCCTCCCAGCGGAAGGTAACCCCGGGTCAGCCCACTTGGTGTTGCGCATCCCGACCGCGAAACTGGATGGCGCAATCACGCAACTGAAGAAGCTCGGCCGCGTGGAGAAAGTCTCGCAGTCGACGCAGGATGTCACGGGTCAGGCCAAGGACCTCGACGCGCGCATCACGGCTCTCACCACCTCCGTCGACCGGCTCGTCGAACTCATGACACGCGCCACCACCACCGCCGATCTCATCTCCATCGAGTCCGCCCTCTCCGATCGCCAGGCGAGCCTGGAGAGCCTGCAATCGCAGAAGCGTGGCCTCGACGACCAGGTCGACCTTGCCACTCTCACCGTGGAATTCGGCACCGTCGCCACCGCGCCGGTGCGACCGCCCGCGACCTTCCTGTCTGGCCTCGCCGCCCGTTGGGGTTCGTTCGTCGGGTTCGTCTCCGGCCTGCTCGTTGTCATCGGCGTTGTACTGCCCTGGGTGGTCGTCGCTGGCGTGATCGGCGGGATCATCCTGCTGGTCGTTCGGTGGCGGCGTCGTCGCTCGATCCAGCATGCTTGAGGCATGCGAAGCTGCGGCCTGCTCCTCTTCCGACACCACCCCGGGCTCGAAGTCTGGATCGGCCACATGGGCGGCCCCTTCTGGGCGAAACGGGATGGCGCGGCCTGGTCGATCCCGAAGGGCGAAGTGCAGGAGGGTGAAGTCGACCTCGCCGCCGCCCTTCGCGAATTCTCTGAGGAGATGGGGCATCCCGCTCCCGAAGCGGAGTGGATCCTGCTTGGCGAGTTCGTCCAGCCCTCGGGAAAGGTTGTGGTGGTCTTCACCGGCGAAACCGACTTCGAAGTCGACCGGGTGAACAGCAACCTTTTCGACCTCGAGTGGCCGCCGCGGTCGGGCCGCACCCAGCAGTTCCCCGAGATCGACGATGCACGGTGGTTTCCACTGGAGCTGTCCCGCGAGAAAGTGGTGAAAGGACAGGTCGCGATGCTCGACGCGCTGGTTGCCCTGATCGCGGACCGTGCGTGACCGGTTTGCGTGGTGCCTCATCCACCCACGATTCCCGCCCCACTGAATCGACTCGGGAGTTGTTGTCACCAGAATCGGCTGCAACCGACATCAACTCCCGAGTCGATTCAGCGAATCACGCCTCACCCATCATTAATCCCTCGATGCTGTGCTTCTGGGTGATCGGGGTGAGGGTGTCGACTATCGGACAAACCAGGTGATCGCGAATCCGCTGCGGCAGGCTTTCGTAGAACGACCTCGTCACGGCCATGTCGTGAGCCTCCGCGTTTCCTGCACCGGGCGCATCGACACCGAGCACGAGCACCGGTCGTGACTTCTGTGATTCGTTCTTCGTTCCGCGATGGATGGTCAGGGCAGAACGAACAGAGAGGTCACCACGCAGTGGGAATTTGCGCTGCGCCAAACCTTCGTATCGTTCCGAGAGCGATTTCGCCGGGAACATCTCATGCTCGAATCCCTCGGGCAGATCCCACTGCGTGGTCGGAGCGATCTCGAACGGCCCCATGTCCCTGGCAGTATCGACCGCCGTCGCGTTGAACGCAAGCGAGGTGAGACGACCTGTTGACCGCGTTTCCTCCGGCATCGGGAAGTCACGGTGCCAGGGCTGGTTCATCGCGCCAGGACCGGGGATGTCGAAGCCCAATTCGACGATCTGGTAATCCGGACCAAGCACGGCTTCACTCACGCTTCGCACCCACGGATGATCGACAAGCTCACGCCAGCCCCGAATCTGTTCCGGATGCATTTCGACGTAGTACCGGCTCGGGCCACGCCCGACCGCGCCGTCTTTTCGAGCGAGCGCCTCCGCGAGAGCGAGGTCGATGTCTTCGCGAAGGGTGTCGGCCCATTCAACCGACATGGCTCCCTTCAGCGCCGAAATTCCGTCGGTGTAGAGAGCGTGCACGACCGCTGCGATCGTCACGTCAGCCACCTTGATTGTTGGCTCCGCACTGATTGCGACCCGAGGTACCGTCATGATTTCCGCCTCTTCGTCTTATGAATGTTGGGCTACAGCCGCTGCGTTCGAGAGAGCACAGTCTGAATGATCACCACGACCGCGAGAAATAGGCCGGAGACGACTGACTGCACCGATGACGACAAAGAGCCGACCTGGTTGATCATGTTCTGGATCACGCTGAGCAGCAGCACCCCGGCCAGGGTGCCGACGAGGCTGCCTCGGCCGCCCACAAGCAGCGTGCCGCCGATCACGACCGCCGAGATCGCACTGAGCTCAAGCCCCACACCGACCGTCGGAACCCCGGATGAGGAATAGCCGGCGTTGAGCGCACCAGCGAGCCCGGCACACAGTCCACTCGCGATATAGACGGTCAGCTTCACCCGGGCGACCGGGAGCCCCATGAAGGTCGATGCGCTCTCCGAACCTCCGACAGCGAAGATCGCCTGGCCACCCCGAGTGCGCGTGAGCACGATGGTGCCGATCACCACGGCGGCGATCGCGATGATCACCGTCCAGTGGATGCTGAAGACCCCGCCCTGTCCGATGGCGGTGAACGCCGGATCCTTCACCAGCGGCGTGTTCGAGCCCCCGGCGGTGATCGCGAGCACGAGGCCACGCACGGCGAGCAGTCCCGCGAGGGTGACGATGAAAGGCGCCATTTTCGCGCACGCGACGAGCAGGCCCTGCACCAGGCCGATCACGCCGCAAACCACGAGCGGCAGGAGCAGGGCGCCGAGCACTCCGAGAGCCGAGCCATAGGCCGCGAGCACCCCACCAAGGGCGAAAACCGACCCGACCGAGAGATCGATTCCGCCCGTGAGTATCACGAAGGTCATGCCGACCGCAACGATCAGGGGAAACGACGACTGGGTCGCGATGTTGGTGAAATTGCTCGGGGTGAAGAAAGTGGGGAAAGATACCGCCCCCACCACGAGCAGGATCACGAGCACGATGGCAGCGCCATATCCCTGCAGGATACCGGCGACGCGTTCTCGGCGGGCCTGGCTGTCCGTCGTCGGTCCGGCACTCGTCTCGATGGTGACGCTCATCGCACTGCCGTCCGTCCGCGCTGGAGATAGACCGCAAAGAGAATGATTACGGCCTGGGTGATTTGCGAGAACGCATCCGGCACATTGTGCTGGTTGAGAGTGGCACTGATGAACTGCAGGAGCAGCGCTCCGGCTACCGTTCCGGCCACCTTCACCTGCCCTCCGGTGAGCGGGGTACCTCCCACCACGACGGCGGTAATCGCCGAAAGCTCGATCAGGTTGCCGAGGGTCGAGGGCACCGAAGCCCCGAGACGCGCGGTGCCGATGATGCCAGCGATGGCGGCGAGCACGGCGCAGATCACATAGACGAGAAGCAGGATGCGCTTCACCGGCAACCCGGAGAGCTCTGCGGCGCGGCGGCTGCCTCCGATCGCGATGAGCTGCTTACCGAAGGTCGTTCGGTTGACGAGAAGAGCGATGAGCAGCACGAGTACGGCTGCGATTATCACGCTGTACGGCACGCCCAACAGGGAATCCCGACCGATAGCGAGCAGGTTCGGGTCGACCACCGACTTCAACTGCTCATTGGCGATGAGGAGCGCGATCCCTCGCCCTGCGACCATGAGCGACAGCGTCGCAACGATCGGTTGCACTCCCACGAGAGCCACGAGTGAGCCGTTGATGAGGCCGACCAGGCTGCCGACGACAATGGCGATGATCACCACCGGGACGAGGCCGTAGCCGATGTAGAGCGGGATGACCGCCGCGGCGAGCGCCATCACCCCGCCGACGGAGAGGTCGATTCCTTCGGTGCCGATGACGAGCGCCATACCGAGCGCCACGATCAGTACGGGCACCACCTGCACGAACTGCGTGCGAAAATTCTCGAGTTGGAAGAAATTGGGAGTGAAGAAGAGGTTGTAGAGCAGGAGCACGATGATGGCGATGTACACGCCGTATTTCTGCAAAACTCCGAGCACGGCACCTCGCTGAGGCAGGGTTATCGTCACGGTCTGCTCGGTCACTTGTCCGCTCCGGGGGTGATGGCGGTGTCGGTTCCGCCGGCAAGGGCAGCGAGCAGTCGGTCTTCGTTCACGTCATCCCCGTCGAGTTCGGTCTCGAGTGAGCCGTCACGCAGCACGATCACGCGCGCGGATCCTTCGACAACCTCTTCCACCTCAGAGGAGACGAGCACGATCGCGAGCCCCTCTCGCGCAAGTTCGTCGATGAGCGCCTGCACTTCGGCTTTGGCACCGACGTCGATCCCGCGGGTCGGCTCGTCCAGGAGCAACACCTTGGGGCTCATCGCAAGCCAGCGCGCAATCATCACCTTCTGCTGGTTTCCGCCGGAGAGTTCGGAGACGATCTGGTCGGGGCTGGATGCCTTGATGTGCAATCGCTTCATGAAGACCTCGACCACCGCATCCTGGTTCTTCTTCGACGAGAATCCACCGCGAGAAAGGCGGGGTAGCGCGGCGAGCACGATGTTGTCGCGCACCGAGAGGCCCGGCACGATGCCCTCGGCCTTGCGGTCTTCTGGCAGCATCACGATTCCGGCGCGAATAGCGGCAGGCACTGATCCGCTTTTGACGGGTTTGCCGTCGATCGTCACCGTACCGCGATCCAGCTGCATCACTCCGGCGAGCGCCTTGAGCGTCTCGGAGCGTCCGGAGCCGAGGAGTCCGCCGAGACCGACGACCTCGCCCGGGCGGATCTGGATGTCGATGCCGTCGATCTGATGCTTGCGACTGAGGTCGTCGGCCACCAGCACCGGCGGTGCGCTGGACGCGTGCGAGCCGCCGAACGCGGTCGTCCCTCCTCGGGTGACCTTCTCCACCGAGCGCCCGAGCATGAGGGAGATGAGTTCGACGCGGGGCAGTTCGGCGAGACCGCCGACGTGCACGACCCTGCCATCACGCAGCACGATCACTCGCTCGGCAACGCGGTAGATCTCGTCCATCCGATGGCTCACATAGACGATCGCGATTCCCTGTTCCCGCAGCAACGAGACCACCGAGAATAAAGTCTCCACCTCGCGGGCTTCGAGCGAGGACGTGGGTTCGTCCATGATCACCACCCGCGCGTTGATGCTCACCGAGCGCGCGAGGGCCACCATCTGTTGGATGCCGAGGGCCAGGCTCCGCAATGGCCTTCGCACATCCACGTCGATGCCGTACACGTCGAGGAGACCCCTGGCGTCGGCATACATGCGTGCGAAGTTGATGAGTCCGAACCGATTGCGGGGCTCCCGCCCGAGGAAGATGTTCTGGGCCACCGACATCAGGGGGATCAAATTGACCTCCTGGTAGATAGTGGACACTCCGTTGCGCTGCGCATCGAGCGGCCGAGCGAACTTCGCAGGCACTCCACCGAGCAGCAGCTCTCCATCGTCCGGCTGGTAGACACCAGTGAGCACTTTGATGAGGGTCGACTTGCCAGCGCCGTTCTCGCCCATGAGGGCGAGGCTCTCACCGGGCCGCACCGCGAAATCCACCGAGTCAAGCGCGGTGACACCGGCGAATCTCTTGGTGACGCCACGCGCTTCCAGCACCGGTACCGCGGGGGTGGTCGCCTCGCCATCGAGCGGGGCACCGCTGGTCGGGGACTCGATAGTCACAGCCACTACCTCTCTGTCGAACGGGTCTCTTCCGACGCACTGATCGGAAGGGTGATCGAACACCAGCGCACCGGCGGCAGGTCGCGATGGGGCGACTGTGCTGGCGGTGCGCTGGCCGTTCGTACGGCTAGAAGGCCGAATCTACCTTCTGCGCCGCATTCGCGGGGTCGTACTCTGAGTCCTCGATGACGATGCTCTGGCCGACCGGGGTGCCCGCGAGGAAGGTCGTGAGAGTCGCGAAGGCGAGCGGACCGAACCGCGGGTTGGACTCGATGACTCCGTTGTAGGCACCAGCGACGATCTGCTGCACCGCGTTCTTGGTGCCGTCGATCGAGTAGATCTGGATGTCCTTGCCCGGAGCCTTGCCTGCAGCGATGATGGCGGCCTGGGCACCGAGCCCCATCTCATCGTTCTCGGCGTAGATGACCGAGATGTCGGGGTGAGCCTGCAGCAGCTGCTCGGTCACGGTCTGGCCGTCTCCGCGGTTGAAGTTACCGGTCTGCTGCGCGACGATCTTCATGTCGGGCGCCTTCGCGGCCATCTCGTCAACAAAGCCCTTCGTGCGGTCGGTCGTGACACCGTTTCCCGACGCTCCGAGCAGGATCGCGACGTTGCCCTTGCCGCTCGTTCCCTTGATCAACTGGTCGGCGGCGCGCTTGCCCTGTGAGATGAAATCCGACCCGAGGAACGACACGTAGTCGGTGCAGGCGCTTGCGTTGAGCTTGCGGTCAACCGTCAGCACCGGGATATTTTTGGCCCGCGCTGCCGACAGCGCCGGCTTGAGGCCGTCCGAGTTGAGCGGGGCGACGATCAGCACCTGTGCTCCCTGCGAGATCAGATCCTGAATATCGGAGATCTGCTTCGAGAGCGTGGACTGGGCGTTCGTCTTGATGAACTTCTTCACGCCGATCTTGGCGGCTTCGTCGGTGATCGACTTGGTCTCCGCGATACGGAACGGGTTGTCTTCCTTCTCCGATTGGGAGAATCCGACGATCGCATTCTTGAGATCGATCTTGGCGCCCTTGTAGTCGGTGAGCGAACAGGTGGGCCCGTCGGATGCCTTGACGGTCTGCTTGACGTCCGTGCCCGCAGAGCTTGACGTGGGGGTTCCGGTATTGGTGCAACCGGTGAGCGCGAGCCCGACCGCTGCAACGAATGCAACGGTACCGGCGAGGCTCTGCGCCGTACGTTTCGTGAACATTGGGTCCAACTTCCTTGTTAGAGATGACGTGTAAAAGCACTCCGGTTCGAACCGAATCGCTCAAAACATAGCAATAGGTTGCAGAATGCAAACCTGTTCCCTAAGGATTGTTGCTAAAACGTGTCCAAAAGTCCAGAGGCAATTATTGCACTGTGCACAGTGACCCCTTTTTGAGACATCGCCTCCAGCTGCGCAAGAGGGGATCCACTGTCGGTCACCAGATGGGAAATCGATGCGGTGGGGAGAGTCTGGATGGCCGTGCGCACGCCGATTTTGGTGTGATCAGCAAGCACGACCACCCTGGCAGCGGATGCCGCCATCGCGCGGTCGGCATCCGCCACCGTCATGTTGGGGGTCGAGAGCCCGAACTCGGCGTCGAGGCCGTTTCCGGAGAGGAAAGTGGTGTCCGCATGGATGCCGCGGATGGTGCGGTTGGTCGCATCTCCGACGAGGGCGAGAATGGATGCACGCAGCGTTCCGCCCGTCATGATCAGTTGATTTCCCGGGGATTCGACGAAGGCCGTTGCCACCGGTAGCGAGTTAGTGATGATAGTGAGTCCGGTGCGTATGGTGAGGTTCTTCGCCAGCGCTTCGGTGGTGGTACCCGGGCCGATGATGAGCACATCGCCGTCGCGGACGAGAGACGCCGCGAGCCGCGCGATCGCCTCCTTCTCGGCGATCGCCTGCACCACCTTCTCGGCATACGGAGACTCCACCGCCGTGAGCCCGGCCACCGCTCCCCCGTGCGTTCGGGTCAGTTTTCCGACCGAGTCGAGGTAGTCAAGATCACGGCGAATGGTGACGGCCGAGGTGTCGAGGAGGAGAGCAAGCGCTGTGATCGACACGGCACCATCCACCCGAAGCGAATCGAGGATCAGTTGGCGTCTCTGCGCGGCAATCACCTGCTCATGCTACAAAGTTAATGAGAGAAAGTGATCTATTTTGTTCTTTATTGCCGCTCGCGCTGCACGCGGGCGGGCCAGGCCAGGGGCTTAGGCCAGCGGGTTACGCCAGCGGGTTACGCCAGGGCGTCCGCATCACCGAGGAGCGGGCTGCCAAATCGTACCGTGAGCGAGGTGCGCTCTTGTTCCGCGGGGCGCTCTGCCGAGGCATCCACGGCCGCAAGTTCGATCGCGCGGTACACCGTGGCGCGCGAGGTGCCGAGCTCTTGGGCGATCTCGCGCACTGTCGCACCCTGGTCCTTGAGCATCAGCACGCGCTCGACGTTGGTGGGTGAGAGAGCACGCGGGCGTCCGGCCACTCGACCACGGGCACGCGCTGCATAGACCCCGACCATCGTGCGCTCACGACTGAGACAGCGTTCGAGTTCGTTGAACGCCGAGATGATCGTGAGGAGGGAGTGACCTGCGTCACCCGAGGTATCCAGGTTCTCCGCGACGGAGGCGACACCGACGCCACGACGACCGAGTAACTCGAGCAGGGAAAGCACGTTGCCCGATGTGCTGCCGAGACGGTCGAGACGCCACACCAGGAGAGTGTCGCCCGCGCCGATCGCGTCGAGTGCGGTGGTTAGTTCGGTGCGGATCGGAGTCGCCACCTTGGCACTGATGTCTTCGTAGAGGATGTCGATGCCGCGCGTGGCCAGAAGGTCACGCTGGAACTCCAGGTTGTGCTCGAGAGGACCGACCCAGATATAGCCAACCCGTGTCATCGACTCACCACCCCTGCTCCCGAGACCGGCCCGATAGCGCCGGGCGATGATCGCCCCAACCTACCACCGGCACAGACCCACCGGCACAGACCCACCGGCCCGACTCTCGCCGTGTTCTCAATGCTGGCGAGCCAGTTTCTCGAGAAGCTCCGGTGCCGCCCGATCGAGCTGGGCGCCGCCGAGCCGGACACCCGCCACCAGCAGCGCCGAACCGAGTCCGATGCCCACCCCGAGCCCGATCCAGCCGAGGATTCCCACCCCGGTCGCCGCCCCGACCACCGCGAGCACGAGTTCCGGTAATACGAGCACCCCGAGCACCCCCCAGGTCGCGAAGGTGGTGAGCGCGGTGGTGAAACCCGCCCCCGGTGCAGCTTTGAATGGATTATCGCCCGGCCCCGGCACGGGGATGACGATCCGCGCCGACGAGAAGCTCGACACGCCGAGTCCGCTCAGGAAGATGCCAAGAGATAGCCCGAGAAGTCCGGGGAGCACCTCCCAAGAGCCGCTGATCCACACCGATCCGATGGTGAAGATGATCACGATCGGCAGTCCGAAGCTTCCGAGAGCTGCGGCGCGACCGAGCCGGTCGTCCCTCCCCCGGATGCCGGACGCGATCTGCGTGGCGAAGGCAGTGCCCTCATACGACAGGTCGGAGAAGATCGACAGAGAGAGCAGCAGAGCGACGATCGGTCCCACCGAGTTGAGCAGCTCGAGCGGCCCGTTGCGGCTGTAGAAGAACATGAGAGCGGGGATGAGTGGCACGATGAGCAACTGTCGGGCGTAGCGCGGATCCCGGATCCAGTAGGTGAGGCATCGCGCCGCCACCGCTCCCGCCGGAGTCGCAGGGAAGCTGCCGAGAAAGCCAAGCTTTCCGCGTCCTCGGCTTCGCGAGGTGACGTGGGCCGGCGTGATGAGGGCGAGTGCGAGGCTGCGTCGCCAGAGCAGGGTGAGCAGCACGAGAGTCGCGACGCCGATGAGGAAGTGCAGGCCGGCGGCACCCCAGTCAGCGACCGCGACATCCGAAGGTACGGCCCAGAGGGCTCCGAGCGGAGTCCAGGCGAGGGCGTTTGCGAGGCCGGGAAGGGCGTCGGTGGAATTGCGAATGCCAGAAGACAGCGAGACGATGATCGGACCGAGCAGCACTAGCGGAATGAATGCGAGGAATCCTGCAGCCTCCCGAAAGCGTCTCCCCGAGGTGAAGGTGGCGCTGAGGGTGGTGACCGCCCGCGACCCGACGATGCAGGTCGCCGCCGCAATAGCCGCGCAGATCGCGGCGATCAGGGCGATCTGCGGATGCTGCCACCAGGTGCCTGCGGTCGCCAGCGACCCGAGCATGGTCACGATCCCTGGCACCCCCACGAGTCCGCTGAGGGCGAGCCCAAGCAGCAGGGTGTTGAGCGGAATGGGAAAGGTCACCAGCCGCGCCGGTTCGAGGGTCTGGTCGATACCAGAGGTGAGAAGCGGGATGACGACCCAGCCGAGCACCACTGCCGAGCCGGCGAGCACCACTACGGTGCGCGCGATGGACACCGGCGCACCGCTGAGGGCGATGAGCCCGATCGCGGCACCGAACAGCACGCCGAGACCGTAGAGTGCGCCGAAGATCACGGCGACGAGCTGCCAGGTACTGCGCAGAAGGGAGTTCTTGAGAACGAGGAGGCGAAGCCTCAGGAGATTCGCAACCATTCGGGGCCTTCCGCATGGTGCCGTCCGCCGACGAGCTCGACAAACCGGTCTTCCAGCGTCGATCCGCCCCTCACCTCGTCGACCGTGCCTGCGGCCAGCACCCGGCCAGCCGCGATGACAGCGACGTGGTCACACATGCGTTGCACCAGATCCATCGCGTGGCTGGAGACAATGACCGTGCCACCCGATGAGACGTATCCCTGCAGGATGTCACGGATATTCGCCGCTGATACCGGATCAACCGATTCGAAGGGCTCGTCGAGCACGAGAAGCTGCGGCGCGTGCACGAGGGCGCAGGCGAGGGCGATCTTCTTGGTCATACCCGCCGAATAGTCAACTACCAGCGTGCCGCTCGCACCCTGCAGGTCGAGCAGGCGAAGCAGGTCGTCGACACGCTCCGCGACCGTAGCCCGGTCCATGCCCGAGAGCAGTCCGGAGTAGGTCACGAGTTGTTCGCCGGTGAGCCGATCGAACAGGCGCACTCCGTCGGAAAGCACTCCCACGAGTCTCTTCGCTTCGATGGGGTTTCGCCAGACATCGACCCCGTGCAGGATGATGGTGCCGGCATCCGGTCTCAGCAGCCCGGTCGCCATTGAGAGGGTCGTGGTCTTCCCCGCGCCGTTAGGCCCGACCAGTCCGTAGAACGATCCGGTCGGCACGTCCAGGTCGAGATTGTCGACCGCATTCTTCTCACCGAAGCGCTTATACAGTCCGCGGATGCGGAGAGCTGCCGGTGAGGAGACGGGGGCGGTGGAAGGCTGGTCTTGGGTCTCGGGCACGAGCGTCAGACTACTCGACGGTGCCGATAAGACGAGGTGCTTTCGGCTATCCCTGCTCTACGTTCGACCCTCTCCGTGCGACCCTCTCCGCGGCTTCTATGCGCCCGCGAGCGACACTCGCGCCCGAAGGTTCGGGCGCGAGTGTCGCTCGCGGGCGCATAGCTGCGGCGACGACCCTGCTCAGCCCCAGCAGAGGCAGAATGGATGCCCGGCCGGATCCGCGTAAATATGAAACCTCTCCGCTGACTCGGGGTGCGCCGACAGCTTCAGCAGGCGGGCGCCAAGCGCCATCGCTTCGGCGTGGCCAGCGGCGATATCGTCGACATACAGGTCGAGGTGCATCTGCTGCGATTCGCCATCGGGCCAGTCCGGCGCGACATAGTTTGGGGCGAATTGAAATCCCAGACGTGGCGCACCATCCACCTATAGCGTGTGCCAATCGTCGCTAATCTCGACTGCGGCCTGCAGGAGGCCTGACCAGAAGGTGCTCTCGGCGGAGACATCCGCGGTGTCACGGGTGGCGGGATCACGAGCATGCCCCCGATCGCTCGCAGGATCGGCGCGCCCGCCGTTTACACATCTTCCCGGCGCGAGACGCCACATCGAATCGCTGGATTGGTGTGTCACCGCTGATCGACACATCCTCACTGCCGGAGGCCTGCTCGCCGGTTACCCTCGCTGGCGATCCACTGCCGCAGAAGAGCCCAGTGAACGCGGCCGTCCCGTTCTCGGCGCTACGGTTCCCGACTGATCGAGGCCTCCACGAACGAACTCCCCGCGAGCCACGGCGGTGATGCCGAGGTGCGGGGAGTTTCTGCAGTGCTGGTGGACCCTAGGAGATTCGAACTCCTGACCTCCTCGATGCGAACGAGGCGCGCTACCAACTGCGCCAAGGGCCCGTGCTGCGTAGCTACGTTATCACTTTCGGTGCTGGCTTCGGCGCAGGCGACCGCTCCACTGCGCGGTGCTGGCCGCGGACCATCCGTCCGGTATCGAGTGGGCGGGAATGGCGCCATGGTTCAGGAGTTAGCCCGAAAACTGCGCCATGAAAACTGCGGCCCGAAAACTGCGGCCCGAGCACCGCCGCACAACTTCAGCGCGCGGGCTAGGCGCGACGGCGGCGCAGCACGGCATCGAGGTCCGTGTGAATCTCGGGCTGCTCCTCGATAAATCCCATCCGCGCAAATCGACTCGGCACGTGAGCGGCGGGTCGGATCGGAGTGACCTCGGGAGCATCGAAGGCCTCGCGCAGCCGGCGCTCGGCATCCGCAGCGGCCTGGCGCACCTCGGCGGCGGCCTCGAGGGACGCGACGAGCGAGCGCTCGGGAGCCGGCCGTGACATGTAGAGCGGTTTCGGCACCGGAACGGGCGTCCAGGTGGCCCGCACCGGGACCGTGGGAACGACAATCACCCGCGGAGCTTCGACAACGACCGCGGGCCGGGAACGCAGGCTGCGGGCGAGTTCGGCGCGGGCTCGGCCGACGGATGCCATCTGCCCGAGCATCGCGATGCTGCCGAGTGTCACGGCCGAACCACCAGCGAGAAGAGTCCAGGCACCGGAGGCGACGAACTCCGCGACCCCGAGCCCGGAGCCGGCAAGCGCGGCGAAGAGGATCACCGCGGTAACGGCGCGCGAACGACGGAGTCGTCGCGATGCAGACGATGTGATCGCAATATCCGCGGCGAGGGCCGGCTGGGTTTCGGCAAGGCGACGAGCGGCGGCACGAGCGACCGCGACAGCCTGCGCCTCGGCGATGGCAGCAGTGCGCTGAAGCTGAGTCTTGAGCACCCGCTCCAGCTGGGCTGCATTACGGGCAGTCGTCTCGACGCGGACCTCCTGCGGCACCTCTGCAGTCTCGGCCATGATGCGGAGGGTCTGCTGAAGGCGAAGGGCGTTGCGCTCGGTCGCGAGGTACTCGCGGCGACGCAGCCAGGTTGGCACAAGATAGGTGAGCCAGAGCACGGCAGCCAGAGCAATGATCACGCTCGATCCGAATCCTGCTGCACCCATAGCCCTACGGTACGAGGGCGAGGCCAATTCACGGCCGATTATCGAGGGTGTGTCCCGCGCTGAAGCGAGGCATCCCAGTCGGCCTGGGGCACCGTGCCCGCACCAACGGGAACGCGACCATCGAGCCAGCGTCGCAGTACACCGACCGGAATCTCCTCCGCGACGAGTGCGAAGCAGAAATGGTCGCGCCAGTCGCCATTGATATGAATGTAGCGCCGTCGCAGCCCTTCGTAACGGAACCCGAGTTTCTCTACAACCCGAAGGCTCGGCGCATTCTCGGGACGGATGCAGATCTCCATGCGGTGCATCCCCACCTGGAAAAAGGCATAGTCGCTGGCAAGCGCTACCGCCGCCGGCGTCACGCCCTTCCCCGCAAACCGTTCGGACACCCAGTAGCCGATCGTCGCCGACGAGAGGGAACCGTAGGTGATACCCGACACGTTCAGCTGGCCCGCGAACTCACCGTCGTATTCGATGGCGAATGGCAGACCGAAGCCGGCGCGGGAATTGGCCTGGAGACTGCGGATGCTCGAGCGCACATCGAAACTCATCGCCCCGTGCGGGTTGGTCGCCTCCCACTTGCGCAACCATCCGCGATTCTCAAGCAACTCACGCTCGAGTAGTCGAGCATCCCTGAGACGGATAGGGCGAATCGTCGTCTTACCCTCGCGCAGGGTAGGGATCGGAGTCGCCACCGCCCCAGTCTAGAGCCGGGTCATCGATGCGCCGGCTCGCCATCGTGAGGCGCTACTCGAGGTTTTTGGCAAAGTCCTTGAGCCAAGGGCGAAGGTCGGGGCCGAGGTCGTCGCGGTCGACCGCGAGCTGCACGATGGCCTTGATGTAGTCGAGCCGGTCTCCGGTGTCGTACCGGCGGCCGCGGAAGACGACGCCGTAGACGCCACCCGCGATGCTGGGGTTTGCTGCAAGGGTTTGCAGGGCATCCGTCAGCTGGATCTCTCCGCCTTTGCCCGCGGGCGTGTGTTCCAGAATGTCGAAGATCTCAGGCTGCAACACATAACGGCCGATAATCGCGTAGTTGGACGGGGCCGTCTCGCGGGAGGGCTTCTCTACAAGTCCGGTAATGCGCACAACGTCATCATCTTCCGTCGCCTCGACCGTCGCGATTCCGTACATGTGAACCTGCGCGGGATCCACCTCGAGCAGGGCGACGATGGTCGCATTGCGTTTGCCCTGCTCCTCGAGCATGCGCGAGAGCAACACGTCGCGCTCGTCGATGATGTCATCACCGAGGAGCACGGCAAAGGGTTCGTGTCCCACGTGCATCCGTGCGCGCAGCACGGCGTGGCCGAGTCCCTTGGGGTCACCCTGGCGCACGTAGTGAACCTCGGCAAGATCGGTGGCGTAGTTCACTTTGCGCAGCCGCTCGATGTCGCCCTTCATGAGCAGGGTCGCTTCGAGCTCACCCACGCGGTCGAAGTGATTCTCGAGCGCGTTTTTATTGCGTCCCGTGATCATCAGAACATCGGTGAGACCTGCCGCGACGGCTTCCTCGACCACGTATTGAATCGCGGGCTTGTCGACGACGGGCAACATCTCCTTGGGCATCGCTTTCGTCGCGGGCAGGAATCGTGTTCCGAGTCCCGCGGCGGGAATGACAGCTTTAGTGATTGTGAAGGCCATGGGGCCTAGGGTATACGGCCTCTCCTTCGAGGGTGTTAACTGCGGCCTAACCGTAGACTTGCCGGAATGAACGGGGTACTGGGATGACTGGAGACGAGAGCCACCAGAAGCGCGCCCTGCGTGCCGAGCTTCGAGAACGGCGACGGATCATGACGACCCGGGAGCGTGAGCTTTCCACCACACAACTGAGCGCCCACCTCATCGAACTCGCCACGCGACTTCACGTGCGCTCGGTGGCGGCGTACCTGCCGACAACCGAGGAGCCCAACATCCGTCCCTTCCTCAACTGGGCGGACGAACAGCAGATCCGCATCCTCTTTCCCATCTCTCGCGATGACGGCCTGCTCGACTGGACGGTTGGCGACGGCGAGACCGAGGTCGAGGGACTCTTCGGCATGCTGGAACCCGTTGGCGAGTTACTCGGCCCGATCGCCATCAACGATGTGGACCTCATCCTCGTGCCCGCCGCATCCGTCGACCGCACGGGAATGCGGATGGGCTGGGGCCGCGGCTACTTCGACCGCACGCTGGGATCGATGGAAAAGTGCCCACCGGTCTATGCTGTGATCTTCGACCGGGAATTCGTCGATAGCGTGCCCAGCGAAGTGCACGACAAGCGTGTGGACGGTGTCATCACCCCCAGCGCCATCACTCGCTTCTAACTCCCCCCGACGCTCTAAGGACCTCTGTGCCCACCTACTCCTACCGCTGTGCCAACTGCGACTTCGCGTTCGACCAATACCAGGCATTCACGGATGAGTCCCTCACCGTGTGCCCCAACTGTGGCCAATCGCAGCTACGCAAGGTGTTCAATTCAATCGGCGTGAGCTTCACCGGATCGGGTTTCTATCGCAACGACAGTCGCGCCGAGAAGTCGAAGGACTCGTCCGGCGTGTCGTCGACCTCGTCAGCAGACTCGACCTCGGCGACAAAATCCGAAGCTCCGGCCAAAAAATCCGAGTCGAGTTCCTCACCGGGAGAAACGAAGGCCCCGAAATCGCCCGCTCCGAAATCCGGCACCGTCCCTTCAAAGTCCCCCTCCGGTCCCACCGGTTCGTAGTACTCGAATCAGAGAAGCAAAGGAGACCCCCGTGCTCACAGGTTTTAAGGAATTCGTCCTCCGAGGTAACGTGATCGATCTAGCCGTCGGTATCATCATCGGCGCGGCATTCACCGCTATTGTCACGGCGCTGGTTGCGGGCATCTTCAACCCGATCATCGGGGCGCTGTTCAATGCCTCGGACCTGAAGGATGCCTTCAAGGTGCCCATCCCGACCCTCAACGGCAAGACCGCGTACATTCTGTTCGGCTCGGTCATCGCTTCCGTGCTCCAGTTCCTGATCATCGCTCTGGTGGTCTATTTCGCGATCGTGCTGCCGATCAACCACCTGGGCAAAGTCGCCTTCGCGAAGCAAAAAAAGGAAAGGGAGGCCACCCCCGAAGACCAGCCGCCGACGGAGACCGAGTTGCTCATTCAGATTCGTGACCTGCTCGCCGGTCGTCCGTCGCTCGAGGGTGACCACACCCTGCCCGCGAGCACCCCGGCCGGTGGGGCTCACGCCGCCCAGTAGCGGCCGCGGTACCTCGTGTGAAATTTGGGCAGTGAAGACTGTTAGTGAGTCTGGCCCCAGTGCGGCGGCTTATCTGCCGTGAGACGCTCGTCGTTTTCATTCTCGGCGTGCCGCGGTGCTTCCTTTTGCGGATGAGGGTCTGAACCGGCGATGGCCTCGGTCCTCACCCGGCGGCGCGGTCTTTCCCGCGGCGTAGGCGCGTCGTGCTTTCCCACGTCAACCCGGGTGCGGTGCGCTGCCGACTGCGCCAACGGTCGGGATCGGCTGGGTATCTGGCGTCGAGGTGGCGCCGAGCATGGTCACGATGCGATCAGCCACGGCGTCGGGTTCGCTGAAGAGCTCGAACGCGTGCACACGGAGGTAGTGCCATCCGAGGCGCCGAAGCATCTCGGGCCGCAGCCGCAGCGACTCGCGCAGGCTCGTGCCGTGCAGTACGGAATCGGTCTCGATGGTGAGGCACATGCCCTGGTGGGATGCCACGAGCCCGAGCTTTCCGCGGTGACCGAGAGCGACGCGCAGGCCACGCAGTTTCAGCCGCCGTGCGAGGTCGACCAGCATCGGCTCGCTGTCGTCCGTTGCGGCCTCGAGGGCACTACGCGCCGTTACATCGGTCAGGATCTCGGCGAGCGCGATCGCACCGAAGTGCATCCGGTCCTCGTCGATATCCTGCGCTTCGAAGCACGTGACGATCACCATGGAACGGCGCGCACGGGTCATCGCGACCGCGAGCAGTCGCTCGCCACCCGGGCGCCCGAGAGCACCGAAGTCCGACAGCACGCGGCCATGGGGAGTCCGGCCATAGCCGATGGAAAAGATCACCCGATCGCGGCTCTGAGCTACGGACTGCTCGATCGTCGTGACCGTGAACGGCTCCGGTCGATCGCCGAGCACGAACTCGCCGAGCTCCGGGCGTCCGGAGGTGGCGGCCAGCACCGCCTGCTGCACGCGCACGGCGTGGCGGGCGCTGGCAGTGATCACCATGAGGGACTCGTGCGGGCGTGTCGTCGCGTGCTCGATTACGAGCTCGACGATGCGGTTGACCTCGGCGTCGACACTCTCGACTCCGCCGGACTCCGGGTCGGGCATCCCCGATCCATCGGCCAGGAAATCCAGGCGGATGCTGCCGTGACCGAGGAAGCTGCCCGCCCAGGGGAACGACTCGATCTTGCCGGCGTAGAAACGCCGATTTACCAGTTCGGCGAGGTCTTCTCCCCCCGCGCGGTAGCTACGCGTGAGAGCGAGAGACGGCAGCAGAGACCCGAGGCGAGCAAGGGCAGACTCTCCGTGCAGCGCGTCGAGCGCCTCCGCGTCGAGCTGCACGATGTCGTCGGCGCCCGCGAGCCCCACGGTGAAGGGGGACGGCGTCTGCGTCACCGGGTCACCGAACGCCACGGTCTGCTTGCCACGACGGATGGCCGCCAGATTCTCCGCAAGGGTCGTCGCACCGGCATCGACCAGAATCACGGTGTCGAAGGAAAGAGTGTCGGTGATGCCCGCCACTTCATAGGGGGATGCGAGCCAGACTGGCGCGATCGTTCGCGAGAGATGCGGGGCAGCCTCCTGCAGGTCCCGGGCGTCGATAGACGGGCCGCGCAGCACGGACTTGAGAGCGGATGCCTCCTCCGGCCAGTCCACGAGGCCGATGCTCCAGTTCTCGGCGAGCTGCCAGCCCAGCAGCTGTGCGCTGCCTGCGGCGTGGGCTTCGTCCACAAGGCGGAAGTCCGCCTCGAGACGGTCGAGCACCGAAGTGTTGGCGTTGAGAAGGGCGCGATCCGCCTCGAGCAGCGACTCGAGAGCCGACTGCCACCAGGAGAGTTCAAGCTCCGCGGCGACCTGCTCATCGGGCACGTGGCGCGATGCCAGATCGTCGAGGAGCGGGTCGAGCTGGAGGTGGCGAAGGGTGCCGCGCAACTCGGCGCGCTCCTGCAGGTTGTTCAGCACATCCGATTCCGCGGCGAGGTCCGCGAGTCGTTCGGTGAGGATATGGATCGGCAGGTGGATAAGCTGGGTTTCGCGCGTCACCGCACCGAGTGGCTCGTCGAGGAATTCGAGGTCCTGGGCCACCTGCTGGTACGCCACCTGCACGTCGGCGATGCCGACCGGTACCTCAGGCGTGACCCCGGCAGCGACGAAACGCTGCCAGAGGATTCGCTGCTGCTGGATGTGCTGCAGGCTCTCGTTGATGTCCCCGATGTGAACGCCGGGGCGCACATACTCCCGAGCGAGTTTCTTGAGCCGCCGACGATTCGCCGACGACATCTCTGGCGAGTCCTTGCGGGCGGATGTTGCGGCGATGAGCTCGCTGAGCGAGCGGTCGAAGACCACCGGAAGGAACCGGTCGAGGGTGTCGCGGATGTCAATGAGCAGGCGAAGGTAGATGCCGAGTTCGTTGATCGTCTCGAACGGACGCATGCGCGTACCCGAGATGAGATCGCCCGCACGCTCGAGTAGTCGTGGGAACTCGGTGTGATTCAGTTGCTTGGCGATCGCGTGGGCTCGGGAGGCAGCCTCGCTCGTCGCGAAGTTGGCTCCGTACCAGGGCGAGTCTCCCGGACCATAGCGGAATTCACCGAGGCCGGCCGCTTCGACCATCGCCCGGGCGGCGCCGACGCGGTCATCCGCCATGAGTTCGACGGATTCGCGGGATAGCCGCGCGGTGGTGGCCGGCGGGTCGGGAAGCAGGGCGAGTCGGGAGAGCTCGGTGAGGCAGTCGAGCACGGAGACGCGCAGGGCCGGGTCGGTGCGGGCGACGGCGCCGCGATAGTCGAGCAGCACCTTGCGCAGGCGCACGAGTGCGTCATCCACTTCACCGATCTGCGGCGCGCGTGCCTTCTCGTTGCGTCCGATCGAGCGGATGAGATCGCGGCGAAGCGTGCCGGGAGCGACCGCGAGGCCAGCGAGACCGACATCCCCGAAGCGTTGGGCGATACCCGCGAGGGAGGACCGGCGTGCGCTCACGACCAGCACACGCTTGTTCTGGCTCACGAGGGCACCGATGGCGTTGACGATGGTCTGGGTGGCGCCCGTGCCGGGAAGTGTCTTGACCACCACGGAATTACCGCCGGCGATCTGGGCGATCACGTTCTCCTGCTCGGCATCCGCATCGAGCAGTAGCGTGTCGGTTTCGGGGGTGCGTAGGTCGGGGCTGTGTGGCGCGACCGGAGAATAGCTCTCCTCGATGGCCCACTTCGCTGAGGGGTTGCCAGCCAGGGCATCGAGCACCGGATGTTCGAGGTCACCGGCGTCGGACTCCATCGCACGCGCGACATCGGCGAACGACGAAACGACCAGTCTCGGCTGCACGTTGAACCACTCGAGATGTGAGGTGAGGCCGCGAAGGCGGTCGATCACCGGGTTCGGCTTGAACGACCCGTCTTCCTCGGCGAGCGCGACGAAGGCCTCCGCATCGAGCGAGATCTGGAACTGGGCTTCGAGAGCGCGGGACAACTCCGGATTGAGGAACGGGGCACCCTTGAGCTTGAGCTCGAAGTTGCTGCCATAGCGACGGATGGCGAGCGGGCGCAGAAGCACCGGTGCCCGGAACTGCACGCCGTCATGCTGCCATTCCGCAATTCCGATTCCGAGGTGGATCGAGTCGATGCCCCGGGCAGTGGCGAGCTCGAGGCTTTTATCGGCGATTTCTGCGGCGGCGAGTTTCGCGGCACGCAGGGCGATGTCATCCCGAATCAGGTTGGAAAGAAGAGTGGACTTGCCGGTGATGAACTGCGCGAGTCCACCCGGATGGGTAGCGCCGAGCTCGATGCGTGTGCGAGGCCCGTCGACGAAGTGCAGGAGCGGGGAGGTGCCGCCAATACCTGAGAGTTCGGATCGCCAGCCCTGCCAGGTGGGCTCTGCCACATTCGAGAGCGAGTAATTGGGATCGCCGAGGGTCAGCGCGTGGGGCGAAGTCACCTGCCGCTCCACCCGGGCATGATTATCGCCCGGCTCCGCGAAGAAGTCGTCATCCTGGGGTCTATTGGCACGCCACACAGGGCAACCTTAACGGGGGCATCCCGGAATCTCGGGAAATGCGGGGGAGTTTCGCCGCGCGTCGAGGTGCACCTCGATCGCTCACAGGGCGTGAAACGTAAGATATCGGCCATGCTCATCCTGGCAATCCGCGCCGCTTCTTCCGACCTCGTCCAGGCCGTGACGACCGCGCTCATCACCATTGTCGTCCTCTTCGCGATCGTGGTGATCGCCGGGTTCACCATCCTGTCGCGCCGGAGACGCCGCAGACCCGCGGTGCCAACCACCAACACCGAGGGTGTCAGTGCAGTAGACGGCGATCTCGCGACGCGCGCAAACATTCTCCTTGTGCGGCTGGATGATGCGGTGACGCAGGCCGACGATGACCTCGGTTTCGCGATCGCGCAGTTCGGCGAGGATCGCACTCGCGACTTCGCCGAGGCCCTCGTGACGGCTCGGCGCGATCGCACCGAGTCATTCCGGTTGAAGCAACGGCTCGACGACTCCGAGGCCGACACGACGACTCAGCAGCGGGAATGGAACGCGCGGATCATCCATCTCTGCGAATCATCACAGCAGGAACTCGTTGCGGAGGCTGCCGCCTTCGATGCGCTGCGCCGCCGCGAGACGGATGCCCCGACAGAGTTGGCAGCCGTGCGGATGCTCGTGGTCGCGACCTCGATGCGTGTCCCGACCACGGAGGCCGCCCTCAGCGCGCTCGGTATCCGCTACTCTCCGGCCGCGATCGCGACGGTGAGCGGCAATGTCACCGCGGCGCGCGGGCTGCTGACCGCCGCGGGTCAGGGTGCGGAGTCCGCACTTGCTCGACTCGCGGATCCGCTTGCAACCGATGTCGCCGACCGGGTGCAGGAGGCCCGAGTGACGGCGACCAGGGCTGTGCGGCTATTGGATGCGGTGGACAGCTTCAGCGCATCGCTCGCCGAGCAGTCCGACCGACTCGCATCGCTCACGACCCAGAGCCAGGCCGACCTCGCGGAGGCGAGGTCCGCGCGGGATGCGGCGCCGGATCCAGAATCCGGGGCGGCAATCGGTGCCGCCGTCAGCGCGCTCGAGTCGGTGCTCGGTTCCCTCGTGAGCGGCGAACCCGCCGCATCCCTCCGCCTGCTTGAGAATGCCGTGACCGAACTCGACAGCGCCCTGGCGACCGCGCGAAACCAAACCCAGCGGCTCGAGCACGCGAGCGCGGCGCTCGTCGGCGTTCTGGTGAGCGCTCGCAGCCAGATTGCCGCAACGCAGGACTTCATCGCGAGCCGACGCGGCGGTGTAGGGGCGGATGCCCGCACCCGCCTTGCCGAGGCACAGCGGCTGCTCGAGGTGGCCGAGGCGCAGTCCGACCCCGTCGCCGCGCTCGACACCGCCCGCAGCTCTGCGACCTATTCGCGGGATGCGGATGCCCTGGCGAGGTTCGACGACCACCGCTGATGCTGTAGGCGGCCTCCGCGCCCGCGAGTGACACGTGCGCCCGAACGTTCGGGCGCGCGTGTCACTGGTCGGCGCGCAGCTGAGCGCGAGTGCAGGGGCGAGCCTCACGAGGCCGGTTTTGACACGAGAGCTGGCGCTCGCTACTCGGCCAGCAGCCGGGGTGACCTTACCCGGCGCTCATCCGCTCATCCGCTCCACCGCGAGCAACACGCAGGTGCACAGAGCGTCGATCGCGGACTCGAGATCGGCCTGCGACGGAAAGGTCGGCGCGATGCGGATGTTCGTGTCATCGGGGTCGTCGCCGTAGGGGAAGCTCGATCCCGCGGGTGTGACGGCCACGCCAATCTGCCCCGCGAGTGCGACCGCTGCCGAGGCCGCACCGTGGGGAACATCGAGGCTTATGAAGTATCCGCCCGTCGGGGTCGTCCAGGTGGCAACCCCGCTGAGCCGACTCTCGAGAATCTCGAGCACCGCGGCAAAGCGCGGCTCGACAATGGCGCGGTGGGCGCGCATGAGGCGGCGAACGCCCTCGGCGTCGCCGAGCATCCGCACATGGCGGAGCTGGTTGATCTTGTCGGGGCCGATCGTTTGAACTGCGGTGTGGTGCTTGCGCCAGGCGATGTTGCTCGGCGACGCTCCAAAGAACGCAATGCCGGCCCCCGGGTAGGTGATCTTCGAGGTCGACGCGAAGACGAAGGGACGGTCTGGGGTGCCGGCCGCCTCGGCCGCGGCGAGCACATCGATCACGACGGGCTCGTCGTCGGTGAGGTGATGCACGGCGTAGGCGTTGTCCCAGAACAACCGGAAGTCGGGGGCGGCCGTCGGCATGCTCACGAGCGCCTCGACCTCCTCGACGCTGAAGCTCGTGCCGGTGGGGTTCGCGTACATCGGCACCGCCCACATGCCGCGGATGCCAGCATCCGCAGCGACGAGACGACGGATGGTGTCAAGGTCGAGGCGTCCGTCGACGCACGGAACCGGGATCATGCGGATGCCCAGGGCCTCGCAGATCGCGAAGTGGCGGTCGTACCCGGGAACGGGGCAGAGGAACGACAACCCCGGCGCGTCCCGCCATGGACCGACGCTGCCGGACACGCCGTGCAGGAGCGCGGTAACGATGACGTCATGCATGATCGCGAGACTCGCGTTTCCGGAGGCGAGCAGCTGGTCGACCGGGATCACGAGCAGCTCGGAGAAGATCTGGCGAAGCTCGATCAGCCCGTCCGGACCGCCATAGTTCCGCAGGTCGGTACCGGCCGCATCACGATAGTCACCCTCGCCGGGCAGTGTGAGCAGTGCGTGCGACAAGTCGAGCTGGGCGGGTGAGGGCTTGCCCCGCGTGAGGTCGAGCGAGAGGTTCTTCGCCCGGAGTTCGGCATACTGCGATTCGAGGGCTGTGCTGATTTCGCTCACCCCTTAAAACTACTTGACCGGCGGCCGGTTGAGTGTTCCCTGCAAATCTCGCGCGCTTCCCGACGAGCGGGTTACCGTCGGCGGAATCATCCACCGACGAAAGGATCCGACAATGTCGCAGCAGGAGAACATCGCGAGCCAGCAGGCGTTCGGAAGCGCCGTCAACAGCGGTCGTCTCGACGAGCTTGACACCCTCGTCGCCATCGATTCGGTCGATCACGACCCGGCTCCCGGCCAGGTAGCAGGGCCGCAGGGCTTCCGAGACATGTTCGGGGAACTGCGTGCAGCCTTCCCCGACCTGCACATCGAGGTCGATCGTCTCGTCGCCAACGAGACTGACGTGTCATTTGCCTACACGCTCAGCGGAACCCACGACGGACCCTTCCAGGGGCACCCGCCCACAGGTAAGTCGTTTTCGGTGCACGGTTTGCAGATCAGCCGATTCGAGGGCGCGAAGCTGGTCGAGCGATGGGGCAGTAGCGACCAGCTCTCCCTCATGCAGCAGCTCGGTCTTGCCTGATTCGCAGGCTCACGGGCCATCCTGGCTCTCGCCCTCAATCGGGTACCTTCACCGGGTCTAATCACGCCATCGCGTGGCGGTGAATCACGGTGGGTGTTCGGTGCAACGCCCCGTCCGCGGGTGAACCCTTCTGATTGCGCGCGCCCCCGGAAGGGTCGCCGCACGCCCGTCGCACCCCCTTCGCGCCACCGAGTGACACGCGCGCCCGCATCTTTAGGCGCGCGTGTCACCCACGGGCGCGAAGCTGCGGAGGGCGCCACGGACGCGAAGCTGCGGATGGCGCCTCGGGCAGGGATGGCGCGCGGTAACTTACCCGGATGCGCCGTCACGTCGCCAGCCCGCGACAGTCACTGACGGTGACCGGACGAAATAGGCAGTAACGCGGCAATCCTGGGCGCGAATCTGCGCAGTCACGGGTCTGAATGAGCAACTACGAACGCACGGCGCTCGCTCAGACGGCGACCGGTGCCTTGATCGCCGCATGGTGCTGGTAGTCCAGGACCTCGAAGTCTTCGTAGACGTAGTCGTCGATGCTGTCGCGCGGTGCGAGGCGCAGAGTCGGCGCCGGAAACGGCTCGCGGCTGAGCTGCTCCGTCACCTGATCAACATGGTTGTCGTAGATGTGGCAGTCGCCGCCGGTCCAGATGAAGTCGCCGACGCCGAGGCCGACCTGGGCGGCGATCATGTGGGTGAGCAACGCGTAACTCGCGATGTTGAACGGCACCCCGAGGAACAGGTCGGCGCTGCGCTGGTAGAGCTGGCAGCTGAGCTTGCCGTCGGCCACGTAGAACTGGAACAGCAGGTGACAGGGGGCCAGCGCCATACTCGGGATGTCCGCCACGTTCCACGCTGACACGATCAGCCGCCGGGAATCCGGGTTCGTCTTAATGGCCTCGATGACCTCGGCGATCTGGTCGATCGTGCCGCCGTCGCGGGTGGGCCAGGACCGCCACTGCACTCCATAGACGGGTCCGAGATTGCCGTCGGTGTCCGCCCACTCATCCCAAATGGTCACCCTGTTTTCTTGGAGCCACCGAGCGTTGCCGTCTCCACGCAGGAACCAGAGAAGCTCGTACGCGATCGAGCGGAAGTGCACTCGCTTGGTGGTGATGAGCGGAAAACCCTGCGCGAGATCGAATCTCAACTGCCGCCCGAAAACACTGCGAGTACCGGTGCCGGTGCGATCCGACTTCTGGGCACCGTTCGCAAGGGTGTCGCGCAGGAGGTCTTCATAGGGGGTGAGGATCGACGTAGTCATCCCTTTGAGCGTAGGGCCACACGACGACATTCGGGACCTTCGACCCGGCATCCGCGGTACCGTGTTGGTGGGCTGGAAACAGCAATCCAGCGAAGGAGCCCGCTATGCCTACATCTGCCGAGTCCGCCCTCGAAGTGCTCGGCGAGGAGCAGAGTTGGCACCTCCTTGCTTCGGCCGACCTCGCTCGCCTCGCCGTCTCCATCGACGGCGGAGTAGACATCTTCCCCATCAACTACGTGGTGGCGGATCGGGTGATCTTCTTCCGCACGGCTCCCGGATCGAAGCTGATGGATCTCACGAAGCATCCGATCGTGGCGCTCGAGACGGATGGCACCCACAACCGCCGCCGGTGGAGCGTGGTGGTGAAGGGATCCGCTGTTCGTCTCGGATCGGACGAGGAGATCGAGGCCTCCGGGGTGCTCTCGCTGCATTCCCTGGTGCCAACGGAGAAATGGAACTACGTGCGCATCACCGTGTCGTCGATTACCGGACGGCAGTTCACGAGCTCCCGCCAAGCCTGATTTGCGCCGGCCTGATCAGCGCCGGCCTGATTTGCGATGGATGTCGCGAACCTGGCCCAGCCCGCAAAAGTTGCGAGACGAGGTTGATCGGTAAGGCGACTCCGAGTAACAGCTCATCGGTTTCGGCGAGATTCATTCGGCATTAACCTCCCGCATTTATACTCGGCACATGGCCGGATCGGATTCGCGCGAGATCGAACGCAAGTATGCCGTCACCGATTCGAGACCGATCCCACCGTTGGTGTCGCTATCCGGTGTTATCCGGGTTCAACGGCCACGGATTTTCTCGCTGGAAGCCGTTTACTTCGACACGGCGGAGTTGTCGCTGGACGAGCAGCACATCACCCTCCGTCGACGTACCGGAGGGGACGATGCCGGGTGGCATCTGAAGCTCCCGCTCTCGGCGGACGAGCGCAGTGAGGTGCACGAACCACTCGGCACCGATCCCGAGCTCGTGCCCGCCAGATTACGGCGAATCGTGGCCGTCCATACTCGCGGCCGCGTTCTGGTGCCTGTGGTGAATCTGAAAACCCGGCGTACGGTTCGCCGCCTGCTTGGCCTGAACGACGAGATCCTTGGACTCTTCTGCGACGACGAGGTTGAGGCCGTACGGCTCGTTCCCTCATCTCTCAGCCAGTCGTGGCGGGAATGGGAACTCGAGCTCGTTGACGGCGACTCGAGCATGCTCGATGCCGCCGACACGCTTTTCGCGGCGGCAGGTGTGGTTCGGTCCGAGTCGCCGTCCAAGCTCGCGCACGCCCTCGGGGTCCGAGAGCCACGACGGTCCCTTTCCGCTCCCCCGGCTCCGCGGAGTTCGGGAGAATTACTGGCCGCGGCATTCGCGGACTACCGACGAGAGCTGGTGTCCCAGGATGCTCGGGTACGCGAAGATCTGCCGGATGCCGTGCACCAGATGCGGGTCGCCGTGGCGCGAATACGCGCCACTATCGCAACTTTCCGCCCCCTGTTGAGAGACGAAGTACAGTCGCGCGTCCGCCCCGAATTGAGCTGGATAGGACACACCCTCGGCGCCGCACGCGATGCCGAAGTGATGATTGCCTGGGCTGCCTCTGTGCTCCGATCGGAGCCGGTCGACCTCGTGCTCGGTCCGATCGCCGACCGGATGGGACGCCAACTCCGACTCGATTCAGACGAAGCCAGGTCCGTCCTTCGCGACGCACTCGACTCCTCCCGCTACTTCCGTCTTCTCGACAGCGTCGATGCGTTGGCCTCCGGGGAGTTGCTCACTTCGCAGGCCGACACCCGGGCGAAAGACGCATTGCCCGAGCTGGTGAATCGGCGCATTGCCCGTCTGCGCAGGGCGATGCACTTAGCCGATAAGGGACGCGATCCCTCGCAACACGACCTCGCCCTTCATGAGGTGCGCAAGGAAGCGAAGAAGGTGCGCTACGCCGCCCAACTCATTTCGCCGCTCAGACCGAAGCGAACGAAGCGGCTCGCCACGGCCGCCACGGCCATCCAGGAAGTACTCGGTACTCACCAGGACAGCGTTGTCGCGCGGCAGGCGCTTCTTCGACTGAGCACAGATGCCCACAACGCCGGAGAGAACACATTCACTTATGGGCGCCTGCATGCGATCGAGCAGGCTCGAGCCGAGCACTCAGAAGCCGCGTATGAGAGAGCCATCCGTCGCATCCCGAAAAGTCTTGACACCGCCTGAAGCCAGGCCGACAATCCGACTGCGATGAGGAAATCCCGCCCGGGGCTCCCGATCACCCTGTCGCGGCGCGCGCCGTCTGTTCCAGTTTCTGCCGGTATGCCTCCCACCAAACTGCATCCCCCGGAGCGAGGTTGTCGCTGCCGAGCCGCAACCCCGCGGCGCAGTCAATGAGTTCACGCACGAGGTCGGCGTGGCCGGCATGCCGACTGGTCTCGGCGATCAGGTGAATGAGGATGTGGTGGAGGGTGACTTGGCTACGGTCATCCGGCCACCACGCCACGTGTCCGAGGGAGTCGAGCGTGAGTGCTTCCACCGTGGCGTCGGAGTGCGCCCACACTCGGCGGTACAGTGCGACCATGCCCGCGACCGACTCCTCGGCATCCGCCCACATGTCTGCGTTCGGCTCCGCTGCCTCAGCGATCCAGGGCATCTGCTCCGCAAACGGTCGACCGAATGTCGCACCGAGATACCCTGACTCGACGATGGCGACATGCTTCACGATGCCGAGTAGATTCGTGCCGGTCGGCACAAGAGGACGCCGGCAATCGTAAGGCGACAGCCGCTCGAGTTTCCAGAGCAGCACATCGCGGCCCGCTTGCAGGTACCGCTGGAGATCCGCCTTCATGGTCGATTCGCTCATGAGGGCACGATGCCACGGGGCACCCACGCCGTCACTTTATCGGGCCTATTTCTTGACTCGGGCGAGGTTGTGGCTAATGGCCGCGCGGATGAGGGCCTTGAGCGCACCGTCATCCGGGTCGTCTGCCTCGAAGAAGTCGATTCCCCGCCTCTTGTTACCCTCCAGCTCGGCATTGAAGAGGGTGTGCGGGTCACTGAGCGCCGCGCCATCCATGAAGACGAGCTTCACCTTGTTCTTGAAGATATTGCCCACACAGAGGATGCCGTTACTCTCCCAGACCGGCGATCCCATCCATTTCCAGGTCTCGATGATGCCGGGGTCGACGTCGAGAATGAGCGCGCGCAGGCTGGCGAGCCTGGTGCCGCGCCAGTCCGGATGCTTCGCGATCAGGTTGTCGATCTCTTCGGTCGGATTCATGGTGGCTCCTCCTTCATTTCCGACCCCGGGCACGATCTCGCCGGGCATCCAGACAGAGTTCATGCGTGACGATCGTCAAGTTGATGCTAACGCTGGCGGCAACCACGTCGTCGGGACGCGAGCAGCACCACCCCTGTACGGTGTGCTGAATGACACGACTTCTCAGAGACCTGCCGACCTTCATCTACGGCACCACGCGCCTCGGAGATAGGTCGGTCCCTCGCCAGCAGCGTCTCGAAGTGGCTCGAGCGGCGGTCGATCGCGGCCTGTGGATGCACACCTCGCGGCAATACGACGAAGCCCTTGAGGTGCTCGGTGAGACCTTCGCTGACGCAAACGCATCCGATATAAAAGCGAAAACCCCGCTCATCGTGAAGGTCGGTGGCGGTACCGCCGAGGACGTCCGCACCACTATTGCGGAGAATCTGAAGCCTCTCGGAGTCGAAGCGATCGACATCGGGCAGCTGAGCCCGGTCGACGGATTGGAGAACGACCTCATCGGCGGTGGCGCGGCTCTCAGTCGTCTCAGGGAGCTCAAGGACGAGGGCCTCGTAAGCCGCTTCGTGCTCGAGATTTTCCCCTGGACATCCGCCGCGCCGCTCGAGGCGATCCGAAGTGGTCATCTGGACGGCTTAATCGACGGCGTCATCACCTACTACAACCCATTGCAGCGCTTCGCATCGAACGAGCTCTGGGCCGAACTCGTCGAGCAGAGTGTGTCGATCATCTCGATGCGCACCGTGGCGGGCGCTCCCGTGCACACCCTGCGCGATGTTCCGGGCGCGGCCTGGCGCCCGTACCTCCAGGAGCGTGCGGTCGAGATCGCGCCCATATTCGAACGATCGGGCATTGAGACGTGGGTGGAATTCTGCCTCCGTTTCGCGCACAGCCAGCCCCAGGTCGTCGCCACGGTGGGATCCACCAGCCGCATCGAGAATCTAGACGAACTGCTTCGCCACAGCGTCGATCTCGAGCCTCTTCCGGAGGAGGTTCTGCACGATATCGCTGCCCTTCAGGCGCGATGGTCCGACGAGACGGACATCTATGCCGAACCGTGGACGATGTGACGGACGTAGTCCTGCAGGTGCCCCTGGCGGGACCGAAATCAGCCACCGTTTCGTTGGGGTAATAGGCGGTCCTCGGCTGCGGAGAGGATCACTGTCGCCGTGCTCTTCGCGGACTTTGAGTCTCGACAACGGTGCGCACCTGTCACCATTCAGTGGCGCTCAAGTGGATCGAACGTGAACCGCCCGATCCACGCCGCCGACTTATGAGAAATCACGCGGAACTTGGTAGCCGGGAGCGTTCAAGACGGGCGGCCGGCTCGCGTCAGATGGAAATCAGACCCGCTCCAATTGCACAGCGGTGAATGAGGCTTCAGCGGGCCGCGGCCCGGCACGTGTCCCGTGATGGTGAACGCTGTGTATTGCGGGCGAAAACGAGTGAAGTCGAGTCTCGCTGAAGACCCATTGTGTGCGGGAAGACCTCACGGAAGTGGTGCAAATCGACGCGTCGGCGGTGGAACACGTCACTACTCGAAAACGCTCCCCGGGTCCGAATCGATGGCGATGATCGCAAAGAGGAGTATCCGGCTGACCTGCAGAAGCACGGCGGATACCTGCCCTTTCCGCTGGGCACTGGACTGACCCGTTCACTATTCACCCGCAGTACCGGGCACATCTGACATTCATCTCGTGATTCGGAATCACAGCCCCGCAAGAGTGCGCTTCATCGTATGCAACGCATCCGATGAACAGCCCGAGGAGATTTGCTACGAGTCGGCGCTCGCCCTTGTGGTTTTCCTTTCGTACTGGTTTGATTACGACTTAAGGTCGCTTTTCGCGGTCGAAGAAGCTGTGTCGTCGCTTTCCCACAATCCGGCACAGTGCAGCGCAAGAGGTCGTATTTTCCCGACGACCAGAATTCGCATCGAGTTGGGACGAAATCCCATCCTTCTCGGTGCGAACTACAACGGTCGATACCCCCAGAAGCCGACCGCTCATGAGACAGAGTGACGCCTACCCGATCTTTTCCACTCTGTAGCAAACCGAACGATCGCCAGAAGGGTGATCGCTGCGTCCTTGACGACCTCCCATGGGTCGTCATCGGCAACCCGAAATACGCGGTGTCCCTCACCCGGAGGCATTGCGGGCACAGACAAAACCAAAGGAAAAAGATGTCGAAGAGTATCAAAGTGAAAGCCATATCCCTCGCCGCTTCCGTTGCGTTGCTCGGCGGAACAGCGTGGCTCGCATCCGGTGCAACCGGGGCCTACTTCAGCGACACCCACGCTGGAGCGATCTCTGGCACCGTCGGCAACATCCATGTCGCCACTTATGGCGGTTCCGGCGCGAACGGCACGAATCTGGCGTTCTCGAATCTCCTCCCCGGCGCCGCGCAGACCGTCAGTCTCAACTACACCAACACTGGCTCCGACCTGCAGGATGTGTTCATCGTCTTCAACAACGCGACCGCGCTGAGCGCATTGAATAACCTCGGAACGTACGGCGAGGTTCACCTTTCCGCGAACGGCACCGCGATTTTTGACTCGGCCAACCTGAACGATCATCTCGCGCCCGCTCATTGCCTCAGCTTCGAACCCTCTGGCTGCTGGCCGTTGAAGACGCAATACCTTCTCGCCAGCAACGTCGCACCTGGAGTGACGGGTAGCTTCTCCTTTAGTTTCAACTATCCGGGCAAGCTGAAGGGCCAGGCTCCGGTAGGGGCGCCGGCTCCGATGTGGAACTCCTATCCCCTGTCCGACCAGTTCACTACCGTTGCTGGCGACGGCAGCGGATCCGGACTTCCGTACCAGATTGTCGCCACGCAGCACGGCATAACTCCGGGCAACTAGGCACAGCGAGCGGATGCCGCGGCGGCGAGAACCCGGCGCGGCATTCCCCATGCACGCATTCAAACGAAAGGGACCAGCCATGGGACGAGGTCGGGTCGTTTCGTTGATCGTCGCGGCCTTCGTCGTCCTCTCTGCGTTCGTTATCCTCACATCCGGAATATTGCCGTACCGGGTTTTCATCGTCCACACCGGCTCGATGGAGCCGACTATCTCCTCGAGGAGCGCGGTGATCGTGCGTGAGCATGTTTACCGTGTCGGGCAGACGATTTCCTTCTACGAACAGGGCGGAGTGATCACTCATAGACTCATTCGCATCAACACCGACGGCACTGCGACGACAAAGGGCGACGCGAATTCCACCCCCGACCCCTGGAAGTTGAAGCCGAGTGCGATCATCGGCGAGGTCGTAGCGTCTCCACCCGAAGTCGGATACTGGCTCATGTATCTGAGAAATCCGTTTGGCTTGACCTCCGTATTCATCAGCATCATCGTCTGCTGGCAGGTCTCTGCGCTCGGCACGCACACCCCGACAAGACACAAGCGCGTCAAGAGACACAAAATCCAAAACGTTCTCGTGTAACCACCTCCTGCAGAGAGGCTGGGACGGCACTGGAAAGAGTGAGGATCACGAAACACCCGCGCAAGTGGGCAGGGAATCGTGGCCGAAACATTTGGCCGTTCACAACCTTTTGTTTTCGGTCGTTTTGGCCACGGTCGTCTGCAAAATCTGGGCTAGGACCACCTGACATTCCGGTGTTGTGGCTCAGTTCAGGCTCAGGATCCGATCGTAGATGCTCTGATCACCAGCGTTGGCTCGTGCACCTGCGATGAAATTTCTCGCCCCGCAATCAGGTCTAAAAGGGCTTTACCGGCGAAGCGGCCGAGGTCTTCAAGACGTAGATTCACCGTCGTGAGCTGTGGACGCGACGCGAGTGCCATTACGTCCCAATCATCGAAGCCAGTGACGGCGACATCCGTCGGGACGACCTTGCCGAGCTCCCGAAGCCGGTCGCACACCCCACGGGCAATCTGGTCGCTACCGCAGGCGATCGCGTCGATATCAGAGTGGCTGCGAAGCAGTAAATCAACGGCTTGACGTCCCCACTGTTCGGACCATTCACCGAAGAGCGGCCCAGTGATGAGTGCGCCACCGAGCCGCTTTGCTGCCGCTTCCGCCCGCCCGGTGGCCGCAACGTGGCGCGAAGGCCCGGACACATAGGCGACCTGTCGCCGACCGAGCGAGAGTAGATGATCCGCGAGAATCTCGGCCCCTCGCGCGTCGTCCAGTGTTATCGAAATATCGTGGGGGTCGCTCGAGGGACTGAAGGCGTAGACGACCGGCATCCGCACCTGAATCGCTGGGCGTGGATCAGTACTGCGACCCGTAACTATCACGCCATCGACACCGCGTGAAGTAAGCGATCTCACGTAATGCTGTTCGCGCACATTGTCATCGCGAGTGTCACACATCAAGACGGCCATCTGGCCCGCGCTCAGAACGTCTTCTGCTCCAAGCATCACGGGGATACAGAACCGGCCGAACGAGTCAGTCGTGATCATGCCCACTGTGTAACTGCGCCCGGATGATAGGGCGCGACCCCGAGCATCCATAACGAATCCCAGTTTCTCGGCCGCCTCGCGAACGCGCGCTCGCGTCTCATCACGTAGTTGGCCGGTGTCATTCAATGCCTTCGATGCCGTACCAATCGAAACGCCGGCGAGGGCAGCGACATCCGTGATGCGCACGGTGGCAGTGCTCATCGAATCAGTCACGGCAAACTCTTTTCCGTTGGGGCGCAACAGATGCCTCACGGCCTACGCTCCAAATCATCATAGATGACGGAGGAGCTCCTCAAAAAACCGGGGGTTGTGCATTCGAAGCGCCGCCCCGTTACCTGTTTAGGAAGACGTATTCCGTTTTTCCGTAGTAGTTGAAACTGCTCGAACACCCCGCATAGGAGCACACATGACCGCATCGTCGCCGTCGTCCGTTGAGACTCAAGGCTCACCAATGCGGGCTCAACCTGTTCGACCGTCTGATTCAGCGAATCCGGCACTACGCCCGCTCGAGGGTGGCGGCGCCCACATCACCGGGGGCTTCTGGTCCCTGCGTCAACAGCGCAATGGCGCGGACGCGATCCGTTCGGCCTACGACCTGTTGGAGAAGGCGGGTAACTTCGACAACCTCCGCGTCGCTGCGGGCACTAAAGCCGGCCAGGCACGGGGTCCGATCTTCATGGACTCCGACATCTACAAGTGGCTCGAGGCCGTAGCGTTCGAGTTCGGTCGCAACCCCGAACCTGATCTCCTCGAGATGCAGCGGACGGTAACCCGCCTCATCGCAGCGGCGCAGGCTGATGATGGCTACCTCGACTCTGTACAGCAGATCCAGGGCGGAGAAGCAGGACGTTACACCGATTTGCCGTGGAGCCATGAGATGTATTGCGCAGGACATCTCTTTCAAGCGGCGGTGGCACAGGTTCGCGCGACCGGAGATACTGAACTGCTCGACGTCGCAGTGAAACTTGCCGATCATCTCGACGCGACGTTTGGCCCCGATAAACGTCCAGACATTGATGGTCATCCTGTGGTCGAGATGGGTCTCGTCGAGCTCTACCGGGTTACCGGCGAACGTCGATACCTCAGTCTCGCCGCGCATTTCGTCGATGCGCGCGGCCGCGGCTACACCGAGAGCTTCGGCAAAGAAGCAACCTACTTCTCTGACCGGGTGCCTGTCCGGGAGGCGACCACCGTGGAAGGTCACGCGGTGCGCTCGGTTTACCTCGGAGCCGGAGCAACAGACATTGCGATTGAGCTCGACGACCAGGAGCTCCTGTCGGCGCTTGAAACACAATTCGCCTCGATGATGGCATCCAAGACTTTCATTACCGGCGGTCTCGGGGCTCGATGGGATTACGAAGCATTCGGCGATCCGTACGAGTTGCCTACCGACCGTGGCTATGCCGAGACGTGTGCGGCCATCGGCGGCGTGCAATGGGCTTGGCGCTTGCTGCTTGCAACGGGCAAGCCCATTTATGCCGACGCGATTGAGCGTTTTCTTTTCAACGCTTTCCTCCCTGGCGTTTCGCTCTCGGGTACCGAGTACTTCTACGTGAACCCTCTTCAGCTGCGCGACCGGGCGCATGCCGACGAGAATCGGTCCCCAGCGCATGGACGCCGCGGATGGTTCGACTGCGCCTGCTGTCCTCCGAATATCATGCGCACTTTCGCGAGCCTCGACTCCTACCTCGCAACGATGACCGAGGGCGGTCTTCAACTCCACCAGTTTGCTACCGGCGATTTCGCCTTCGACAATGGCGCTGTTCGGGTAACTACCGACTACCCATGGAACGGTACCGTCGACATCGAGGTGCTGGATACGACGGGAACCTGGAGTCTTGACATTCGTATCCCGGCCTGGTCGGACAACACGACACTCACGGTAAATGGCGAGCCGATCGGAACAACCCCAAGCAGCTATGCGCGGGTCACCCGCGCGTTTACACCGGGTGACCTCATCCGCCTCGAACTCGACACCACGGTGCGTCTTTACGCTGCGGATGCCCGTATCGATGCCACGCGCGGTGCAGTTGCAATCGAGCGCGGGCCTCTCGTCTACGCGCTGGAGCACACGGACCTGCCTGGCATCACTCTTGATGACGTCATGTTCGACCTGAATTCCACTATCGAAGCTACAAAACGTGAGGAACTGCTCGACGGTATCGTCACGCTTGAGCTGCAGGGGAAATCGCCGTCGACGCACAGTCAGACTTCGTGGCCGTATCGACGGGTGGGAGGTGTTGGCGTCGGCTACCCCGGTGCAAATCGGAAAACTCGCGCCTCGGACCCTGCCCCGGTCTCACTGACCGCGATTCCCTACTTTGCCTGGGCCAACCGTGAAATCGGCCCAATGCGTGTATGGCTGCCGACGGTCTGACCGATGCCACTCGACAGGAGAGCGTTTCTGGTCGGAGGTCTGATCGGGGCATCGTCGCTCGCACTCGCAGGATGCGCGGGCGCGCTCCCCCCAATCAACTCCGCCAGTAAAAGCTTCAACACCAAAGCCACCGGCATCGTCACCGTCTGGTGCAGGGCGGCTACTCAAGCGGGTCTGGTTTCGCTCGTCGTCGGTTTTAACCGAGCTCATAAGAACCTCCAAGTTGAGCTGACCCCCATCCCCGACGCTCAGTACGTAACCAAACTGGCGACCTCGATCCGTGGTGGCCAGCCCCCGGACGTTGTGGACATGGACGACATCAACTCGACTCTGTTCATCTATCGCGGCGTCTTTGCCGACCTGACCACGGTCGTCAAGGAGCTTCCGTATTTCGATCGACTCTCGACCGGGCATCTTCGCCTGCTTGAGCAAAACAACCGGTTCTTTGGGGTGCCGTATCTCGCCGATAATTCGATGCTGTACTACAACACCGAGATCCTGGCAAAGGCCGACGTTGACCCGACGTCGCTCTCGACAGGGTTTACCGGACTGCTGGATGCTGCGAAAAAGATTCAGAAACTCGGCGGCGAGATCTTCGCGTGGACCCTATCAGCCAACTCTCCCGGCATCCTCGGCTTTACCGTCCAGCCGCACATCTGGGCAACAGGAAATGACATGCAAAAAGGGAGAATTGGTCGGCAGCAAGGCAACATAATCGGCAATGATGCCCTTGAGCAGACGTTAGCGTTCTACCGGCAGCTCTGGGTCGATGGGCTCACCTCGCGCAAGGCCTACAGCGATGCGGGTGCTGCCTGGGGAGCTGACTTCCGAGCAGGCACTGTTGGGCTTATGCCCGTCTCCTGGGGTTCAGTCGCGACGGCGCCGCCAGCAATTCTGAAAAAAATCGACGCCGTACTCCTGCCCGGTCCAACTGGTGGAAGCTCGTTCTTCGACGGTGGAGACAATATGTGTATTCCCAATGGTTCCGCCAATCCGCAGGGCGGCTGGGAGTTTATGAAGTACGCCACCGGGCTGGACACCCAAAAGAATCTTCCGGCGGGAGGGTACTTTCCCGTGCGATCTGATGTGCTCACGCCGTCATATCAGCGCAATTACCCCATCTCCGAGCTTCCGCTAAAAAACCTCGAAAGGGGATATGCGCCGCAGACGCTGGCCTACAACCTGCTCTACAACCAACCGTCAAGTCCGTTCATCACGATGTTCCGCGAAGCGGTGTTCGGCGACGGAGTCACAGCGGCTATGAAAACAGCTCAACCTGCCTGGGACAGAATCCTCGACCAGGCCCAGGCTTAGGTCCCGCTGCACAAGGAGGTGCAAAATGTCATCGATACTTGCAAAATCCGCTGGTCGATCCTCATCCGTAATAATCGGCTCGCCGCGGAAGAAGAGGGTCTCATTGACCCATCCGCCGCGTACCGGTCTGGCATTGGTCACACCGGCCTTGGTCTTTGTTGTGGTCTTCGTTATCGCGCCGCTGATAATTGCGATCTACATCTCGCTCACAAACTGGCCACTCATCGGTAGTTACCACTTCATCGGCTTCGAGAACTACATCAAATTGTTCCAGGATCCCGCGTTCGGCAAGTCGATTGGCTACACCCTGCTGTACACGGGCATCGTCACCGTCCCGATTCTCGTCCTCGGGTACTTCCTCGCAGTGCTCGTAAGAGCAAAGCGCCGCGGAGCCACGGTGCTGCGAACGATTTTCTTCCTGCCTTATGTGGTCGGCCTCACCACGTTGAGCTTCATCCTTGTGTTGGAGGCACAACCATCATCCGGGCTCGTAAATGTCATTTTGAAATTGCTCAACATCACAGACGGAACAACCGCGTGGCTCGTGAATGGACCGCTTGCCACCGGCCTCATCTGCGTATTCATTGTCTGGGCTGTCTCGGGTCTGACCATGGTTCTCGTAATGGGAGCTATGCAGTCGATTCCCGATGAGGTCTACGAGGCTGCGTCCCTCGAGGGTGCGAGCTGGTGGCAACAGGAGCGACTCATCACCATGCCGATGATCAAGAACACGATCGCACTCAGCGTGATCATTTCGGTGACCGGTTCGCTGCTCGCCTTCACGCAGTTCTACATTCTGACGCAGGGCGGGCCGGGAAATGAGACCCAGACCCTCGTCGGCTATATCTACAACCGGGCATTTGTACAGCTGCAGCTCGGGGCGGCGACGGCAGAGGCTTTCGTGCTGATCATCGTGGTCGGCCTCGTCACCGCTTTCCAGTTCTGGGCACTGAGGGAGAAAAAGTCATGACCACCACGACCCAAAGCCGGGCGAACGCAGCATCCGCTCGCTCCACCAGTTCAGCTTCCCTCGGAGCCACCGCACGGACCCGTCCGCGTCGCGGGCGGAAGCACCACCAGGGCAGCGTCGAACATCCACGCGACACGAGACTCAAGCGCACGCTTTTTGCAATCGCTGGCATCGGTTCAGCCCTCATCTTCGGGGTACCACTGCTCGTTGCAATCCTTCGCGCCTTCCAGCCGAATGCGGTCATCGTGGCCGCTCCGACCTGGACCACGTTCTGGAGTTTCGGGGTGCAAAATTTTGAGTCAATCTTCAACCCGTCGCAGCACCTTCTGACGGGACTTGTCAACAGCCTCATTGTCGCGATCACAGCAGCTGTTGTCACCGCAATCGTAGCGACGCTGCCGCCGTCACTGGACTGACCCAGCTCGTCGTCCGCGAGGTGTACTCCGCCGAAACAATTGATTCCCAATTGACCGAATTCCCTCTTTGCCAAGAACCTACAGCCCGAATTAGCACGGCACAGCCAGACCATCCGCGGGGTTGCTGCCCGCCACGCGGCTGTTTGATTCAGAGGGCCGGTTGAAAACCCACAAAGTTGCAGGGCGAACTTTTGTCCCCGTCCCGGCTGCGCCCGATCATCCAGACGCCGCGGGGCAGTCGGAAGTGCCAAGCCTCGGGTTTTGAGTATTTGCGAGTTCGGGGGCCGTTGAATATTGCCTTCGGGGGCCGCCGGTATTGCCTTTCGGTGCCGGGCTGTCGCGCGGTCGGGGCCACTGGTGCCCGACCGCGCGAGCCTTTATGCCTTGACCTGGCCGGCGGTGTGTTCTCGCATGTTGTGGCCGCCGGTCTCGACCCAGATGGTGTTGTGCACGATACGGTCCATGATCGCGTCGGCGTGAACTCCGGAACCGAGTCGCTGATGCCAATCTTTCTGGGCGTACTGGGTGCAGAACACCGTTGATGCCTGGTCGTAGCGGCGCTCGAGGAGTTCCAGGAGCATGCTTCTGGTGCTCTCGTCGGGTTCATCGAGGAGCCATTCATCGATGACTAGGAGCGAGAACGCGGCGTACTTGTTCAGAAACTTCGTCGTCCCGGCGGGTTTATCGCGGGCCAGCTGCCAGGCCTCTTCGAGCTCCGGCATGCGAATGTAGTGCGCTCGCACCCGGTGCAGGCACGCGGCCTTCGCCAGCGCGCAGCCCAGATACGATTTCCCCGACCCGGTGAATCCCTGGAACACAACGTTCTGTTGCCGGTCGATGAATGAGCA